>CALCTH010000069.1 GCA_937893795.1 uncultured Myxococcales bacterium | reverse complement strand
GGATCTCACCGCCGCCCGGCAACGCGATCGTCACCCGCGCGCCGCGGCCCGCGAGCGCGTCGCCCAGCGTGCAGTGGAGCGCCGGCCGGTCCTCGCCGCGGCCGAGCGCCTCGCGGAGCACGACCTCGGCGCCGGCGTAGTCGCGGGCCTGCATCCGCGTCATCGCGCTCGCCATCGCGGCCTCGAGGCTGACGTCTTCGGCCGGGGCCTGGGCGCGGAGCGACCCGGAGGTCGACCCCGCGACCACGACGAGCGCGAGAGCGATGACGAGGGATGCGACGCGACGCACGGCGCGAGCATATCCGGCGCGCGCCCTGCTCATAGCCGGAGCGTGGCCGCCGGTCGCAGGCCCTCGCCGGGGCGAAAGCAGTGCCAGAAGTCGACGTCGTAGCCGGCGGCGACGGTGTGCACGCGGTCCTTCAGCGCGTAGCCGGTGGGCGCGAGCGTCGGGCGCGAGGCGCTGCTCGCGGGCGCGAAGCGCACGACGTCGATGGACCGGGGCCGAATGACGCCCAGCACGCGCTCCACCTGCTGCGCGAGGGCGCCCTCGCGGCGGACGTCGTGGGTGTTCTCGAAGCTCACGTAGCTGCCGAGGCTCTCCGGCGTGACATGCACGGTGTAGTAGTCCTCGCCGCGCAGCCCGTTCATGGAGTAGCCCGCCGGCGTGAAGGGGTGCTCGTCGATGGCGAAGCCCGGGAGGATGCGCGTGACGCCGCGCGCCTCGGCGAGGGACCCGCGGGCCGGGCGCTCGCAGCCGATGAAGCGCGAGGCGGCGTCGTCGGGCAGCCCGTGCATGAGGATCTCGACGGTGGTGTCGTTCTGCACCGGCGCGTAGGGGCGCGTCGTGTGGAAGAGGTGCACGTGGTGGTCGTGCACGTCGCCGAAGCGAAGCGCCGTCCCCGGGAGCAGCGCGCCGAGGCGCCGGGCGTCGTCGTAAAAGGACGTCGGCTGCCGCGTCGGGAAGTGCTCGTTCTTTCGCTCGTAGGTGCAGAGGGCGACGCGCTCGGCCCCGAGCTGCGCGACGAGGAGATGCGCCGCATCGACGAGCCGCGTCTGCCCGCACGTGATCATGGTGAGGTAGCCGTCGAAGACGAAGAGGCTCGACTCGCTCAGGAGGTAGGCGTCGCAGGACTCGCCGCGGAGCACGCTCAGCACGTGCGCGCCGCTCGCCGCGACGACGCGGTTCCAGAACTCGTCGCCCTGCGCGCGCAGGGACACCCCGTCCGTGACCGCGAGCTCGAGCTTCTTCTCCGGACCCTCGAAGAAGGTCGGCGCGTGCGGGGCGTCCATGGCCCGAACCCTGGCGCGGCCGCGCCGCGGTGCAAGGGCGCCGCCGCGCGGCCTTTTTGGAAGGCGTGGCCCGCGCCGCTACGTTTCGCGCGGTGATGCGTCGCCTCCTCGCTCTCGGCCTCGTGCTCGGCCTCGCCGCTCCGGCGGCGGCGGACATCTACGAGTGCCGCGGACCCGATGGGACGCGAAACTTCACCAATACGCGCACCCGCGGCCAGAGCTGCCGCCTGGTCGTGCGCGGGGCGCCGCGGCCCACGGGAGACCGGCGCCGAAGCCCGCGGCGCCGCGGTCGCGCGGACCCGGATCGCTACCGTCGCTACGACGCCCACATCGCCGAGGCCGCGCGCATCTACCAGCTGCCGGAGGCGTTCATCCGCGCCGTGATGAAAGTCGAGAGCGACTTCGTACCCGACGTGGTCAGCCACGCGGGCGCGATGGGGCTGATGCAGCTCATGCCGCGGACGGCGGCGAGCATGGGCGTCCAGGACCCCTTCGATCCCCGGCAGAACATCCTCGGGGGCGCCCGCTACCTTCGCGTGCTCGCGAACCTCTTCGGCGGCGACCTCGTGCTCACGATCGCGGCCTACAACGCCGGCGAGGGCGCGGTGCTGCGCTACCGCGGCATCCCGCCCTACCGCGAGACGCAGCGCTACGTGGGCCGCGTGCTCCAGCGCTATTACGCGCTCCTCGGCCAGGGCTGACTCGCCAAGCACGGCGCTTCCGAGCGATGCTCGCGCGCTCGGCCTTTCCCGGGCCGCGTGTCGCCCTAGTGTATCGAGTACACTCTGGCATCCGGGAGACGACGATGCGGACCGAATGCGACTACCTGGTGATCGGGAGCGGCGTGGCCGGCCTGACCTTCGCGCTCGAAGCGGCGAAGCACTCGCGCGTCACGGTGCTCACGAAGCGCTCGCGCACCGACTCGGCCACCAACTGGGCCCAGGGCGGCATCGCCGCCGTGCTGCACCCCGACGACTCCTTCGAGGCGCACGTGAAGGACACGCTCGGGACCGGCGGCGGGCTCAGCCACGAGGACGTCGTGGAGATGGTCGTCCGCGAGGGCCCGGCCCGCATCCGCGAGCTGATGGAGATCGGCGCCGAGTTCAGCCGGAGCGAGGGCGAGGAGCTCGACCTGACCCGCGAGGGAGGGCACTCGGCGCGGCGCGTGGTGCACGCGAGCGACATGACCGGGCGGGAGGTCCAGCGCGCGCTCCTGGCAGCCGCCGAGCGCGTGCCGAACATCGACATCCTCGAGCACCACATGGCAGTGGACCTCATCGAGCAGAGCCGCTTCGGCACGCCGCGGCGCCAGGTCGTCGGCGCCTACGTGCTCGACGAGGAGAGCGGCGAGGTCCACACCTACCTCGCGCAGGCCACGGTGCTCGCGGCCGGCGGGGCCGGGAAGGTGTACCTCTACACGTCGAACCCGGACGTCGCGACGGGGGACGGCGTCGCCATGGCCTACCGGGCCGGCGCGCTCATCGGGAACATGGAGTTCTTCCAGTTCCACCCGACGAGCCTCTACCACCCGGAGGCGAAGAGCTTCCTCATCAGCGAGGCGCTCCGCGGCGAGGGCGGCATCCTCCGGCTGGCCGACGGCACGGCCTTCATGGAGCAGCACCACGCGCTGAAGGACCTCGCGCCCCGGGACGTCGTGGCCCGGGCCATCGATTACGAGATGAAGCGGTCCGGCGCGGACTCGGTCTTCCTCGACATGACGCACCTCCCCAGCCATCTCCGGGAGGAGCGCTTTCCGACGATTCACGCCCAGTGCCTCCGCTACGGCGTGGACATGCGTGAGCGGCCGATTCCCGTGGTGCCGGCGGCGCACTACATGTGCGGGGGCGTCGTGGTCGACGACGCGGGCCGCACGTCGCTGCCCGGGCTCTGGGCCGTGGGCGAGGTGACCTGCTCCGGGCTCCACGGCGCGAACCGGCTCGCGAGCAACTCGCTGCTCGAAGGGCTCGTCTACGGGCACCGCGTGGCCGTCGCGCTCGCGCACGAGACGGCCCTCACGCCGGCCGGCGACGTGCCGGATTGGGACGCGGGGAGCGCCGTGCCCTCCGACGAGGAGGTCGTGGTCAGCCAGAACTGGGACGAGCTCCGGCGCTTCATGTGGAACTACGTGGGTATCGTGCGGAGCGACAAGCGGCTGAGCCGCGCGGCCCGGCGCATCGCGCTCCTTCAGGAGGAGATCCGCGAGTACTACTGGAAGCACCTCGTGAACCGGGATCTTCTCGAGCTCCGAAACATCGCCGACGTGGCCGAGCTGATCATCCAGTGCGCCGTGGCTCGCAAGGAGAGCCGAGGCCTGCACTACACCATCGACCACCCGGACCCGAGGGCCGCCTTCGCGAGCGACACGCACATCGAGCGCGGGGTCGCGGCGCATATTCGCGGTCGGCACTGAGCGGCGGCGCCCTCACGTCGACTTCTGGTAGATGCGAATCCAGTCGACGCGCATCTCCTGCGGAAAGCGCGTGCGGGCGTCGGGGCGGCCCGAGAGCCGGCCGCCGACGGCGACGTTGAGGAGCAGGAAGAAGGGCTTCCGAAAGGCCGCGCGCTCGGGTTCGGCGAGCGAGGCGTGAGCGTAGGCCTGCCCGTCGACCATCCAGGTCATCGACGTCTCGTCCCAGAGCAGCTCGAACACGTGAAAGCCCTCGGAGAACGACCCCTCCGTGAGCCGATAGGCCTTCGCGCCCATGCACCGGTGCCGCCCGTCGGCGCCCTCGTAGTGGAGGTTGGCCTCCACGGTGCCGTCGTGCCGGGATCCGTAGAGCTCGAGAATGTCGATCTCGCCGCAGCGGGGCCAGGGCGTGTCGCCACCATTCTCGTCGATGTCGCGGCCAAGCATCCAGAACGCCGGCCAGAGTCCCGGGCCTTCGGGGAGGCGAATGCGCGCCGCCACGCGCCCGTAGCGCCACGCGCGCTTACCCGCCGTGTTGAGCCGCGCCGAGGTGTACTGGTCGGGGCCGTGGTTGTCGCTCTCGTGAAGGGCGCGAAGCACGAGCTGACCGTTCTCGATGAAGGCGTTCACGGTACGGTCCGTGTAGCGCTGCCACTCGTCGTTGAAGCGCCCTGCGGGCTCCACTTGGCGGTTCCAGCACTCGTCGTCGAGCACGTCCCGGTCGAACTCGTCCGACCACACCAGTGTCCATCCGGGACCGGGGTCGTGGGGGGGCACAGCCACGGCAGGGTTCTCGCTCTCGGACACGCTCATGGAGCGCATATCCCTCGGACGCGAGCGGAGCGCACGTTCACGTGCGCCCGACCGTGTCTTCTCGGGCGCTTCTCGGCCGGCTCTAGTCGGCTCGCTCGGCGCGCAGCACCTCGCTCCAGCGCACCCACGCGCTGCCCGCGTGCTGGACGAAGTCGTTGCGGACGGTCAGGTCGACGGGGCTGCCTGGGAGGCCACCCTGGGCCGCTTCCGGATCGGCCAAGAGATGCGTCGGGCCCGGCGCCCAGCGCCAGCGGAGGAGCGCGCCGAGGCCCGCCTCGACCACGCGGCGGGCGACGGTGGTGTCCTCGCCGCGGTGGGCGAGCAGCTGGTAGGTGCCGATGAAGGCCTCGGTGCGCGAGCCGACGGGCGTGAGCCGCGGCAGCAAAAAGGCGCTCACGCCATAGGTGCCCTCGGCGTCGAGCGGATGGTCCTCGGCGCCCATCTGGAGGCGGTCGTTCCACTCGAGCCAGCGGCGGCAGAAGTCCACGGCCTCGGGGCTGTCGATGCGCTCGCGGGCCTCGCCGGCCGCGATGCAGGTCCAGTGCTCTTCGCCGTAGTAGTAGCGAGAGCCGAGGAAATCCCAGCCCGCCCCCGTGAGGTGCGCCATGAGGCGCTCGGCGGCCTCCAGGTTGGCCGGGTCGCCGAGGGCCTCGTGCGCGCGCAGCAGCGCGAAGGCCGCCTCGCCGGAGTAGTACATATGCTGCACGTCGATGGGCGCGTCGGCCTCGAGGTCGTACTCGTGCAAGAGCTCGCCGTCGGGTCGCTGCAGCGCGCGGAGGAACGCCGAGAGGCCATCGACGCGCGCGCGGGCCGT
>CALCTH010000068.1 GCA_937893795.1 uncultured Myxococcales bacterium | reverse complement strand
AGCCCACACGAGAGTGCCCCACCCAGCGAAAGCGCTCCGAGCCCGGCTAAGCCGGCGAGGACCCGCGTGTGGGTTGGGGAGCCCACACGAGAGTGCCCCACCCAGCGAAAGCGCTCCGAGCCCGGCTAAGCCGGCGAGGACCCGCGTGTGGGTTGGGGAGCCCACACGAGAGTGCCCCACCCAGCGAAAGCGCTCCGAGCCCGGCTAAGCCGGCGAGGACCCGCGTGTGGGTTGGGGAGCCCACACGAGAGTGCCCCACCCAGCGAAAGCGCTCCGAGCCCGGCTAAGCCGGTCGATCCGCCAGTCTAAAACGTCGACGGGTCGTCTTCGTCCTTCGGCTGAGCCGTGCCACGCCGCGCCTCGAGCTCCGCACGCACCTCGAAGGCCTTTTGCTCCGTGAGCGGGAAGTAGCTCATGGCGAAGATCGCCAGCCCCGCCGTCGCCGCAGGCACGACGACGTCGAAGACGCGCATCAGGTGGATGGCCTCGGCCGACTGGTTGCCGCCGAGCTCCACGTCGAAGCCCGTGTAGTTGAGCAGCAGACCGCCGCCCCACACCGCGACGCCCATGCCGAGCTTCACGACCCACCAGAAGACGGCGCCGAAGAGGCCCTCCCGCCGCTCGTTGGTCTTGAGCTCGTCGAGGTCGACCACGTCCGCGATCATCGAGGGCATGAGCGTGAAGAGCCCACCAAGGGCGAAGGCCATGAAGGGCGCCGGCACGATCACGAGCCACGGGTTGTTCGGGTCGTAGCAGAACCACTTCATCAGGTAGCCGACGATGGCCAGCGTGGTCGAAACGTAGAACGCCCGCCGCTTGCCGATCTTGCCCGCCAGCCACGTGACGAAGGGGATCACGAAGAAGGTCGAGCCGTTCTGCACGGACCCGGCCCAGCCGAACCATTCGCCGCCTACGGCCTGGTCGCCGCCGGCCACGAAGTAGATCGTCACGTAGAGCTGGAAGGACGCGATGAGCTGGAAGCCGTTGAAGACCAGGAAGGTCGCGGCGCAGAGGAGGAGGAAGGGCCCCGAGGCAAGCGTCTGTAGGAAGGCCTTGAAGAAGCCCACCACGGCGCCGCCGACCCCCGCGCTTTCACCCTCCGCGCTGGGCGCCTTCGGGGGCAGCGGGCGCTCCTTGAGGAGCAGCGCCGGCAGGACACCGAAGGCGATGGAGACCACGCAGACGATGATCGCCAGCACCGAGGCGCCCTGCGCCTGGTCCGTGAAGATGGCCCACGTGGTGATGGCCACGAACCAGGGCGCGATGATGTAGGGGAACTGCCCGATGAAGAACTGCACGCCCATGAGGCGCGTGCGCTCGTGATAATCGGGCGTCAGCTCGAAACCGAGGGCCACCCACGGCGTCGCGAAGATCGTGTACGCGATGAAGAAGATGACCGAGCCGATGAGGAACCAGTTGAAGTAGAAGTCTTCGGTCTGGTCCTTGGGGAGCTGCCAGAGCACCGCGTAGACGATGCCGACGAGGATGGCGCCCACGAAGATGTAGGGGCGCCGACGACCCCAACGCGTCCGCGTGTTGTCCGAGATGTGACCCATCAGCGGGTCGGTGATCGCGTCCACGATGCGCGGAAGCCCGCCCAGGGCGCCCACCAGCGCGGGGTTCATGCCCCACACCAGGTTGAGCAGCGCCATCATGTTGCCCATGGCGACGGCCAGCAGGTTGTTCACCAGCGCGCCGCTGCCGTAGACCAGTTTTTGCCCGAAGGGCACGCGGTCTTCGGGCTTCGTCTCGTGATGGCCCGACTCGGGTTCCTGCGTCGGCGACATGTCCGGTTCGTTGCTCACGAGTGCTCCTCAGCTCCTGGCCCGATGGGTCCCAGGGCCGGGACCCTACACAATATGGAGACAATTGCGGAAGAGGTATTGATCGGTGGAGCGGCGTGTCTATGTCCGCGCCCCACCTCCGACCGGCGGCAAGAGCACGAGCTCGCGCCGCTCTCGTGCGCCCCGCCACGAGGCGCTCTCGTGCGCCAGCTGACCGCCGGCGATGCGGGGGTAGTCTCGCGCCGCCTCCCAGGCGTCGAGGTCGGGTACCCGCGCGGCCATCATGCGAAGGGCGAGCGCGATGGCCGCGAGCCGGCTCCCGCGGCGAAGGCCCGGCATCACGAGGCCGGGGTCGGCGAAGTAGCGTTTCGCCGTCTCGTCGAAGCTCTCGGGAGGCCGGCCGGTCACCTCCTCGACGTGGTCCGAGACGTCGGCATAGACGCCACGGCGAAGCTCCTCCGCGTAGTGACGCACCTGGGCGGTCTGGAAGAGGGGAAAGCCCTGGGCCCGGGCCGCCTTGATGAACATGCGCGTCGAGACGGGACGGTAGCGAACCCGCCTCCCGAGCACGCGCCCCATCGCCTGGGCCGCCTCCGCCGGCGAGAGCAAGCGAGGTCCCGTGGGCCGGAGGCAGCGCCCAACGAAGCGCTCCGGGCGCATGAGGGCATGCGCGGCGACGGCCCCGATGTCTTCCGCCGAGGGCGGCGCGTTGCGCCCTTCGCCCATGGGCAGGGCGAGGACCCCGAAGTGCACGACCATCGGCAGCCCGAGGAAATAGGGGAACGCGAACATGCCCGGGTTCACGTGGATCACGTCCACGGGGAGCCGGCGATAGAGGTTGTTCGCGATCCAATGCTCGCGCTGCATCACGGAGGGGTGCGTCGCGTGGGGATTCCAGCCGCTCATGAGGGCGACGACCTCGAGGCCCTCGGCCTCGGCCGCGAGGGCGACCAGCGTCGACGAGTGCAGGTGCCGCGCGTCGAAGGGGCTGCAGTGATAGGCGCGCTGTACGCCTGCCATGGCGCGCCGTAGGTCGCGCCAATCGTAGAGGCTGCCCACGACCACGGCGGCGCCCTCCGCGCGCAGCGCCGCGGCGCGCGCATCGTCTCGCGTGACCAGCGCGCGCACCGGGTACCCCGCGGCGAGCAAGTGCCGCACGGCGGCGCGCCCGGTGCGGCCATTGGCCGTCGTGACCAGGACGGTCGGCCTGGTCACGCGAGCACCTCCGAGAAGCGGAGGTCGAGGGCGCCCGACGCATGGTCGAGTCGGAGGCCGACCACGGTCACGCCGGGGAGTGCGTGCGACGACGCCCGGAGCCGCTCGAGGTCGGTCCGGAGGCTCGCGTCGTGGTCGTCGATGGCGAAGGTCGCCAGCGCCTCGGGGGCGGTGCCCATGGCCCCGGCCATCGCCTCGCGTACGGCCGGGCGGACGAGCGACTCCGCCCCGCAGTCCGTGTGATGGACGAGCAGCACCGTGGGAGCGGGACCCGCGTTCTTCCGCGCGATGGCGGCGACGAAGGCGATTTGCAGCTCGACCTCCGGCGTGACGCGGCCCCCGACGTTGCGAAGGACCAGCGCTTCGCCCGGCTCGAGGCCCAGGAAGTGCGCAGGGTCCGTGCGCGCGTCGAGGCAGCTCAAGACGACGACCGGTCGCTTGGGGAGAAGGGGAAGCAGGACGTGGTGCCGCTGGGTGTTTCGGTTGCGTTCGAGCAGCTCGGCGAGATGGGACATGCGGTTCTCCTCACCCGGGTTCTTTCCGGGCAGGCAGCTTGTAAGTTTAACTTTTAAAGTGTCAAGCGCATCATCCAGATGGCCCTATCCTCGACGCATGGCTCGCAGCTACCGCTCCCTCTGCCCCATCGCCCGCGCCCTCGACCGGCTCGGGGATCGCTGGAGCCTGCTCATCCTCCGGGACCTGCACGCCGGGCCCATGCGCTTCGGCGACCTCCTCGGCGGGCTGCCGGGCCTCGCGACGAATCTGCTCACGACGCGGCTCGAGAAGCTCCGCACGGACGGCCTCGTGACCAAGGACGACGGTCTCTACGCGCTGACGGAGCTGGGTCGCCGCACCGACGATGTGCTGTGGGAGCTCGCTCGCCTGGGGATGGCGTTCCCGCCGGACGAGGAGCCGCGCCGCGGAGAGCATCTTCGCCTCGCCGCCGTGACGCTCCAAAGCGGGCTGGCCCGCGTCGTGCCGCCGGACCTCGCGCTCGAGGCGGAGCTACGCCTCGACGAGGAGCCCTTCGCCATCCGCATCGAGGAGGGTGAGGTGGAGGTCCGCTATGGCGCGGCGAACGAGCCCGCCGTCACCGTCCACTCATCCTACGAGCCCTTGATGGCGGCCGCGGGCGGCGAGCTCCGCCTGCGCGACTTCCGCAGGGAGCACGTGCGCCTCCAGGGTTCCCGCGAGGCCAAGGCCGGCTTTCGGTCACTCATGACCCGGCTGATGCTCGAGGCCTTCGACGCGCGCCCTTGAGCGCCCCGATCGCGCTCAGCGTGCGTTGGCGTGAACGCTGCGGCTGAAGAAGGTCATGAACACGATCTTCAGGTCGAAGAGCAGGTTCCAGCGCCGGATGTAGTCGAGGTCGTGCTCGATGCGCTTTTCCATCTTCTCGAGCGTGTCGGTCTCACCGCGCCAGCCGTTGACCTGCGCCCAGCCCGTGAGCCCGGGCTTCACCTTGTGCCGGAGCATGTAGCCGTGGATGCGCTTCCGATAGAGCTCGTTGTGCGCTACGGCGTGGGGACGCGGCCCCACGAGGCTCATGGAGCCGCTCACCACGTGCAGGAGCTGCGGGAGCTCGTCGAGGGACGTACGGCGGAGGAAGGCTCCGAAGCGCGTGATGCGGGCGTCGTTCTTCGTCGCCTGCTTCACGTTGTCGTCGTTCTCCATCACCGTCATCGAGCGGAACTTGAGCACGTCGATGACCTCGCCGTTGAGGCCGTAGCGGCGCTGCCGGAAGAAGACGGGGCCCTTGCTGGTCAGCTTCACGCCGATGGCGATGAAGAGCATCGGGATGCCCGCGACGGCCAGCGCCAAGGACCCGAGCACGATGTCCTCGGCGCGCTTCAGCCAACCGTCCGTGCCCTGGAAGGGCGTCTCGAACACGCTCACGAGCGGGATCTCGCCGAGCTGGCTCCAGCGCCCGTGGAGCAGGTCGAAGGCGTAGAAGTCGGGCACGTAGTAGACGCTCGCCGTCGTGTCTGCGAGCTGGCGCAAGAGCTCGTTCACCCGCGGCTCGGCTTTGAGCGGCAGGCACATGTAGATGGCGTCGAGCTTCCCTTCCTTCGCCCGCTGGATGAGCATCGCGAAGTTCCCCGAGAAGCCTGCGACGCTGGTCCGCACCTCGTGGCAGCGCTCGAGGGCCCGGTCCTCGTAAACGCCGTCGAGCTCCATGCCGAGCCAGGGCGTCTCCCGGATGCGCTTGGCGACGCGTTCGCCCATCTCCGTCATCCCGACGATGGCCACGCGGCGCGTGTTCAGGCCGCGGCGACGCGCTTCCTTCAGCGCCAACCGCGCTGCCATGCGGACGATGCTGACGAAGGTCGGCGCGCCGATGAACCAGATGAAGTTGGCCACGCGGCTGTAGGTGGCCGACTGCTTGAGGGCGAAGGCCGCGAGGAGCAGCCCGGCGACGACGATGGCCCATGCGGCCCACACGCGGGTGAGCTCGTTGCGGAGCGGGACGCCCCGGAAGCCGCGGTAGAGCCCGAAGGCCTCGGCCGCGAACATGAAGACGAGTCCGGCGCTCGTGGCCGCGACGGTGTAGGCGGGCTCCCAGACGGCGCCGTCGTAGAGGCGCACGGCGAGCACGTGCGCGAGCACGATCATGCACACGTCCGCCAGGCGCTGCAGCAGCACCAGCGTCGAGTGGTAGGGGCGGAGGAGGCCGCTGTCTTGGTTCTCACCCGGAAACATGTGTTCTCCCACCTCGAACGGTGACGGAAGCCGCTTTGCTAGGCTCGCACGTGCGACGCACGCCACCGCGCCGTCCCATGGTACCCAGAGCAGAGACGGGATAACCGTCACGAGCGGAAATTTCAACCTTGAACAGAACGGACTTCTGCCTCATGCTGCGCTTCGTGTCCTCGATGTCGGACATTTTCCGCCGATCTCCCGGCTTTTTCTCGATTTTGTCGAGCGTGATTTTTCTCACGGGGTGCATGGCGAGCCTCCCGGCGATGCCCACGACGCCGGAGGCGGACGAGGACTTCGAGTCGGTCGTGGCGGCCCCTCTTCCGGGAATGCCGAACGACCCGCCGGCGCCCATGATGCTGCGCCCCGGCGACGTGGTGACGCTCCGCCTCGACAGCGCCGAGACGCTGGAAGTTCCGCTGCTCACGGTCGACGCGCGCGGCGTGCTGCACGTGCCCCTCGCCGGGGACGTCGAGGTTGCTCGCGTGGACCTGACCGAAGCCGAGCGGCGCATCGAGCTCGCCTTCGAGCCCTACGACCGCACCGTCCGCGCGACGCTCGTGCTCACGGCGCCCAACGGCCAGCAGGCCACGGTGCTGGGGGCGGTGAACGCGCCGGGGCGCTACGCGGTGATCCCCGGCACGCGGCTCGCCGACCTCGTGGCCATGGCGGGCGGCACCGCGACGACCGATCAGGACGACATCGCCGTACCCACGGCGGACCTTCAGGGCGCGCGGCTCGTGCGTGATGGTGAGGCGCTCCCCGTGAACGTCGCGCGCGCCATCGAGGGCGACCCCCAGCACAACGTCAACGTCGTGCCCGGCGACCACCTCTACATCCCGCCGCACTTCGACACGCTCGTGAGCGTCATCGGCGAGGTCAACGGCGCCGGCGCCTTCCCCTTCCGGCCCGGGCTGCGGCTGACGCGTGCGCTGGCCTTCGCGGGTGGGCCGAGCGCCGACGGCGACAAGCAGGACATCATCGTGGTGCGAGGCAACCACGCGGCACCGCGCGTGTACCGCGCGCGGCTGGGAGACCTCCTGGACGGCGACGCAGCGGATCCGCTGCTCGCGCCCGGCGACGTCGTCTACGTGGCGCCCACGCGCCTCGCGCGGACGCGCGACATCATGGCCGTGCTTACACCCATCATCAGCCTGGGTCTCACCGCAGCCGTCAGCGCCGCCATCTTCACCGGCGGGGACGACGGCGGCGGCGCGGGGCTCTGAGACCTTCTTCAGCTGGCGAGGAGCCTGCTTCCATGTCGACTCATACGTTCTCCTGTCACGTCATCGGCAACGGCACGCTGCTCGTGCAGTGCACCGAGCGTCTCCTTGCCGACGGTCACCGGGTGCTCTCGGTCATCACCGAGAACGCCGAGGTCGCGGTCTGGGCCGAGTCCCGGGAGCTGCCCGTGCATGCGCCGGGCAAGGATCTCGCGGCCCGTCTCGGCGGCGAGCCTTTCGACTGGCTCTTCAGCATCGCCTACCTGAAGGTCATCCCGGATGACGTCATCGCGCTCCCGGCCAAGGGCGCGGTGAACTTCCACGACGGCCCGCTTCCGCGCTACGCCGGCCTCAACGCGCCGGTCTGGGCCATCGCCGCCGGCGAGCGGACCCACGGCGTGAGCTGGCACCTCATCGAGGGCGGCATCGATGAAGGCGACCTGCTCGCGCAGCGCCTCTTCGACCTCGCCGATCGCGAGACGTGCCTGACGCTCAACACACGCTGCTACGAGCTCGGCGCCGAGACCTTCGGGGAGCTCGCCACGCAGCTCGGCGAGACCGGCGAGGCGACGCGGAAGAAGCAGGACCTCGGCAAGCGGAGCTACTTCGCCCGGGACCATCGCCCGGCCGCCGCCTCCGCCCTCGACTTCGAGGAGCCGGCGCACGCCCTCGACGCCCTCGTCCGCGCCCTCGACCACGGCCGCTACCCGAACCCCGTGGCCGTGCCGAAGGTCTTCGCCGGTGACGTGCCGCTGCTGGTGAGCGCCGCCGAGCGTGACGTCGACAGCGTCTCCGAGGCGCCGGGCACCGTGCTCTCCGTGGAGGACGGCGCGGCCATCGTGGCCACCGCCGCGGGCGCGCTTCGGCTCTCGGGCTTCACGGATCTGGAGGGCGCGCAGGTCGACCTCGAGGCGGTGGGCGTGCGCGCAGGGGCGTCGCTCGCGACCTCCCTCGAGCGCCGCACGGCCCTCGGGACGCTCGACGCCGCGATGGCCAAGAACGAGCCCTTCTGGACGAAGCGGCTGCTCACGCTCGAGCCGGCGCGCCTCGCCGGGGCGGCGCCGGAAAGCGACGCTGCGCCCCGCATCGAGCGGCGCCCCGTGAGCATCGACGCATCGGCCGCCGGCGCGCTCGCCGTGGTCGGCGCCTGGCTCGCCCGGACCAGCGGCAAGAGCCGCTTCGACCTCGGCCACGCGCATCCGGGCATGAGCGACGCGCTCGCGCAGGGCGCGGGCCTTTACGTGGACCGCGTGCCGCTACGCCTCACGGTCGACGCCGAGGGGAGCTTCGAGGCGCTCCGCGCCAGGGCCGACAAGGCGCTCGGCACCGCAGAGAAGCGAGGGACCTTCCTTCGCGATGTGCTCCAGCGGCAGCCCGACGCCGTGCGCCCGGCGTACGACCTCTGCTTCGACCGCGTCACCTCGCTCGACGACGCGCAGCTCCCGGCCGGTGCCCGCGCCGCGGTGGTGACCGACGGCCAGGCCGCGCATCTCGTCTTCGACGCAGACCGTTTCGGCGAGGCCGACGCGGCCCGCCTCGCGGCGCAGCTCGAGGTGCTCGCTGGCGCCGCGGCCGCGGATGCGTCGCGCTCCGTGCGCACGCTCCCGCTCCTCGGCGATGACGAGCGCGAGAAGGTGCTCCGTACCTGGAACGCCACCGCGAAGGACTTCCCGGCCGAGGCCGGTATCCACGCGCTCTTCGAGGAGCAGGCGGCGCGCACCCCCGACGCGCCGGCGCTCGTCTACCGCCATACGGCGCTCAGCTACGCCGAGCTCGACCGGCGCGCGAACCAGCTCGCGCACCATCTCCGCGAGCTCGGCGTGGGGCCCGACGTGCCGGTGGGCCTCTGCACGGACCGAAGCCTGGATCTCGTCATCGGTGCCCTCGGCATCCTCAAGGCCGGGGGCGCCTACGTGCCCCTCGATCCGACCTATCCCGCCGAGCGCCTCGCGCTGATGCTCTCGGACAGCGGCGCCCCGGTGGTCGTGACGCAGAGTGAGACGGCCACCGCGCTCCCGGGCACGGACGCCAAGCGCGTGCTCATGGACGCGCTCCCCGAAGGTCTCTCGAGCGAGCGCGTCTCGGCCGAAGGCTGGGACTCGCGGAAGCTGGCATACCTCATCTACACGAGCGGCTCGACGGGCACGCCCAAGGGCGTGATGGTGGAGCACCGGCAGGTCGCGAACTTCTTCGTCGGCATGGACGAGCGTATCGCGCGGGCTGGCGAGGGGACGCAGGACACGTGGCTGGCGGTCACGAGCCTGAGCTTCGACATCTCCGTGCTCGAGCTCTTCTGGACGCTCTCCCGCGGCTTCAAGGTCGTGCTCGCCGGCGACGAGGACCGGAGCCTCGTCAGCGGCGGCGGCGCCCTGCGCACGAGCGACCGGCACGTCGACTTCGGCCTCTTCTACTTCGCCTCGGACGAGGGCGAGAACGCGGCGGACAAGTACCAGCTCCTCCTCGAGGGGGCGCGCTTCGCCGACACGCACGGCTTCAAGGCCGTGTGGACGCCGGAGCGTCACTTCCACGCCTTCGGCGGCCTCTATCCGAACCCCAGCGTAGCCAGCGCGGCCATCGCGGCGATCACGGAGAACGTGATCATCCGCGCCGGCTCCTGCGTGGCGCCGCTTCATCACCCGGTGCGCATTGCGGAGGAGTGGAGCCTCGTCGACAACCTCTCGAACGGCCGCGTCGCCATCAGCTTCGCCGCGGGCTGGCAGCCCAACGACTTCATTCTGCGCCCGAGCTCCTTCGGCCGACAGAAGGAGCAGATGGTCGAGGACATCGACACCATCCGGCGCCTTTGGCGCGGTGAGGAGCTCACCTTCGACGCGCCCCACGGCAAGCCCATCCAGGTGAAGACGCTGCCGCGCCCGGTGCAGAAGGAGCTGCCCTTCCTCATCACCGCCGCCGGCAACCCGAAGACCTTCGAGATGGCCGGGCGACTGGGCGGCGGCATCCTCACGCACCTGCTCGGTCAGAGCGTCGAGGACGTGAAGAAGAAGGTCGGCATCTACCGGCAGGCCTGGAAGGACGCGGGGCACGAGGGCGAGGGCCTGGTGGTGCTCATGCTCCACACCTTCATCGCCGACGACGAGGACTTCGTGAGGGAGACCGTCCGCGAGCCCATGAAGGACTACCTCCGCTCGTCCATGGCGCTCATCAAGGACCACGCCTGGGCCTTCCCCGCTTTCACGGCCGTGGCCGACGAGAACAAGTCCCTGGAGGACAACTTCAATCAGCTCTCGGAGGACGACGCCGAGGCGCTCCTCGACCACTCCTTCGACCGCTACTACGAGACCTCGCGCCTCTTCGGCACGCCGGAGAGCGCGCTCCGCATGATCGAGAACTGCCGGAACATCGGCGTCGACGAGATCGGCTGCCTCATCGACTTCGGCGTCGACTCGAAGCTCGTGATGGAGCACCTTCCGCGCCTCGACCAGCTCCGCGCCAAGGCCCAGGAGCCGCGCGTCGAGGCCGGCAGCGACGACGACTTCAGCATCGCCGGCCTGCTCCGGCGCCATCAGGTCACGCACATGCAGTGCACGCCATCGATGGCGCGCATGCTCGTGACCAACGACGACTCGCGGGCGGCGCTCTCGGGCCTTCGGCAGCTCATGGTCGGCGGAGAGGCCTTCCCGCCGGAGCTCGCCAAGGACCTGGGCGCGGCGACGGGCGCCACCATCACGAACATGTACGGGCCCACGGAGACGACCATCTGGTCGTCGACGGCGCGCATCGGCGAGGGGCCCATCACCATCGGTACGCCCATCGCCAACACGCAGCTCTACGTGCTCGACGAGCAGCGCGAGCCGGTGCCGGCGGGCGTTCAGGGCGAGCTCTTCATCGCCGGCGACGGCGTCACGCGCGGCTACTGGAAGCGCGAGGAGCTCACGGCCGAGCGCTTCGTGGCAGATCCCTTCTCGAGCGTGCCCGGCGCGCGCATGTACAAGACCGGCGACGCCGTGCGTTGGCGTGACGACGGATCGCTCGCGTTCCTCGGTCGCATCGACAACCAGGTGAAGATTCGCGGCTACCGCATCGAGCTCGGCGAGATCGAGGCGCGGCTGGAGAGCCACCCGTCCGTACGCGCGGCCGTGGTCGTCGCCCGGGAAGACAATCCTGGCGACAAGCGTCTGGTGGGCTACGTGATGCTGAGCGAGCCCACGGAGAACGCGGCGCTGAAGGCGTTCCTCGGCGAGACGCTGCCGACCTTCATGGTGCCCTCGCACGTGGTGGAGCTCGACCGCTTCCCGCTCACGCCGAACAAGAAGGTCGACCGCAAGAAGCTCCCGCGTCCCGATGCGCAGCGCGGCGCGAACGTGGAGCACGTGCCCGCCAGCGGCGAGACCGAGAAGCAGATCGCCGGCGTGTGGGAGAAGCTCCTCGGCCTCGGCCAGGTCGGCATGCGCGACAACTTCTTCGACCTCGGGGGGCACTCGCTCCTCGCGGTCCAGGCGCACCGGGAGATCGGCGAGGCGCCGGGCAAGGCCCTCACGGTCACCGACGTGTTCCGCTTCCCGACCATCGCAGCGCTGGCTGCGCATCTCGATGGCGAGGGCGAGGCGGACGCCTCCCTCTCCAAGGCGGCTGAGCGCGCCGCCGCACGGCGACAGCAGGTTCGGGGCCGCCGCGTGCTTCGGCGGCGCTGAAGAGAGTGGTTTGAGGTAGAGCCATGGCGCGACCCCAAGACATGGATGACGAGGGCGAGGGCGGCGGCGGCCGCCCTGGCGCACCCGTCGACCTGATGCGTCTCCTCCGCGTCCTCTGGCGCGGGCGAAAGCTGCTGGTGCTCGTCGGTTTCGTCGGCGCCCTCGTGGGCGTGGGTGTGGCGAAGGCCTTCGTGAAGAACAGCTACTCGTCGGGCGGTGCGATCCTCTACGTGGGCATCGAGGGCGAGCAGACCGACCCCATGCGCGAGTTCTCGTCGCTCACGGCGACGGCCTTCTCGGACCGCTACATGCGCACGCTCCGGGAGCGGCAGGGCCTCGGCGACATGCCGCTCATCGTGCTGCGCAACATCGTGATGGTCGGCACCGATCCGCAGAACGGCCTCTTCAACTTCAACGCCGTGGGCCAGCAGCCGACGGAGGCCTCGCGCCTCGCGAACGCCGCCATCGAGCTCTTCATGGAGATGACGAAGGAGCGGAAGAAGGAGCGCCTGGAGACCGAGCGCGCGAGCCTCGACGCGCGCATCGAAGCGGCCACGAACGAGCTCGCCGCAGCGCGCGAGGCCTATGACACCTTCCGGTCGGAGAATGGCATCAGCGACGCCATGGCCGGTGGCGCCGTCGGCCAGCAGGCCGACCTGCGCTCGCAGGCGAACCTCGCCCGGGCGGAGGCCGAGGCGAAGGCGGCGGAGGTGGAGCGCCTCGAGGCCGAGCTGGCGGGCACGTCCGCCACGACCACGGGCACCATGCGCAGCCCGATGGCGACCGCGCGCATCGCGGAGCTGCGGCAGCGCCTGGCGGAGGCCCGCGGCCAGGGCCTCGGCGAGGAGCACCCGCGCATCCGTTCGCTCCGTCGGCAGGTGGAGGCCCTCGAGGCCGGCCTGACCGAGACGTCGACGACCGTTCGCAACCCGGCCTACGCGGCGCTCCAGCGCAGGCTCCGGGACGCGCGGGCGGAGCTGGCGGCCAAGCGGCAGCGGGCCGACGCCCTCCAGCGGCTCGCGGAGGACCAGACCCGCGACAACGTCACGATGACGGAGGTCGAGACGGCCGCGGCGGGCCTGCTCGCCGAGGTCAACGTGAAGACGCCGCTGCTCCAGGAGCTCGCGGAGCGCTCGGCTGCCGTGGAGGACCTGCTCCGGAACGTGCCCACCGGCCTCCGGGTCGTCGCCACGGCGACGCCCCCGGAGTTCGCGGACCCCTCGAAGAAGAAGAAGATCGTGGCGCTCGCGCTCCCCCTCGCCTTCGGTGCGCTCGCGGTGCTCTTCCTGCTCTTCCGGGAGTTCCGGCGCTTCCGACTGATCTCCGCCCGCGAAGTCGCGTGGTGGGGCAACGGACCCATCGTGGGCGCGTCGGCGTGGCCGCGTCGCCAGACGGCCATCCACGAGCTCGTGACGGACCTGCAGGAGCTGCTCGAGGGCGCCCGGGGACAGATGCTCGTCGTCGGCCTCTCGGAGCACGACGCGCAATGCGCGCGGCGTCTCTTGATGGAGCTCGGCGAGGACGCCGAGATGCCCGACACGGTGCTCGTCGACGACCCGACGTCCATCGCGCCGCCGCCGCGTCCGCCGTCGGCCGGGAACCCGAGCGTGCGGCCGCCCTCCGGGCGCCACGGCCGCGAGCCGTCCACGTCCATCGTGCTGAGCTCGACGGTGCAGTCGCGGCGCCCGCGACGCTCCCACCCGCACTCGCCGGCGCCGCAGCAGGCCGTGCCCATCGTATCGGCCCTCGAGATCTTCGTCTTCGAGAGTCACGGGGGCCTCGCGTCCCTGCGCTCCGCCGCGCGGCGCGCCGATGGCGTGCTCGTCGTCGTGAGCTCGGGGGTCGCGGCGCCGGAGCTCGCGGCCTTCCGAAAGCGCCTCGGCGTGGAGAACGTGGGCTACCTCTTCTTGAACATGCCCAGCGAGGCGGAGAACGACCCCGATCGCTTCGGGCCCGTCGAGGAGTTCCTCGACGCCTTCGCCGCCTAGGTCTGCTCCCGCGCGATGAGCGACACCGAGCGCCTCGAGGGCCGCGCACGCCGCGGGGCGCTCTGGTTCGCCGTCGGCTATGGCGGCGCTCAGCTGCTGCGTTTCGTCGGAAACGTGGTGCTGAGCCGCATGCTCTACGCGGAGGCCTTCGGTCTCATCGCCATCGTGGCGAGCGTGCTCCAGGGGCTCGAGCTCTTCAGCGACCTCGGCGTGCACGTGAGCATCGTGCAGTCCGAGCGAGAGGACCGGGCCTTTCGGAACACGGCGTGGACGCTCCAGCTCGCGCGCGGCGCGGTGCTCACGCTGGCGTGCGTCGGCCTCGCGGGGCCCGTCGCCACCTTCTACGAGGCGCCGGAGCTCGCCTGGCTGCTGCCCATCGCGGGGATCTCCGTGGCGCTCGCCGGCTTCGAGTCGACGAAGCTCGCCGCCGCCATGCGCGAGCTCGAGCTGCGGCGCCGCGAGCTGACCGCGCTCCTCAGCCAGGCGGCGGCGCTCGTCACGATGATCGTGTGGGCGGCGATCGAGCCGAGTGCCACGGCGCTCGTCGTGGGCGGCATCGCCGGCGCCTTCGTGAAGGTGGTGCTGAGCCACTTCTACCTGCCGGGGCCCGGAAACCGGCTGACATGGGAGCCCGACGCGGCGCGCGAGCTGATTCGCGTGGGCCGCTGGGTCTTCGTGAGCACGCTGACGCACTTCGTGTCGTCCCAGTCCGACCGGCTTCTCTTCGGCGCCCTGCTCTCGATGGCGGCGCTCGGCGTCTACCATATGGGCGCGGTCATCGCGCGGCTGCCGGTGGAGGCGCTCGGGCGCTTCACCTTCGACGTGATGTTCCCGGTCTACCGCAAGGTCCGGTCGGAGGGCGGAGCGCTCGCGGAGCCCTTCGACCGGCTGAGGCGGCCGGTCTTCGTGGCCGCGGCCTGGGCCCTCTCGGGGCTGCTCGCGGGCGGCCCGACGGCCGTTCAGCTCGTCTACGACCCGCGCTACCATGGCGCGGGCACGGCGATTCAATGGCTCGCCGTCGCCGGGTGGGTGTACCTCGTGGCGACGACGTATTCGGCGATGTTCCTGGCCGCGGGGGAGCCCAAGTGGATCGCGCAGGGCGACGTGGTGAAGGCTGCCGCCCTCGCGCTCGGCATCCCCGCAGGCTTCACCGTGGGCGAGGCGCTCGCCCCCGGCGGGGGGCTGAACGGGGCGCTCGCCGGCATGCTCGTGGCCGACGTGCTGCGCTACGCCGCGTCCATTCGGATCAGCGTGCGCCACCTGAGAGTGTGGGGCCGAGGCCTCGAAGCGCAGCTCACGCTCCGCCTCGTCGCCGTGGGGGTGCCCGGGGCGTGGCTCGGCGCGTGGATGGACGCCGCCGGATGGCCCGTGGTGCTTCGCGCGGCGCTCATCTTCCTGGCGGTGACGGCGTGCTGGTGGCCGCTCCTCGGGCCCTACGCCCGGGAGCGCTGGAAGGCGTGGAGGGCGCGATGAGGGACGGCGAACGCGCGTTGAACGAGGCGCCGGAGGCGCGGCGCGGGGGCCTCGACCTTCCCCAGGTGACGCTGCAGGGCTTTCGCTTCGCCGCGGCGACGGAGACGCGCTGCGTGGCGGCCCTCCTCGCGGAGCTCGCCGCGGGGCGCGGCGGCTGGGTCATCACTCCGAACCTCGACATCCTCCGGCAGGCGTCGGCGAGCGAAGAGGTGGCGGGCATGCTTCGCGGCGCGGACCTGCTCGTCCCCGACGGCATGCCGCGGGTCTGGGCGAGCCGGCTCCAGGGTACGCCGGTGCCGGAGCGCGGCGCCGGCTCGCACCTGGTGGGCAGCCTGAGCCGCGGCTGCGCGCGCGAGGGCCGCTCGATCTTCCTCCTCGGCGGGAGCGAAGGCGCCGCGGACGCGGCGGCCGAGGTGCTGCGCGCGCGGAGCCCAAGCCTCGACGTGCGAGGCACGCACTGCCCAGCCTTCGGTTTCGAAAAGGACCCGGCGGCCATGGAGGCCATGGCCACCATGGTGCGCGAGAGCGGAGCCGACGTGGTCTTCGTCGCCCTCGGCTTCCCAAAGCAGGAGCGGCTGATCCGGGTGCTTCGCCCGGAGCTGCCGAACGCCTGGTGGCTCGGCGTCGGCATCAGCTTCAGCTACCTCGCGGGCGACGTCGCGCAGGCCCCGGGGTGGATGCAGCGCACGGGCCTCGAGTGGGTGCATCGGCTCTCGCAGGAGCCCAAGCGCCTCGCTGAGCGCTACCTCGTGCACGACCTGCCCTTCGCGTTTCGGCTCCTCGGCGACGCCGCCCGGGCGCGCCGCCGGCGCTGAGGCCGGCTCAGTCCCAGAGACCTTCGAGGCCGGCCGCTTCGCGCGCGGCCCAGACGCGCTCCCGGTAGCAGGCGTAGCAGGCGGGCACGTAGCGTTCGTCGCCGCCCAGCTCGACCTGTGGGCCCTCGGCGATGGCCTGGCCCTCGGCGTCCGTGCGGAGGTTGAGGATCGCCTTCTTCTTGCAGAACTGGCAGGTGACCTTGACCTCTTCGATGGTGTCGGCGAGCTCGAGGAGCCGCTGGCTTCCGGGAAAGAGGCGCCCCTGAAAGTCCGTGCGCAGGCCGTAGCAGAGCACGGGAACGCCGTGGCTCCGCGTGACGTCCCTCAGCGCTTCCACGACCGATGGGCCGAGGAACTGCGCCTCGTCGACCAGCGCCGCGTCCAGCCCTTCGAAGCGCGCGAGATCGAGCGGCGCGTCGCCGACGAGCCAATCCGCCGGGGCCTCGAGCCCGGAGCGCGAGCGAATGGCGCCGGCCCCGAAGCGGTCATCGAGGGACGGCTTGAGGAGCAGCACACGCTTGCCCTGCTTGCGGTAGTTGTGCGCCACGGCGAGCAGGTTGAGCGTCTTGGCGCTATCCATGGTGCCGTAGCGGAAATAGAGCTTCGCCATCTCCCCCCGTGATGCACCGCGCCCCCCTCCCGAGCCAAGGGGACGGACCAAACTAAAGAAACCAACGCACCCCAAAAGCCCGGGGATCTCGTCCCGCCCCGGGAAACGAACATCCCTCACGAGCACCTCGCGATGCCCCCGACGCGCGCCCCGAGACCATGCTGCTCACGCTCACCCCCCCCCGCGACGCGGCCGCGTCCTCGCCGGCCACGGATCTCGGTTACCTGCTCGCGAAGAACCCGGCCCGGGTCCAGAGCTTCGACCTCGGCGTCGGCGAGGCCCACGTCTACTACCCCGAGGCGACGCCCGTGCGTTGCACGGCCGCGCTCCTCCTCGACCTCGACCCGCTGGCGCTCGTGAAGCGCGCGCGACGTCAAGGCCGCCACGACCTCCTCGCGCGCTACGTGAACGACCGGCCCTACGTCGCGTCGTCCTTCCTCAGCGTCGCGCTCACGCGCGTATTCCGCTCTGCGCTCGCCGGTCAGAGCCGCGAGCGGCCGGAGCTCGCCGCGGCGCCGCAGCCCTTCGAGGCCACCGTCACCCCGCTCCCCTGCCGCGGCGGCGAGGCCTTCCTGCGCCGGCTCTTCGAGCCCCTCGGCTACGTGGTAGACGCCGAGCGCGTCGCCCCCGCCGCGCCCTACTTTCGGGTCACGCTCCGCGCCGAGGTCCGCCTCGCGGACCTCCTCGCGCACCTCTACGTCCTCGTCCCGGTGCTCGACGACGAGAAGCACTACTGGGTCGGCAGCGATGAGGTCGACAAGCTCCTGGCGAAGGGCGGCGCGTGGCTCGAGGCCCATCCGCTTCGTGAGGAGATCGCCCGCCGCTACCTGAAGCGTCAGGGGCGCCTGGTGCGCGAGGCCCTCGCGCGGCTCACTGCCGGCGACGACTCCGCCGACGACACGGCCGGGGACGCCGAGGAGGAGACCCTCGAGAAGCCGCTCAGCCTGAACCAGCAGCGCTACGGCGCGGTGCTCGCCGTGCTGAAGAGCGCCGGCGTGTCGCGCGTCGTGGACCTCGGCTGCGGCGAGGGGAAGCTGCTTCGCGTGCTCCGCGGCGAGCCGACGTTCACGCGCCTCGTGGGCGTCGACGTCTCTCCCCGGGCCCTCGAGGTCGCGGCGCGACGCCTTCGTCTCGACGACCTGCCTTCCTCGCAGCGCGAGCGACTCGCCCTGATGCACGGCGCCCTCACCTACGTGGACGCGCGCCTCGCCGGCTTCGACGCCGCGTGCCTCGTCGAGGTCATCGAGCACGTGGACCCGCCGCGACTTCCGGACCTCGCGCACGTCGTCTTCGGCGCCGCGGCGCCGCGGCTGGTGGTCGTCACGCCGCCAAACGTGGAGCACACCGTCCGCGACGAGCGCCACGCGGCGGGGGCCCATCGGCATCGCGACCACCGCTTCGAGTGGACCCGCGCCGAGCTCCGCGCCTGGGCCGAGGACGTCGCGACCCGCTACGGCTACGGCGTTCGCTTCGCGCCCATCGGGCCCGACGACCCCGAGGTCGGCCCGCCGACGCAGATGGCGATCTTCGAGCGCGCGGCGGATGGCGGTGCGTCGTGAGCGACGAGAGCACCGAGCGCGTCGCGGTGAGGATCCCCCAGCTCGCGCTGGTGGTCCTCGTGGGCCCTTCCGGAGCGGGCAAGAGCACCTTCGCGCGGCGCCACTTCGCCCCGACGGAGGTGATCTCGTCGGACGTCTGCCGTGGCCTCGTCTCCGACGACACGAACGACCAGAGCGCGACGAAGGACGCCTTCGACCTGCTCCACTACCTGGCCGGTAAGCGCCTCGCGCGCGGCCGGCTGACGGTCGTCGACGCCACGAACGTGCAGAAGGAGGCGCGGCGTCCCCTCGTCGCGCTGGCGAAGGCGCACCACGTGCTGCCCGTCGCCGTGGTCTTCGACCTCCCGGTGAAGCTCTGCCACGCCCGGAACCAGTCGCGTCCCGATCGATCGTTTGGGCCGCACGTCGTACGCCAGCACGCGGCGCAGCTCCGGAAGTCGATTCGTGGCCTTCGTCGCGAGGGCTTTCGCCACGTCAGCGTCCTGCGCTCGCCGGAGCAGGTCGAGGCCGTCAGCCTCACGCGGCAGCGCCTTTGGAACGACAAGCGCGACCTGCACGGCCCCTTCGACATCATCGGCGACGTGCACGGCTGCCGCGAAGAGCTCGACGCACTCCTGGCCGCGCTCGGCTACGTCAAGGTGGACGGCGTGCACCGCCACCCCGAGGGGCGGCAGGCGCTCTTCCTCGGCGACCTCGTCGACCGCGGACCGGACTCGCCCGGGGTCCTCGCGCGCGCCATGGCGATGGTGCGCGCCGGAACGGCGCTCTGTGTGCCCGGCAACCACGACGTCAAGCTGCTCAAGAAGCTCCGCGGCAAGAACGTGCGCATCAAGCACGGCCTCGCGGAGACGTTGGCCCAGCTCGAAGCACAGCCGGAGGCCTTCAAGGCGGAAGCCGCCGAGTTCATCGATGGCCTCGTGAGCCACCTCGTGCTCGACGAGGGCAAGCTCGTCGTCGCCCACGCCGGGCTGAAGGAGTCGCTCCAGGGGCGCGCGTCTGGCGCGGTGCGTCAGTTCGCGCTCTACGGTGAAACCACGGGAGAGATCGACGCCTTCGGGCTCCCCGTGCGCCATGATTGGGCGCGGAGCTACCGTGGGCGGGCCATGGTCGTCTACGGGCACACGCCGGTGCCGCAGGCCGAGTGGGTCAACGGGACGATCTGCATCGACACGGGCTGCGTCTTCGGCGGCAAGCTGACGGCGCTTCGCTACCCGGAGCGCGAGCTCGTGAGCGTGCCGGCGGCGACGATGTACTACGCGCCGGTGAAGCCGCTGGCGCCGGCAGTCGTCGCCCGCGGCGCGGACGTGCTCGACCTCGAGGACGTCAGCGGCAAGCGCGTCGTGCAGACGCGCATCGATCGCACGGTCACGCTGCGCGAGGAGAACGTAGCGGCGGCCCTCGAGGTCATGAGCCGCTTCGCCGTCGATCCGCGCTGGCTCATCTACCTGCCGCCGACCATGGCGCCGTCCGAAGCGAGCGAGGTCGACGGCTACCTCGAGCATCCCCGGGAGGCCTTCGCGTACTTCCGCGCGGAGGGCGTGCCCGAGGTCGTCTGCGAAGAGAAGCACATGGGCTCGCGGGCGGTGCTCATCGTGTGCCGCGACGCGAAGGCCGCCGCCGCGCGCTTCCGCGTCCGCGACGGGCGCCGGGGCGTGATCGTGACGCGCACCGGGCGGCCCTTCTTCGCCGATCGCGCGGTCGAGGATGCGCTGCTGGCGCGCGCCGCCGACGCGATCGGCAAGGCGGGGCTCTGGACGTCTCTCGCTACCGACTGGGTCTGCCTCGACGCCGAGCTGATGCCCTGGTCGGCGAAGGCACGGGAGCTCATCCGGACGCAATATGCGCCCGTGGGCATCGCTGGGACGGCGGGTCTGGGTGACGCCGTCGCGAGCCTGCGCGCGGCCGCCGCGCGGGACCCGAGCGCCGCCCGGCTGCTCGCCCGCTACGAGGCGCGCCTCGACCACGTGTCCCGCTACGTGCGCGCCTACGAGGCCTACTGCTGGGAGGTCCGCGGTCTCGACGACTACGTTCTGGCGCCCTTTCACCTGCTGGCGTCGGAGGGTGCGGTGCACACGGATCGCGACCACGTCTGGCACATGGAGACGCTGGGATCGCTCGCCGAGCACGAGCCCCGGCTCTTCCGGGCGACGGCGCACCTCCGCGTGGACCTCTCGGACCCATCGGCCGAGGCGGCGGCCGTGGCCTGGTGGCAGGCGCGCGTCGACGCCGGCGGCGAAGGCATGGTGGTCAAGCCGCGGGCGTGGCTGAACCAGGGCCCGCGCGGTCTCGTCCAGCCCGCCCTGAAGTGCCGCGGACCCGAGTACCTGCGGATCATCTACGGCCCCGAGTACGCGGAGCCCATGCGTCTCGCGCAGCTGCGGAAGCGCCGCGTGCAGACGAAGCGGAAGCTCGCCCGGCGCGAGTTCGCCCTCGGCATGGAGGCCCTTCACCGCTTCGTCGAGGGCGCGCCTCTCTACCGCGTCCACGAATGTGTCTTCGGCGTCCTCGCCCTCGAGAGCGAGCCCGTCGACCCGCGGCTCTAGAGCTCGAGCGTCGCGGCCAGCGCCTCGAACTCGGAACCCAGCGCCCCTTTCAGCGGTCCCCGGCACGCCTCCTCCAGGTAGGAGAGCCGAAGCCCGAGGGCCCGCTTGGGCTCCCGGCTCAGTCGCTCGATCAGACGTTCGAAGGCGGACTCGGCACCGGCGAGGTCGCCCGCTTGCAGACGGCAATGGGCCGTCGCTTCGAGCACGACGTCGACGAGCCAGGCCCTCGGCCCTTCGAAGGCGGCGAGCGGGACGGCCTCGTAGGCAGCGACGGCCTCGAGCCAGCGTTCCTGGTCGTGCAGGCAGTGGGCACGGTAGAGACGCGCGTTGCCATGCTCCGGCTCGAGCGCGAGAGCCCTCTCGAACCAGGGAGCGGCGGGCGCGGCGCCTTCGCCCGAGAGGTAGTGCCATGTGCCGAGGGAGTAGGCGATGCCCGCGTCATGAGGGTCCAGCTCCCAGGCTCGATGAAGGCAGCGGCCGGCGAGCCTGTGCCAGCGTGACGCGACGTCGTCGTCTGCGGATACATCGGCCGCGCAGCGCGCCGACACGCCCCGCGAATGCCAGAGCATGGCCTCGTCGGGCCGGAGGCGGAGTGCTCCCACGTAGACCCGGTCGACCGCGTGCGGGGCGGTCTCCAAGAAAGCGGCCTCGAGGGTGATGGCCAGGTGCCGTAGGCGCTCCGCGGGAGCGAGCGCGATGCGCCCCGTGTCGCGGAGGAAGCGAACGAGGTCGAGGCGCTCGACCGTGGCTGGCGACAGGTCGGCGAGGCTGGCGTCGTCGAGCCAGCTGTCCAGCTCGTCGTGGGCTGCGTCCTCGGCCGCGGGGCGACGATCGTGCCGCCGCCGCTGCTGCGCGCGGTCCCGAGCGTCGATGCGCCCACGCAGGACGGCAGAGCGAGGCATGACCCCATCGTGCCACCGCGTTGCTGGGGGTTCAGGTCGCAGGCAAGGGCGCGGCGTCAGGTGCATCCACGAAGGACGGAGCCCAGGGAACCCAGCCGGTGTCGAGCGCGCGGCTCGCGCTTCGATACGTCTCGGAGAGCGGCGCCTCTCGTCCTCCATGAGCCCGCGGGTGTGGTCGTACGTCGTACCCTGAAGGCGCCAGACCGGAGCTCGCGGCCCGCCAGCCTCGGTCTGGCGCCACCGTGGCGCGCGCCGCTGCTAACATCGCGGTGCATGTCGACGCCGGCCATCCGGTTCTCTCCGTTGAGCCGGTACTCGGTCGCCCTGGCGTGCCTCGTGGCCATGGCCTGTGGCACGAGCGAGGCCGTCGTCTCGCGGGACGCGGGCGGCGACGCCTCGGCCGACATGGGCCGCGACGCTCCCCGGGAGATGGAGCCCGACGTGCCCGCGCTCGACGCGCTCGCGATGGACGACGCGGCGGCCGGAGACCCGCCCTTCCGTTTCCTCGAGGAGCGGGCCGGCGTCTGTCCGCTCGCGGACGCCCTCTGCGACGCGATCTGGCCCACGGAAGGCACCGTCACCGAGTGGACCTCGGAGGAGCGCTTCGGCGAAGTCACCCGCGAGCGCACCGCTTGGCTCTACCGCCCGCCGGACGCGGGGGACGCGCCGCTTCCGCTCGTCGTCTACCTGCACGGCGGCACCGGCAACGGGGCCGGGCTGATGGCCTTGCCCTTCGACGAGCTGGCCCGCGGCGAGTCCCTTTTCTGGCGCCAGGGCGACGCGGCGTGTCGCTTCACCTACCTGGACGGCTTTCGTGACCCGGAAGGGGCGCGCTGCACGGCACCGGTCCGGAGCTACCGAAGCACGGAGCCCTTCGCACTCCTCTTCCCCGAAGGCATCCCGAGCGTCACCTCGGGCGCAGACCTGGCGCGGCACTGGGAGGACGGCCGCTCCCCCTCGCCGGGCCAGGGCACCCTCGAGGAGACCCGCGACGCCGTGGGCTTTCTCGCCCACCTCATCGCGGAATCCGCCACGCGTGGCGACCTCGACCCTTCGCGGGTGTACGTGGCCGGCGCGTCGAACGGCGGCATGATGACGCAGCGCCTCGCGTGCGCCCTCGGTGAGCCGGGCCGCGAGGCGCTCGCGCAGGTCAGCGCCGTCGTCATCAGTGTTGCCGCGCTCCCGGCCAACCTCTACGACGGTACCGACGGACGACCTCGCTGCCCCCGCTCGGGCATCGAGCCCCCGGCGATGTACTTCCAGAAGGGCCGGGGCTTCCCAACGCCGGATTGCGCGCGCTTTCCTTGCGACGCGCCGGTCGCGGACGGCGACGGGCGCATGCCCTTCGGAGCCCCGGGCTCCATGCACCGGGTCTTCTCGCCCGACGGTGGCTTCGTCCGCAGCTTCGAAGACACGCGGGACCTCTTCGATGGAGCCTTGGCGAGCGCCTTCGGCGCCGACGGGCCGGCCGTGCTCGACGCCATCGGCCTCTTCACCGAGCGGAGCATTCGGAGCTACGCGGGCGGCCGGCTCGAGCTTCGCGTGCTGGTGACGGAGGGCGGCGCGCCCCCCACCGGCGGCGCGCGCGCCGAGTTCGCGTCTCCAGGCCGCCAGTGGGCGTTCCTCTCGCGCTTTCATCGCGTCGACGGCCGCGTCGAGGCGCGTCGCCAAGGCAGCAGCGTACGCGGCACTTTCTGACGCGCGGGTCGCCGCGGCGCCGTCTTGGAACGGTGCGTGCACGATGCCGCTCCATGCGTGCAAGGGTGTGCCAGATCGCGCTCGCCGCCATGGCGGCCGGGTGTTTTCAGGGGGCCGTCTCGGGCGTACCGGGGGCGCCGGACGCCGGCGAGATGGACCCCGGCGGCGACATGGAGCCCGTGGACTTCGGGCGACTCGACGCCGCGCCCGGCGACGCGGGCCCCGTCCCGGAATGCCCGGCTCGGGACCCCGACTTCTTCTGCGTGAACGAGCCCGGCGGATCGCCCATGCCCATCGGCCGCGGACCCTTCGACCTTCCCATCTTCGTGGGCAACGACGGCCGCTGCTATTGCGGCGAGGACGTGAGCTGCGACGCCCGCGTGGCGCGCGACGGGAGCGTGGATCTCACGACGGGACTCTGCGGCGAGGGGCCCATTTGCGGCGCGTGCTTCCCCAACGTCAGCGGCAGCTGCGCCGTCCCGGCCCTCGAGGTCGGCCGGCACGACGTGCGCATCAATGGTCGCCTCGCCTTTCAGGTCGAGGTGCGGCCCGAGGGACCGCGCTACGCCTTCTTCCCCGCCTGCACGCGGCCGGCGCCCGAACCCACGGCCGACGTCTGCGGTAGCTACGAGCTCTCGGGGCCGGGCGTGTCCGGCATCGACACGCTCTGCCACCCCTCCGAGGTGGCGGAGTTTGCGCGCGCCGACCTGCGCGTGAGCGCGAGCTGCGGTTCCTGCACCGACGCGCCTGGCTCCTGCGAGGTCATCGTCGAGGACTCGACGCTCCGGGTCGTACCCCAGCTCCTTGAGGGGCAGTGCGACGTCGATTGCCCGCCCGCCTGCTTCGAGCACGAGCTGCGGTGCATCACGCCGCCGCTTCCGGAGGGTAGCTACGTGGTGCGCGTGGAGGGCGGTCCTGCGTCGCGCCTCGAGGTGATCGCCACGGCGCCCACGCCGGTAGAGGTCTGCGTCGGGCCCTGAGCCGCGACGCGGCCGCTCCCTCGGGCCCCGCCACGAGCCGGGTGGCCGGGTCACGTGGCACGTCGGCGGCGGTCCGCCCGCGCTGCGTGCCCTCCAGCGGGCAGAGCGTGCCCAGCCCCTGTCCGTTCTCCCTGAGGAGCGGCGTGCCGGCAGAGGACGCCGAGGCTGTCCAGCGATCGAGCGTTTGCGAGGATCAGAAAGCTAGCCTCGTCGAGCACGATGCTGACGAGGCCCAAAGGCGCGCCGGCGCGCTCCCTGACCGTCCGTGTAGTCTCCCGGACATGCGCGTGGGCTCCATCGTGATCGTGCTCGCGTGGGGTCTCGGCGGCTGTTTTCGCTCGGCGAGCCTCGGTGAAGCCGACGCCGGGGAGGGGCCTCCGGACGCGGCGTCGGATCTCGGACCTGACGGCGGAGCCATGGACTTCGCGGCGGACCAAGCGCCCATCGACATGGACCCGGATCGACCGGACCTCGCCGCGCCCCCTCCCGCGCCGACGCTCCGCGCGCCAGCCCTCGGCGCCTTCACGGGGAGCCTCCACGGGCCGAGGGAGGGAGCCGATGCGCCGCTCCGTCCCTGGCTGAGCTGGGGGCCCGTCGCAGCGGCGACCGGCTACCGGGTGCAGCTCGCGGCCTGCGCCGAGGGGCCGTGGACGTCGTGCCGCTTCGACGCCCCCGCGCTGGAGGTCGAGGTGCGGGGCGAGCGGGCGCCGTCGGGAGACGCGCTTCGCTTCCGGCCCGACGACGCGCTCCCCGTGGCCGCCGAGCCTCCGGTGGGACGCCGCTATGTGTGGCGCGTCGCGTCGTGCAACGCCGCCGGTTGCGGGAGCTTCGGTTCGGCGCGCTACCTCTTCGTGGGCCGTGACCGCCACGACCTCGACGGAGACGGCTACGGCGAGCTGGTCGTCAGTTCCCTGGGGCGCCGCGACGTGGTGCCCTCGGCCCCTGGCGAGGTCTTCCTTTACCGCGGTTCGGCGACGGGTCCCGGCGATTCGCCGGAGTGGACCCTTCAGAGCCCCAACCCGGCGACCAACGGTTTCTTCGGGTGGTCCATGGCGGCTGCGGGCGACGTCGATGGCGATGGGTTCGGTGACCTCGTCATCGGGGCGCTCACGGAGGAGACCGACGAGGTCGTGACCGGTCGCGCGTACCTGTTTCGGGGCGGGCCCATGGGGCCCGTGGCGCCGCCGCTGGCCCTCGAGCCGCCCGCCGGGGTCGCGCCCGGGAGCTTCGGCGAGGTGGCGGGCCCCGGTGACCTCGATGGCGACGGCTTCGCCGACGTGGTCGTGCTCGCGCTCGGCGGGCGCGCCTACGTGTATGGCGGCGGCCGCGACGTCCCCACCGAGCCAAGCGCGTCGATCTCCCGGCCGGTCCTCGACGACCCGCTCACCTCCTTTCCGAACGAGGTGGGTTCCCCCGGGGACGTCGATGGCGACGGTTACCCGGACCTGCTCGTCGCCGGGGTGCGGAGCGAGCGCGTCGGGTCCGTCCGCGGCACGCGCGTCGTGGGGATGGTCTTTCCCGGCGGTTCTGCTGGCGTCGCGGCGTCGCCGTCCGCGTTCTTCGAGGAGAGCGACGGCTCCGGCTCGGCGCCGCGGAGGATCCAGCAGGTGACGCTCACCGGCGCGGATTGCGACCGCGATGGCTACGCCGACGTCCTCTTCGGCGTCGCGGGCACGGAGGGGGTCGTCGATGCGGGCAGCTTTCGGTTGTTTCGAGGGAGCGGCGCGGGCTTGGTCGGGACGCCGGCCCAGGAGGTGGAGCGGCCGCGCGGGGCCGCGGGGTTCTTCGCCGGGTCCCTCTCGACGCCCGCGGACCTCGACGGCGATGGCCGCCCGGACGTGGGCGTCTCATCGAGCGGCCAGGCCTTCCTCTACGTCGGGGGCGCGGCTGGCTTCGCGTCGATGCCGATCGGCTTTCCGACGCCCCCCGGCACGCTCGGCCGCCACGGGGAGGTCGTCGCGACGGTCGACGTGAACGGCGACGGCCTCTCGGACCTCGTCGTCGGAGCCCCCGAAGCCGACGGCCGCGCGCACGTCTACCTCGGGACACCTTCTGGCCCGCGCCGCACCCCCAGTCAGACCCTCACGAACCCCGACCTCGACCGCTTCGGTTTCGGCTTCGGGTTGGCCTTCGCAGACTAGACGCCGCGCATTCTTCGGCAGGAAGGAACCCCCATGCATGTTCTCATCACCGGGGCGACCGGGTTCGTCGGCACCGGCGTGCTCGCGGAGGCCCTCGCGTCGCCAGTCGTGGGTCGGGTGACGGTGCTCGGCCGTTCGAGCACCGGCGTCCGCCACGCGAAGCTCTCCGAGCTGCCCGTCGAGGACATGGGGGACCTCGCGCCCGTGGCCGATCGGCTGACCGACGTCGACGCATGCTTCTGGTGCCTCGGTGTGTCGTCGGCTGGCATGGACGAGGCGACCTACACGCGCATCACGCACGACTACGCGATGCACGCCGCGCGTACGCTTGCCGAGCGGAACGAGACCCTTCGCTTCTGCTTTCTCTCCGGGTCGGGAGCGGATGGGAGCGCGATGTGGGCGCGCGTGAAGAAGCGTACCGAGGAAGACCTTCGCTCGGTGGGTCTCGCGAGCCTCGTGGTCTTCCGCCCCGCGTACATTCGTGACCGCCACGGAGCCCGCATGCGCGGCACGCTCTACCGGACGGCTTACGCCATCGGCGTGCTGCTCTCGCCGGTGATCCGCCACTTTGGCGGCGGGACGTCCAACGCGGAGATCGGCCGGGCGATGATCGTTGCCGTCCGCGACGCCATGGACGGCGACATCCTCGACTCGGCGTCGATCAACCGCGTGGCCGAGCGCCTCGAATGAGCGCCCACGCGGGTGAGGCAGTGACCGCGGCCCGCTTGTGCGCGCCGGATGCGAGGACGAGCATCCGGCGATGAGCATCAAATGGACCGCTGCGATGGGAGCCGCCGTCGAGGGGGAGCGCCGCGAGCGCATGCGGGCGTCACCCCGATGGCGAGAGGACCGCTTCACGAACGTCCTTCCGCGTGAAGACCCCACGAACTGGTCCGCGATGCGGGAGTTCATCGCGGGCGGTAGCAAACATCGGGTCCCGAAGGGTGAGCTTCCCATCCTCCGGAGGTCCGGCCGCGAGTTCGCGGCGAGACCCGAGAGCGGGCTCCGTGTCACGTGGCTCGGCCACTCGACGTCGCTCGTGGAGATCGATGGCCACGGCCTCCTCCTCGATCCCGTCTTTGGGCCGCGCGCGTCGCCGCTCGCCTGGGCGGGTCCGAAGCGTTTCCACGCGCCGCCGCTTCCCCTGGGCGAGCTGCCTCCGCTCGACGCCGTCGTAATCTCCCACGACCACTACGATCACCTCGACTACCCGACCATCGTGCAGCTCGCGCCGCTCGACGTGCCCTTCGTCGTTCCGCTCGGGGTTGGTGCGCATCTCGAGCTTTGGGGCGTGAACCCGGCGCGGATCATCGAGCTCGACTGGTGGGAGTCGCACCGCCTCCGCGGCCTGGAGATCACGGCGACGCCCGCACGCCATTTCTCTGGACGGGGCGTGACCGCCGGGAGCCGCGATCAGACGCTGTGGGCCGGCTTCGCCCTGCGCACGGCCCACCACGCGGTCTGGTTCAGCGGCGACACCGCCATGTTCCCCGGCTTCGCGGAGATCGGCGCGCGCCTCGGCCCCTTCGACCTCGCGATGGTGGAGGCCGGCGCGTACGACGCGCTCTGGCGCGACGTCCATATTGGACCGGAGCAGGCCGTCCTGGCGTGCCAGATGGTTCGCGCCGAGGTCGTGCTGCCGGTGCATTGGGGCACCTTCAACCTCGCACTCCACGGCTGGACGGAGCCCATCGAGCGCATCGTCCGGGCCGCCCGCGCGACCGGGCTCAGGCTGGCGACGCCGCGTCCCGGGGAGAGCGTGGACGTCGATCGCCCGCTCCCCACCGAGAGGTGGTGGCCGGATCTTCCCTGGGAAGAGGCGCGGGAAGCGGCGGTCGTCTCGAGTGCCCTCGACGCGGCGCTCGAGCAGCGGATCCGCGCGCTTCTCTAGCGGGGCGGAGGGCGCCGCGGAGGCTCTGCGTCCGACCATCGGTCCGTGCCGCTCGTCGACGAGGACACGCCGCTCGTCGACACGTGGGTGAAAAACCCCCGAGGCCGTTGATTCTGACTTTCAGTTTCACTGCGTGAGCGTCAAAGAGCCTCGCCATGGAAACCACCGCCCTCTCTCGGCTCTTCGCTCGTTCCTCCTCGCGCGCGATGGCGCCGGAGCCCTCCGTCGCCGGGCCGGCTTCGCGCCCCACGATCGCGCGCACCTTGGCGTGGCTCGTCGCGCTCGCGTCTCTCGGGCTCGTGGCCTGCGGCGACGACGACGCAGATCCGATCGACCAAGGCCCGGCCGATGCGAGCGGCTCGATGGACGCTGGCGGCGACATGAATGCCGGCGAGGACATGGACGGCGACGACATGCCCGACGGCGGCGGCGACGAAGAGCCGGACTACTTCGTGGTGTGCGGCCTCACCTTCTCTCCCGAGGGACCCAGCGGCTACGCGGCCGTCGTTCCCTCCATCGACGCCGGCGTCACCGTCGACCTCGAGACGGCGCTCCCCATTCCGGGGCTCGGCGCGTGCTTCGGCGCCGACGGGTTCCTCTTCGTCCCGCAGGGCGAGGCCCCGGAGATCGAGAAGTTCACCGTCACGTCGAGCGGGGACTTCGAGTCGCTCGGCGTCGTGAGCTTCATGGGCGTGGGCGTCCCAGCGATCGACTTCCGCAACCTCGTGGTGGTGTCCGAAACGGTGGCCATCTATCCGGACGCCGTGACGCAGCGGCTGGTCGTCTGGAACCCGGACACGCTGGCGATCACGGGCACCATCTCGCTGGAGGCGGTCGCGGCGGAAGCCCCCGCCGGCCGGCCGGACGTGAGCTTCGGCCGTCCCGTCGTCCGCCCCGACGGCACCGTGGTCGTCGTTGGGTCCTATGGCGACGGGGAGGGCCCCTCCGCACCCTTCTTCGCGGCCTTCGTGGACCTCGCGGGCGAGACGGTCACGTCGGTCGCGGTTGCGACGGGCTGCGGCAATGGGGGCGCCGTCGGCTACCCCGACGGGTCGGTTTACTTCGCGAACAACTCCTTCGCGGCCTCGAGCGGCCGGCTCGGGCTGCCGGGTAGCTTCGCGCCCTGCTTGCGCCGGATCGCCCCGGGCGAGACCCGCTTCGACGAGGGCTACGAGCTCGACCTCGCCGCCGTGACCGGCGCGGCGGCCAGTGCGGATCTCGTCCCCGGCCCTGGGACCTCCGCCTTCACGCTCGGCTACGACGAAGAGGTGGTCCCGGTCACGGAGATGACGAGCCTCCGCGTGCTCCAGAATACGCCGGCCTGGCGCCTCTACCGCATCGAGGACATCGCGTCGCCGGCGGAGCCGGCGCCCGTCCAGGTCGCTACGCCGCCGGGGGCCGGGTTCCTGGTGCCCTACGACGTCGGCGAGGACCGCGTGCTACTCGGCTCCCTCGCCGCGGACCTCTCGGGTACGGCCATCATCGACGTCACCGACCCGGCCAGCCCGGAGACGCTGCTCTCTGCCCCGAGCATCCTCGTCTCGGTCGTCCCGCAGACCGAGTAGAAGCCGGACGCGACTCCGTTCGCCTCGAGGGCGTCGACCCACCGGTCGGCGCCCTCGCGCGTTGGCGGGGCCGGCCAGAGTGCGGGAGAGGGCTCGCCGGGTCCTCGAAACGACGAAGGCCCCCGGAGGGGGCCGACATGGGTGCGGA
>CALCTH010000067.1 GCA_937893795.1 uncultured Myxococcales bacterium | reverse complement strand
CTCGCGGCCGAGGTGCGCCGGGCTCACCCCGAGGTGCTCGGCGACCGCGGCGACGCTCGGCGCGCCTTCCCGGGAGAGCAGCCGGCACGCTGCGGCGACGCGGAGCAGTCGTGCGTCCCGCGCGTCGGGCCGGCACCGGAGGCACGCCCGATAGCCCGCGGCGAGCGCCTCCGAGGGCGCGTCGAAGAACTCCACGTTCCGCCGTCGGGGCCGGCGGGCGGGACACACCGGCGCGCAGTAGATGCCCGTCGTCTTCACGGCGTAGACGAAGTCGCCGGGCTGCCGTCGATGGACGGCCTCCCAGCGCGCTTCGCTTTCGTTCCGCGGCCGGCCGGCGACCGGCGGGAGGGGCTCGGGCTCGTGAGGCGTGGTGCGTCGCATGATGCCGAGACCATGGCGCTCTCCGCCAGCGGCCGCGTCCGGGAAAGCGACGCGGAAGTGAGAGCGGCTACTCCGCGGCGACGATGCACTCTCCGGCGGATCCGCAGACGCCCATCTGCGGCGGGTCGAGGCGCGGGACGATCGTGCACTCGCCGCTCGTTCGGTAGGTGTCGCCCTCCTCCCAGCAGGCGCAGCGCGCGTCGGAGCCTCGCAGGCAGCTCACGCAATAGCTCCCGGCGCCGATGGGGTAGCAACCGTCGTCCTCGGCGCAGCGGAGCTGGTCCTCCAGGCAGGGCAAACACGGCGCCACCTCGAGGACCACCTCGACGAACTGCGTCCCGTCGATCCACTCCACGACGTTGAAGCGGAGCTGGAAGAGCGCTCCCGGGGTGACCCGGACGCCGCCGTCGATGAAGGAGATGCGGCTCTCCGGGTAGTCCCGGAAGGAGCCGCCGATGACCTCGGACGTGCAGCGCCCCTCCGGCGGGGCGACGCAGTCGGCCGGCAGCGGGAGCTCGGCGAAGAGCAGGTCGAAGGTCTGGGTCGCACGGATGGACCCGCTGACGGTCTGGTCGACCTCGAACTCGGCGGAGCCGAAGGTCGAGGGCACGAGGTCGATGACGTCGTCGAGCGATCCGACCTCGCGGGCGTCGGTGCACTCGCCGCCCGACCCGGCGTCGCCGCTTGCGGCGTCGACGCCTGCGTCCGGCGGGTCGGCGGCGCCCATGGTGTCGCTGCCGCAGGCAGCGCCGAGGACGAGAAGGGGCGCGAGGAAGGTGGACCGCATGCGGGCACGGTAGACGCAGCGCTCCGCCGTCCGATCGCCGAGGGCGCCAGGCGTCACACGCGCGTCACGTGCCTCAACGACGACGCCCGACGATGGCCACGCGGCCGAGCCCGAGGGCGAAGGCCACGGGCGGAGGGCTCGCCGCACAGCCTCCGCTCGGCGCAGCCCCGCCGCTCCCCGCGTCGCCGGCGCCCATGTCGAGGCCCGCCATGTCGTCCCCGAGGTCCGCCGCGTCCATGTCCGCCGCGCCCATGTCGTCATTCCCGCACCCGGCGCTCGCGGTGACGGCCGCGCGGCGCACCGTCCAGCCCTTGGGCCGAAACGCGCCCGGCCCCGCGGGCCCGGCGGCAGCCTGAGCGACGACCAGCAGCGTGTGCTCCTCGGTGGCCGGCGCGAGGCAGAGCTCGAGGCGCTCCCCCTCGGCCTCACCCAAGGCAACTCCATCGAAGAATGCCGCGACCACGGCGACGCCACGCCCCTCGACGGGGTCGACGGCGCTCGCCATCACGAGCGTAGGCCCCGCGAGCACGGCGTCGTCCTCGAGGCCAGGATCCACCTCCGGGCGCCGGGCGTGAGGCGCCGCCATCGGATCGCCGAGGACGAGGTTCTGCCAAAAGGCGAAGGGCAGGTTCCGGTGATAGGCCTCGGCCAGCGTGCTCCCGTCGACGTAGTCGACGAGGAAGCGGCGTGACGGAAAGCTGTTGTTGAGCGGCTCCGCCGTGGCCCCGTGTGCACCCGCGACGCCGGCGGCCACCCAGCGCGCGATGGAGACCTGGCTCTCCCCCGTCGCCTCGAAGTTCCGCGGAACGGCGCCGAGGCTCGTGAGGTTGTCGACGATGCTCCCGGGCGCGAAGCGGTTGCCTTCGATGGCGTCTCCGAGCCGCGCCGTGCCCGTGACGAAGGCCGCGAGATCCCGGTCGCTCAGGTCGGTCTCGAAGGGCACCTGCTCCGCGGGCACGTCGCGCGCCGCCAGGGCCTCGAGGACGAAGGGAAACTCGACGTCGAGCACGCCCCGTGCGCCGTCGGCACCCTCCATGAGGAGCACGTCGCCGGGGACGCCGCCCGCCGCCTCGGCCTCGAGGGCGCTCGTGAGGAGGCCCTCCGCGGCCTCGAAGCTCCGGCCGTCGAGGCGCGTCACGAGCACCGGGCGCCAGCGCACGCCGTCGCGCGTCTGCTCCCAGCCGGGCTCGAAGGTCCCGCCGCGGAAGGGGTTCCGCCAGCGCGCCGCGTAGCAGGGCGTGGTGCCGCAGGTGGCGGCGATGCCCGGCGAGAGCGCACGAAGGGACGCGCCACCCACCAGCTGGGTGGACCGCCACGTGCCCAGCACGGCGGCGAGGCTCGCCTGGCGACCGTCGGCGAAACCGGTGACGCGAAGGGGCACGCCGCGCACCAGCACGATGGCCTCGATACGCTCCGCCGCGGCCCCGAGGCATGCCTCGAGGGGCGAAAAGAGCGCGCTCTCGAAGGTCGCCAGGTCCATGGACGCTCCCGTGGGGAGCGCGAGGGCGCAGACCTGACCCTCCGGGAGCGCCCGCGCGTCGGCGTAGCGCCGAGCCAGGATCACGGACTCGGGAACGTCGGCGTTGGCGAGCACCGCGGTCGTGGCGGGGCCGGGCACGGCACGCGCGGGTGCCGCGAACGCCAGGGCCACCAGGAGGGAGAAAGCGCAGGAGCCGCGCGACCGACGCATCGAAGCGCCGAGCATGCCACGTCAGAGCCGGCGGCGGAGCTTGCGGTCGAGCTTGTCGAAGCGCTCCTGGAGGAAGTCGTTGTCCGGCTCCACCTCCACGGCGTCCTTCAGCGCACGCCAGCAGCGCCGCCAATCCTTCTGGTTCGCCGCCTGCACGCTCTCCTTGAAGAGCGCCAGCGCCTGCGGCGACTTGATGGGCTGGGACTTCTTTTTCGGGACGGGGACGTCGGGGTCGCCGCGGAAGGCTCGGTCGAGCTCTTCGGCGGTGAGCCGAAGCCGCCCGGCCGCGAGGGCCTCGTCGTATCGCTTTCGCGCCTCGGGCTCCGTGAGCACCTGATAGGCCTCGCTGCCGCGGCGATAGATGGCCGCCGCCTTCTCGGCCTTTTCGCCCATCCCCGCGTGCCGGTCGGGGTGGTACTTCTTGGCGAAGCGCTTGAAGGCACGCTTGATCTCGCCGCGCTCCGCGGAGTCCTCGACCCCGAGGAGCGTGTAGTAGTCGAGCTGGTCGAGCGAGCTCATCTCACGGCCCCACGAGGCGCTGCTGACGCGCGCGCATGCCCTCGATGTCCTCTTCGCTCGCGCCGCCGAGGAGCTGAATGCGGATCTCCTGCGCGCGGCCCGTGGAGATGTCGAGGGCCTTCACGGCGAGCGTGCCGCTCGCGTCCATGATGAAGGTGACGTCGATCTTCACCTCGCCACGCGGCGCCGAGCGCAAGCCCCGAAGCTCGATCTCGCCGAGCGGCTGGTTGTCCTGGAAGCGCGAAGCCTCGCCCTGGCAGATGCGGATGGCGACGGAGTCCTGGCCATCCGAGCCGGTGCTGAAGACCCGCGCCTGCTCGACGGGTACGGGCACGTTTCGGCGGATGAGCTGCTGACAGTAGCCGCCGGCCGTCTCGATGGAGAGGGCGTGCGGCGTCACGTCCATGAGGAGCGGCATGTCCGCATCGGGAAGCGTCATGACGCTCGGCGGCGCGAGCGGCGAGGGTCCGGGGAGCGGCTCCACGAAGCCGGCGAGGACCGCCGGCAGCCCGCCATCGTCCTCCGTCGACCCGGCGCCGGCGTCCGTGCCGAAGCCTAGGTTGGCCGCGAGGCTCTTGGCGATGCCGACGCTCGCGGGCTCGTCGCCCGCCTCGTCCACGTCCACCTCGATCTCGAGGCCCGGGAGATCGCCACTCGCGGGCGCGTCGAGAGCGAAGGCATCGGGCGGCAGCGACGGGATATCGCTCTTCGAGGGGGCCTTGCCGGCCGGAGGGAGCGGTGGCGGCGCGGCCGGCGGCGTGGCCGGCGGGAGCGGAGGCGGTGCGCCCGGCGGGCCGTGGCCATGAAGCGTCTGCTTCGCGGGGAGCGCGTGCTGGACGGTCTTCTCGTCGTCCCGGAGGTTCCCTTCCGTACGGATGGGCGTCGTGGGCTCCCGACGGGGATCGGCGCGAGGCACCGCGCTCTCCTCGACGACCCCTCCTCCCATGATGACGCCGGGCATGCCGCCGACCTCCGCCGGCGAACGAGGCTTGGCCGCGTCCACGAGCGCCCCCGGGGGAAGATCCACCTGGGCCGTCGGCGCGAAGGCCGGCTGCCGCGGCAGCGCCGCCTGACGCTTCTCGCGCTCCCGCTTGAGACGCTCGAGCTCCGCCGCGCTCACCTTCCGGAGCGAGAGCTTGCCGAGCGACGTCTTGGCCTTGCGCTTCGGTCGCCCCCGGAGCGCGAAGCCGTGGATGGCCGCGCCCTGGCCCACGACGAGGTCCGGGTCGATGTCCGTGCGCGGCGCCTTGCCGAAGAACTGGCTGACCATCTCGCGCACGAGCGGCACGCGGGTCGAGCCGCCGACGAGCACCACCGCGTCGATGTCGCGGGCCGCGAGGCTCGCCTCGTCCATGGCCTCGTTACAGACGTCGAAGGTGCGCGCGAGGAGCGGCCGAATCGCGTTCTCGTAGTCGCTCCGCTCCATGCGGAAATCGAGGTCGAGGGCCCGTCCGCCGCGCCCATAGCCAAGCTCCTCGACGACCACCTCGACGGCGTCGTTGTCCGAGAGCTGGCACTTGGCCCACTCGGCCGCGGCGCGAAGGCGCTCGTAGGCCTGCTCGTTCGTTCGGGGGTCGAAGCGGTGCTGCGCGAGGCTCGCGTCGCACATGATCTCGGCCATCACGAGGTCGAGGTCGTCGCCGCCGAGGAAGCTATCGCCGGCCGTGCCGACGACCTCGAAGACGTCACCCTCGAGCTCGAGGAGCGTGAGGTCAAAGGTGCCGCCGCCGAGATCGTAGACGGCCACCCGCTCCGCCCGCTCCTTGCCGAGGCCGTAGGCGAGCGCGGCGGCCGTCGGCTCGTTGATGATGCGCGGAACCTCGAGGCCAGCCACGCGGGCAGCAGCCTTGGTGGCGCTCCGCTGAAGCTCGTTGAAGTTCGCCGGCACCGTGATGACGGCCCGCTCGACGGAGCGGCCCAGCCGCTCGACGGCGATGCGCCGGATCTCCCGCAGCACGAAGGCGCTGATCTCCGTGAGCGTGTAGGTCTCGCCGCGAATGTCGACGAGCACGCCCCCGTTCGGGCTCTTCACCAGCTTGAACGCGAAGCGCTGCTGAGCCTGGGCGACCTCCGGCGAGGTGAAGGGCCGACCGATGAGACGCTTGACCGAATAGACGGTGTTGGCGGCGTCGATGAGCCGGCGCTCCCGCGCTTCCTCGCCGACGCGCACGTTCCCGTCGGGCTTGAAGCTGCCCACCGAGGGAATGCGCCGATTCCCGAGGTCCGTCGTGATGACGCGTACCTCGGACCCGTCGGCCACCGCGGCGACCGAATTCGTGGTGCCCAGGTCGATGCCGAGCACGGGATCGTCGCCGCCGGGACCCATGAAACGCGATGATAGGGGACGCGCGCGCGCCACATCAACGTTCACGGATTTTTCCAGGAAAGTCTGAACCACGCTTCGACAGGTCCACCTGATGCTGGCGAGACCGGTCTCATGTCACACCGATCGGGTACCAGTCCTGGCACAGAGCGGCTCTATACTGTTCAAAATATCAGTACTGCACACCAATAACTGGACGCCTTATCAGTAACCCGGCACCGTCGACGCATGAACAGCCACCGACCCACGCTCCCGACGCCGCTCTCGACTTCCTCCGCGGCCGCTGCTGCGACGGCAGCCCGCGGCGCGCTGCTCCTCGGGTTGCTCGACGCGCTGCTGCGCCTCGCCGAGAAGTCGACGTCGGTAGGAGATCTCGGGCTCGCGCTCGGGGCCAGCGCCACGGACACGGCGGATGGGCTGCTGGTGCTGGAGCGTCGAGGGCTCGTGGACGCCGAGCGCCTGCGCCTCACGCTCACGGGCCTCGCGGCCGCCTCGGCGCTTCGCGGTGCCAGCGAGCTGCACCGTCACCGCGCGGCCGAGCGGCTCGCGGCCTGAGACGTCGCGCAGCCCGGGGCGCGCCGGCTGGCCGGCCGGGCGACGCGGCGCTAGCTCCGGCGGGTGCGTACGATCCACTTCGTCTCCCTCGGCTGCGCCAAGAACCGCGTCGACACCGAGGTGATGCTTGGCGTCGCGGGCGTGGAGGACCATCGCCCCGTCGATGACCCAGCCGACGCGGACGTGATCGTCGTGAACACCTGCGGCTTCATCGGGCCGGCCAAGGAAGAGTCCGTCGACACCATCCTCGAGATGGCCGAGCACAAGGACGAGGGACGCTGCGAGACCCTCGTCGTCGCGGGCTGCCTCTCGCAGCGCTACCCGGAAGACCTCGCCCGCGAGATGCCCGAGGTCGACCACTTCCTCGGCTCGAGCGACATGCTGAAGCTCGGCCCCGTGCTCCGGCGCGAGGCAGAGGAGCGCATGCTCGTCGGCAACCCCGCCGCCTACACGATGCGCGCGACGGACCCGCGCACCCTCACGGAGCGCGGGCACAGCGCGTTCGTGAAGATCGCCGAAGGCTGCAACCGACGGTGTTCCTTCTGCGCCATCCCCTCCTTCCGCGGCGACCTCCGCTCCCGCGCGCTCCCGGACCTGGTGGACGAAGCGAAGCGTCTCGCCGAGGGCGGCGTCGTCGAGCTCAACCTGGTCAGCCAGGACACGGTGGCGTGGGGGCGTGACCGCAAGGACGACCCCTCGCGCCTCGCGGATCTGGCTGCGGCGCTCGGCGACGTGGACGGCATCGCGTGGGTCCGCATCCACTACCTCTACCCGGAGCGGCTGACGGCCCCGCTCCTCGACGTGATGGCGGACCACCCGGCGGTGCTTCCCTATGTCGACATGCCGCTTCAGCACGCCGCGACGAACGTGCTCAAGCGCATGCGCCGCGGCCACGGCGAGGACCGGCTCCGCGGACTCGTGGAACGGCTTCGTTCGCGCCTCCCGGACATGGTCTTCCGGACCACCTTCCTGGTGGGTCATCCCGGCGAGACCGACGCCGACTTCGAGGCCCTGCTCGACTTCGTGCGCTGGGCCGAGCTCGACCACGTGGGCGTCTTCGTGTTCTCGCCGGAGGACGGGACGCCAGCGGGTGCGATGGAGGACGCCGTCGAGGCGAAGATCGCGCGGCGTCGGCAGCGCGAGCTGATGCGCGTGCAGCGGCCGCTCAGCCGCGAGCGCCTCAAGGCCCGCATCGGCAGTGAGCTCGAGGTACTCGTGGACGGCGTGAGCCAGGAGCATGAGTACCTCCTCGCGGGACGCTGGTGGGGCCAGGCGCCGGAGGTCGATGGCAAGGTACTCCTGGCGAACGGCGACGCGGCCCCGGGGGAGCTCCGCAAGGCGTTCGTGACCAACGCCGCTGATTACGACCTCGTCGCGGACCTGCTCACGCCCGCGGGCGAGTGGGCGCCGCCCCCTGGCACGCGGCGCCCGCGACGCCGGAAGATCAAGCTGCGCACGCTGCAGCGCTGAACCACGGTACAACCCGGCGCAACTTCGGGATGGACGGCGGTGTGCTCCGGGACCTCCTTCGGCGCCCCCCCCCAAGTTCGGCCCCCAGGCCGCCGTTAGGCGAAATGGTGAAGTCCTTCGATGAGCGGAACAGCACGCCAGCCGGCTCCACGCCGGCGCCGCGGCGCCGCCCTGGACGTACGACGGTGAACGAGAACGCACCCATTCACGCGGGCGCGCCGGCCAACGTCGACGCCATCCTGGACAAGGCCATGAGAATCGACGGCGCCATCGCGACGGCGCTCGTGGACTACACCTCGAACCGGGTACTCGGTACCTCCGGGGTCGCCGGCTTCGACATCGAGGCGGCCGCGCGAGGAAACGTGACCGTGCTGCGCGCCAAGCGTGACGTGGCCCGACGCCTCGGCCTCTCGGGGACCATTCAGGACATCCTGATCACCCTCGAGGACCAGATTCACCTCATCCGGCCGTTGAAGTCCTTCCCGCACCTCTTCCTCTATCTGGCGATCACGCAGGCCCACGGGACCCTCGCCCTCGCGCGCTTCAAGCTGAAGACGCTGGAAGAGGCGCTCCAGCCCTGAAGCTCCGGCGCGGCACCCTCGCAAGGCACGCCCGCTCGAGGGGGCCCTGCGAAGCGCGAGAGTCCGCGCGACCCGGCCGCGCCTATGCTGGGCCGCCATGAAGTCCTGGGACGCGCTGACCGAGCGCGGGCGGTTGCGGCGGCTTCGCCAGGTCGCCGACGACGCGCTCTGCCGCTACGCGCTGCGTGCAGATCGGCTCCGGCTCGTCGGAGGCTTCACCAACGCGGTCTTCCGTGTGGACGCGGGGGCCGCGCGCTTCGCCCTGCGCGTCGACGCGATGCAGGACCACAGCGACGCGGAGGTGGACGCCGAGGTGGCGTGGCTCGACGCGCTCGCGCAGGACGGTCTGCCGACGGCCCGGGTCGTGAAGGCCGCGAGCGGCGCGCCCTACGTCTTCGCAAGCGCACCTGGCGTTCCGGGGCCGCGCCGCTGCGTGCTCTTCGCGTGGATTCCCGGGCGCCCGCTCGGCCGCGGCGCCACACCCGCGCAGTACCGCGCGCTGGGCAAACTCTCGGCGGAGCTGCACCTGCACGCGCGAGGACACCCCGGCGTGGGGCGCCCGATGCCCTGGGATCGCGTCTTCTACTACCCCGAGTCCGTCGACCCCGTGGTCATCCACGACGCGTCCATGGCGCACCACTTCACCGGCGGCCGGCGCGCCGTGCTGGACGCGGCGCTCGCGCGGGTCACGAAGGCCTTCGCGCGCCGCCGGTCGCAGGAGCTCCAGCTCGTTCACGGCGACCTCCACCCCTGGAACGTCCACACCTTCCGCGGCGCGCTCACCGCCCTCGACTTCGAAGACGTGATGTGGGCTCACCCGGTGCAGGACGTCGCGATCACGCTGAGCTACCTGCGCGAGCGGCCCGACTACGCCGCGCTTCGCGACGGCTTCGAAGCGGGCTATCGCGACGTCGCGCGCTGGCCCGAGACCTACCCCGGCGAGCTGGACTGCTTCATCGCCGCGCGGCAGCTCATGTTCGTGAACTTCGTCGCCAACGTGCGTGCCGACCCGAGCGCCTTCTACGCCACGACCTTTCCGCAGCTCGAGCGCTTCCTCGAGGCCTGGGGCTGAGGCGCGGGGCGTCAGTCGTAGCGGGGGCCGAGCTGGTAGCCGAACCAGAGCTCGGCGAAGTGGGCCACCGTGTCGTTCGCGTAGAAGTCGCCGTTCGGCAGGAAGAGCGCATAGCTCGCCCACGCGAAGAGCCCGCCAGCGACGCGCCATCGCAGCGATGCGTCCACCTCGGCCCCGGCGTAGCCGGTCTCGCCGGCCGCCGAAGGCTCGGGCCGGAAGAAGGCGTGCGCGTCGAGCAGCAGCTTGAAGTGGTCGGCGACGGGCAGCCTGGCGTGGGCGACGAGGGAGGCGACGTTCGAGCGCGCCCCGATGATATCGGACACACCGAGGAACTTGTGCGCCGTGGGGAAGAGCTGGTTCCACGCGCGGACGTCTGCGTCGCTCGGGTCGTCGTCGCCGCTCGCGTAGAGGCCATGCAGGCTGAGCCGCGCGTCGCCCACGATGGCGCCGACCTCCGCATCGACCTGGTACGCGAACACGTTGCCGCCCGCCGCCGCGATGCCGGTCTGCACCCCAGCCTCGGCCCGCGTGAACACGCGACCGAAGGTCCCCTTGAAGAGCGCGCCGAAGGTCTGGGTCAGCGCCGTGTCCGTGCGCGTGCCGGCGCCGTCGTCGAAGCGCGGCGCGATGAGCGAGAGCGCGTAGGCGTCGAGCACGAGACCGTCTCCGAGGAGCGGCCCGAGGCCCGCGTAGACGCCCGTGAAGTAGCCGTCGCCGGAGCCGAAGGCGGAGCTCGGTGCGACCTCCGAGCGGTTGAGCCCTTCGAGGAGGACGGTAAAGAAGGCGTCGACGTAGGCGCCTTCGCGGAGCGTGAAGCGGCCGAAGGCTCCGTCGAAGGTCCGGCCCGTCTGGTGCCAGGGCACGCTGCCGATGACGAGGTGGTCGCCGTAGGCAATCTCCTTCCGGCCGAGGTCCAGGCGGAAGCAGTCCTCGCCCACGTGGAGGCTGAAGTAGCCCTCCTGCAGGTCGAGGCTCGCGTTGGTGAGCGTGTCCCCGCCGGCCTGCCATACGCCGGACGACTGGGGCAGTACCTTGAGGGAAACCGCGAGGTGGTCCGTGACCTCCAGGGGCCGCGTCACGAAACCGAAGGCGGCGCGGTAGTAGAACGCGTCCTGGTCCCGGGCGAGGCGCGCGGGCCCCTGGACCGCGAGCTCGTCGTAGCCGCGGCGGAGCTCGAAGCGCGTCCAGACGTTGGCGACGGGGGCGACCCATCGCGCGGCGCCTTCGCCCCGTGATGCGTCCTGCGCGCTCGCGCGCCACGGGAGGGCCATGGCCGCACAGGCGGTGAAGATGAAGAGGAGCGCTTGGAGAGCGCGGCGGGTGGGGGACGTGGAAACGAACACGAAGCCCGCTAACGGCGTTGGGAGCGACCGGTGAAGCGCGCATCGTGAAATCTCCAGCCGTAGCGACGAAGAGACAGCTCAAGTCACCCACCGTTGCGACGTTCGACCCCTGCGGGGAGCACCATGAAACGCGGCATCGAGAAGCCCCCGGGCATCCGAACGGACGATCAGGGGCGCGCCACTCGCATCGTGCTGCGGGACCTCCGCAGCGTGCACATGAGGACCTTCCACCTGACGTGGCTCGCGTTCTTCGTGTGCTTCTTCGGGTGGTTCGCTCACGCGCCGCTGCTCCCCTCGACCATCGGCCCGGACCTCGGCCTCACGACGGAGCAGAAGCTCACGGCCTTCATGGCCTCCGTGGGCGTGACGGTGCTCGCGCGCCTCGGCATCGGCGCGCTCTGCGACACGCTCGGTCCGAGAAAGGCCTACGTGGGTCTCCTCGTCTTCGGCGCGGCTGCCGTCGCCAGCTCGGCCTTCGCCTACGACTGGCCGACCTACCTCGCCAGCCGCCTCGCCATGGGCGTGCTCGGGGCGAGCTTCGTGATCACGCAGTACCACACGAGCGTGATGTTCGCGCCCAACGTCGTGGGCATCGCGAACGCCACCACGGCGGGCTGGGGCAACCTCGGTGGAGGCGTGACGCAGGCCGCCATGCCACTCGTCGCAGCGGCCGTGGCCTCCCTCGGCTTCGCCTCCAGCGAGCTCTCGCGGTGGCGGCCGGCGATGTTCGCACCCGCGATCGTGCTCCTGATCGTCGCGGCCCTCTATTGGCGCTTCACTCAGGACACGCCGGCCGGAAACCACGCGCAGACCCGTGCCGCGCAGACCCGCGAGGATGGCTCCTTCGCGCTCTTCCTGCGAGCTGCGGGCAACCGGCGCGTCTGGCTCCTCTTCCTCGTCTACGCCGGGTGCTTCGGCATGGAGCTCTTCGTGAACGGCCGCGCGGCGGCCTACTACCAAGGGCGCTTTGGCCTCGCGGAAACGAGCGCGGGGCTCATCGCGTCGCTCTTCGGGCTCATGAACATCTTCGCCCGGTCCCTCGGCGGCCTCATCGGCGACCGGGTCGCGGCGCGCGGCGGCCTCACCGCCCGCGTGCGCGTGCTCGTGGCCGTGATGGTGCTCGAGGGCTTCGCCCTGATGACCTTCTCGCGGATGGGCGCCCTGCCGGCGGCGATCGCCACGATGATCGTGTTCTCGCTCTTCGTACAAATGGCGGAAGGCGCGACCTTCGCCGTCGTCCCCTTCATCGACAAGAAGGCGCTGGGCTCGGTAGCGGGCATCGTGGGCGCCGGCGGCAACGTGGGCGCCGTGCTCTACGCGCAGTTCCTCTTGCGTTCCGGGCTCTCCATCGAGGACTGCTTCCTGGTCTTTGGCGGGCTGGTGATGGTCTTCGGCGTGGCGGGACTCGGAGTGCGCTTCGACCCGGAGACCGAAGCCGAAGCCCGCGCTGCCTATGCAGCTGGCGAGGCGCGGGCCCGCGCGTCGCTCCGGCCGCTGGGTCAGGCATGACGGCGCACCTCTCGCTCGTCCCGGAAGGAGGCGCCGCAGACCCGGTGGAAGAGGCGCCGGAGTACCCTCTGGCGGCGAACCTGGCGGGGCGTCAGCGCATGCTCAACCAGCGTCTCCAGAAGGAAGTTCTCGCCGCACGATACGGCGGTAACGCCTCCCTGCCCGAAGCGACGGCCGCCCTCCTCCGGGCCACGGTGCGCGCGCTCCGCGACGGCGGCGACGTCCGCTACGACGGGGGCACGCGCCGGGTCCCCCCGGCGCCGACGGCGGAGATCGCCGCGTCCTTCGCGGCACAGGCGCGCGCCGTGGAGGCCTTGATCGAGGCCGCGTTCGCAGTGCTCGAGGAACCCGCCGCCCTGGGCGCGATGTTGGAGGCAGGAAACGCCCTCCACCAGGAGGCGGACCGCGGGACGAGGCTCTACCAGAGCCATCTGGCGGAGACGGCCAACGAGAAGGCACGCATGGAGCACGTGCTCCATGCCGTCATGGACCAGAGCCATGCGGTCAGCGTTCGCTCGGAGGAGCTCGCGGAGAGCGCGACGGAGCTCGAGGCCATCGCCTCCGAGACGACGCGCACCGCGGCATCCCTCGGCGGCGTAGCGCAGGAGCTTCACCAGCGGGAGCAGGGGCTCGCGAAGGCTGGCGCGACGCTTCGCAGCGAATGCGCGAGCGTGAGCGAGGCCATGAAGGGCGCGCGGCGCGACCTCGAGGAGCTTCGAAAGCGCGTGGCGCGGGCGACGGGCCGCATGGAGGAGCTCGGCGCGAACAGCAGCGCCATCGGACGCATGCTCGAGCTGATTCGCTCCGTCGCAGAGCAAACGAATCTGCTGGCTTTGAACGCGACTATCGAGGCTGCCCGGGCCGGGGAAGCCGGCCGGGGCTTCGCCGTCGTGGCGAGCGAGGTCAAGGAGCTGGCGCGGCAGACGCGCGCCGCGACCGACGACATCGAAGGCCGCATCACGACGCTGCGCGAGAGCGCAGCCGGGGCCACGGCGAGCGTGGAGGACCTCGGCCGGCACATCGGCGCCGTGGACGAGGCCACGGGAGCCGCCGAGGCCGCGCTCGTGCGGCAGTCACGGGCGATGGTCGATATCGATGAGGCCGGTCGGCACGTGGCCGAGCAGACGAGCTGCATCGAAGGCGCCGCGCAGGACCTGGGCGGGAGTCTCCGCAAGCTCGAGGGCGCCGCCGCGGAGGTGCTGAAGTCGAGTGCGGGGCTCAGCGCCGTCTCGGGTGAGCTGGCTGGCCTCACGCAGGACACGAGCACGTGAGCGACGCGGCTCGCCTTCCGCCCCTGACCGACCTCTCCCGCGTCGAGACGCGGACCCTTCACCTCACGTGGATCGCGTTCCTGGTCTGCTTCCTCGCGTGGTTCGCACACGCCCCGCTCATGGCGGCCTCCATCGCCCCGAGCCTGGGCCTGAGCCGCGAGCAGCAGCTGCTGGCCTTCACGGCTTCCGTAGGCGTCACCATCCTCGCGCGAATCGCGGTGGGGCGCGCCTGCGATCGCTTCGGACCGCGCAAGAGCTACGTCGGGCTGTTGCTCTTCGGCGCCGGGGCCGGGGCGGCCGCGGCGCGCGCCGACGACTGGCCGACGTACCTCGCCTCACGGCTGGCGCGCGGCGTGGTGGGCGCCTCCTTCGTGATCACCGCCGTGCATACGAGCGCCATGGTCCCGCGCCACGCGGTGGGCCTCGCCACGGCCACGACCGCGGGCTGGGGCAACCTCGGCGGTGGCGTGGCGCAGCTCGTCATGCCGCTCGCGGCCGGCGGCATGGTGGCGCTCGGAACCACCTCGGACCCCCTCGAGCGCTGGCGCCCCGCCATGCTGCTGCCCGCGGGGCTGATGCTCCTGGTCGCCTTCCTCTACGCGCGCTTCACGGCCGACCGCCCGCCCGACGCTCCGGCCCCTTCGAAGGCGGGATCCACCGAGCGCTTCGGTACCGTCGTTCGAGACGCGCGCGTATGGGCGCTCTTCGTCGCCTATGCGGCGTGCTTCGGCATCGAGCTCTTCGTGAACGCGCGCATCGGCTCCTACTTTCAGGCGCGCATGGGCGCGAGCGAGACGGTGGCCGGCGCGCTCGCCGCCCTCTTCGGGCTCATGAACCTCTTCGCGCGCTCGCTTGGCGGCTGGCTCAGCGACCGCGTCGCCCGCAGGCACGGCGTGGCGGCGCGTGGACGCTGGCTGGCCCTCGCGCTCCTCGGTGAGGGAGTGGCGCTGATGCTCTTCTCGCGCCTCGGCAGCCTCGGCCTCGCCGCCTCGGTGCTCGTGGTGTTCTCCATCTTCGTGCAGATGGCCGAGGGCGCGACCTTTGCCCTCGTGCCCTTCGTACGGCGAAACGCCCTCGGCACCGTGAGCGGCATCGTGGGGTCGGGCGGCAACGTGGCCGCGGTCGTGCTCGCGCAGGTGCTGATCGTGAGCGGCGCGGCGCTCGAAGACTGTCTGCTCGTCTTCGGTGGCTTGGTCGTCACCACGGCGGTCATGCTGAGCCGCCAGCGCTTCGACGAGCCGGAGCGGCGCTTCACGTCGACGGCGGGCGACCTCGCGGCGCCTTCCTGAGCGCGCGCGAGGCTACGCTGCTACAGGCGACCGGTGGATCCGCTCACCCAGGGCACGCTGGGGGCCGCCCTGCCCCAGTCCGCCGCCCGATCGGCGCACATGGTCCAGGCGACGGTCTGCGGTGCGCTCGCGGGCATGGCGCCGGACCTCGACGTGCTGGTTCGCTCCGACGAGGACCCGCTTCTCTTCCTCGAGTACCACCGGCAGTTCACGCACTCGCTCGCCTTCATCCCCGTCGGCGCGGCGATCTGCGCGCTCGTCTTCCACCTGGCGCTGGGGCGGCGTCGCGGCTGGGAACCGCGGCTCACGTATGGCTTCTCGCTGCTCGGCTACGGCACGCACGCGCTCCTCGACGCCTGCACGAGCTACGGGACGATGCTCCTCTGGCCCTTCAGCGACCTCCGCATCGCCTGGAACAACGTCTCCATCATCGACCCGCTGGTGCCGGTGCCGCTGCTCGTGCTCGTGGTCCTTGCGTGGCGCCGGCGCCGCCGCGTCTTCGCCCAGGCCGGCATGGCCTGGGTCGTCCTCTACCTGCTCCTCGGCGTGGCGGCCCGGGAGCGCGCGGAGGCCCACGCAGAGGCGCTCGCCGCGCGCCGCGGACATGCGCCGGCGCGCCTCGAAGTGAAGCCGAGCTTCGCGAACCTCGTGCTCTGGAAGTCCATCTACGAAGCCGAGGGCCGCTACCACGTCGACGCCGTGCGCCTCGGTCTCTTCGGCGAGCCGGTCGTGTACCCGGGCACGACCGTCGCGAAGCTGGACGTCTCGCGCGACTTCCCCTGGCTCGCAACCGAGAGCCAGCAGGCCCGGGACGTCGAGCGCTTTCGCTGGTTCAGCGACGACTTCCTCGCGGTGGACCCGCGGCACCCGGAGCGCATCGGCGACGTACGCTACTCGCTCCTGCCGAACGACATCCGCCCGCTCTGGGCCATCACGCTGGACGAAAGCGCGGCGCCCGGCGACCACGTCGGCTACCTGAACGACCGAAGCCGCGACGCCGACATGACGGCGCGTTTCGGCCGCATGCTCCGTGGCGAGCCCGCCGAGTGAAGCCGGCCTTCAGCCTTCGACCTCGCGCTTGAGCGCCTCGTTCACGCGATCGTAGGCCTTCGGGAGCATCTTCCGCATGTGGGGCCAGAGCACGGCCAGGAGCGCTCCCGAGAAGGACTCGCCGTGCACCAGCCGCGTGCGCGCGCCGCCGTCCAGGGGCTCGAGGCGGAAGTAGTGGTCGGCCCCGGCCAGCGGCTTCTGCAGCGCCGAGCGTGGGCCCTTCCAGCGCAGCTCTTCGCCGTCGGCGCGCACGACCTCGACGGCGAGCGGGACCTTGCCGATGCCCAGCGCGACCTGGAAGTCGAGCTGCGCGCCAACACGGAAGGGGCCGCTGAAGCCGCCGAACATCGGGTTCCATCGGTCCCAGGACGCCGAGTCGCCGAGCGTGTCCCAGACCTTCGCCGGCGGCGCGTCGATGGCGAGGCTCGTCAGCACGGTGCGCTTCGTGGAGGCCATGGCGCCGGGAGCATCCCCGACACGGCACCCTTTTGCTACCGTGCCGCGCCATGAGCGCGAGCGACCCCCGACAGTTCCTCACCGAGACCCTCCCGGGGCTCTTCGCCAAGGGCGTCGCCGCCCTCGAAGCCGCCGCGGCCGGCGACGCGAGCGCTGCCGCGCGCCTCGCGGACGTGAAGGGCGCGAGCGGCGGCGTGCTGCTCCGCATCGAAGGCGAAGGCGACGTCTTCCTTCACGTGGCGGACGGCAAGATGCGCGCGACGGAAGGCCCCGAGGACGTGAACCTCGCCATCGCGGCTCCGGGGCCGGCGCTTCGCGAGTTGCTCGGCGAGGTGGAAGCCTCCGGCGAGCTCTCGGACGACGCGGCGATCCAGCGCGCCACGGGCGTCGCCTCGAAGAAGCTCCAGGACGTGCTCGGCGACGAGTCACTCCTCTTTCACATCATCGCCGAGGAGGTCCCGGAGCTGGGCACGGTGACGGTGAAGATCGGCCTCAACGCCACCGAGCCGCCCGAGGAGCCGGCCTTCACCGCGACCATGCACCACACGGACCTCGAAGCCGCGCGCTCCGGCCAGACGAACCCGCAGGAGCTCTTCATGGGCGGCAAGCTGCGCATGGCGGGCGACTACAGCCGGGCGCTCCAGATCGGCATGCAGCTCCTGGCCATGCAGCAAGAGCAGCAGCAGCAGTAGCGCGGCCGGCGGTGACGGGCCGCCGGCCGCAAGGCGCCTCGAACCCGTTAGAGCCATCTGGAGCAATTGAATTGCGTTTTCAATAAGTCCGGATACGGTGAGCGGTGCACGCAGAGGACTCCGCGCCGATGGACTTTCACCCGCTCGAAGAGGGCCGCTTCCGATGAGCGGCCACGCATCGCCCGACCCCGTCTACGACGTCGCCGTGATCGGCGGCGGCGCCGCCGGCGTGGGCGCCGCCGTCTCGCTCCGGCACGCCGGCCTCGAGAACTTCATCGTCCTCGATCGCCACGAGATCGGCGCCTCCTTCATGGCCTGGCCGGACGAGACGCGCTTCATCACGCCGTCCTTCCCGACCAACTCGATCGGCATGCTCGACCTCAACTCGATCGCCATCGGCGCGTCGCCGGCCTTCGGGCTTCAGGCCGAGCACCCGACGGGCCGGGAGTACGCCTCCCACCTGAAGAGGATCGCGGAGATCTTCGAGCTCCCCGTGCGAGGGCAGTGCGACGTGAAGAGCGTGCGCAAGGAAGGGGACGTCTTCGCGATCGAAACCGCGGACGCCCCCCTGCGCGCGAAGCACGTGATCTGGGCCGCCGGGGAGTTTCAGTACCCGCGGCTCAACGGGTTCGCCGGCAGCGAGCACTGCCGCCATACGGCGACGCTCCCCAACTATCGTGGCCTCGAGGGTGACGACTTCATCGTCGTCGGCGGCTACGAGAGCGGCATCGACGTCGCCTACCACCTGGCGCAGCGCGGCCGCCGGGTGCGGCTCTTCGACAAGGGCTGCCCCTGGGTCGCGGAGACCGCCGACCCGAGCGTCGCGCTCTCGACCTACTCCCTCGAGCGCATGCGCGACGGGCGCTTCCTCCAGTTCGTCGAGCTCTTCCCGAACGTGCCGATCACGGCCGTGGCCCGCGAAGGCTCGACCTTCGAGGTCACGGCCGGCGACGGGCGCCGCTTCGCGACGCGGGCGCAGCCGCTCTTGGCCGGCGGCTTCGACGGGAGCCACGGCCTGGTTTCTTCGCTCTTCGAGCAGCGGGCCGACGGCTTTCCGCTTCTGGACGAAAACGACGAGTCGACGATCACGCCGGGGCTCTTCCTTTGCGGCCCCTCGGTGCGCCACGACAACCACGTCTTCTGTTTCATCTACAAGTACCGGCAGCGCTTCGGCATCGTGGCGAGGGCCATCGCGACCTCGCTCGGCATGCCGACGGACGAGCTGGAGCAGTACTACCGGCAGTGGGGCATGTTTCTCGACGACCTCTCCTGCTGCGGAGAGGAGTGTGCATGCTGAAGGCGAACGACGAGGGATCGGTGGCGGTCGCGGGGGCGCGGCTCCAGCTCTCGAAGGCGCTGCGCCTCGAGTGGCTGGGGCAGACGGCCGCCAGCCTCTTCTGGATCATCAGCTGCTTCACCTACGGGCTCGAAGCCCCCGGCGACTGGCTGCAGCTCCTCGCCGCGTCGGCGTGGATGGTGGCCAATCTCGCCTCGCTGAGCGCGGACGAGCCGAGCTGAGCGACCTCCGCACCCCGGTGATAGCCTCGCGCCTCCCATGTACCGTCGCATCGTCCTCTTCGGCGCCACCGGCGACCTCACCGCGCGCCTCCTCATGCCGGCCTTCGCCCAGCTCGCGAGCGAAGGACGCCTGCCGGATGACCTGACGATCCTCGGGACGTCGACGAAGGACATCACGGCGGACGCCTTCCGGGCACACATCACGTCCGCCCTCGCGGAGCACGCCGCCGGCATCCCCGCCGAGGCGCGGGCCTCCGTCGTCGATCGCCTCGACTATCGCCTCGGCGATGTGACCGACGCGGCCAGCGTGAAGGACCTCCTCGGCCCGACGCGCGGCGGCCAGCTGGTGTACCTGGCGCTCCCCTCGGTCATCCTCGAGCGCGCGCTGGCGGCGCTGAGCGAAGCCGGCCTCGGTACGGAGGACGCGCTCGCCGTGGAGAAGCCCTTCGGGACGGATCTGGCGTCGGCGCAGCGCCTCAACGGGATCCTCGCGCAGAAGATGCCGCAGCCCACGGTCTTCCGCATCGACCACTTCCTCACGGACACGCTCGTGCAGCGCGTGCTCGCGCTCCGCTTCATGAACCGGCTCTTCGAGCCGCTGCTGAACGCGCACCACGTCGCGCGGGTGGACGTGAGCTGGCTGGAGAGCCTCGCCCTCGAAGGTCGCGCCGGGTACTACGACCGCGCCGGCGCGCTCAAGGACATGCTCCAGAACCACCTGATGGTGGCCATGAGCCTCGTCGCCATGGACGAGCCCGCGCGCATCGATGGCGCGTCCTTTCGCGGCGCGCGGGTGGAGGTGTTGCGTTCCATTCCCACGCCGACGCCGGAGCAGATCGGCTACCACACGGTGCGCGCGCGCTACGGCGCGGGCACCATCGGCGAGCGCGCGGTTCCGGCGTACGTGGACGAGCCCGGCGTCGATCCGTCCCGGAACACCGAGACCTACGCCGCCGTGCGCCTCAACCTGCGCAACAATCGCTGGGACGGCGTGCCCTTCGTCCTGCGCTCGGGCAAGGCGCTGGCCGAGGACCGGGCCGAGATCGCGATCCACCTCAAGCCCGTCGTCGCGCCCTTCGAGCACGTGGTCTCGCCGAACGTGCTCCGCATCGGCCTCATGGAGCCCTACGTGCGCGTGGGCACCGTCATCAACGGCGACGACCTCGCGCCGCTCCGGCAGGAGCTCGACCTGATGTCGCCGCCAAGCCCGCGCTCGGCCTACGCCAACCTCATCCTGGAGATGCTCGAGGGGCACGCCTCGCTCTTCATCCGTGGGGACGAAGCCGAAGAGGCCTGGCGCATCGTCGACCCGATCGTCGCAGCCTGGCGCGACGGCGTGGTGCCGCTGCACACCTATGCGGCCGGCGAGGCGCCCCCGGCGCTCTGAGCGCGCCCTGGATTCCGTCACGCCACCGGCGGGCCGGTGGGTGTACAAGCAGCGCATGGTGGACACGGCCGAGGCGAAGCGGCTCGCGGAGAACGAGGCGCGCACGCGTTACTGGAAGCGCTGGGGGCCCTACCTCAGCGAACGGCAGTGGGGCACCGTGCGCGAGGACTACAGCGCCGAAGGGACGGCCTGGTTCGACCTGCCCCACGACCATGCGCGGAGCCGTGCCTACCGCTGGGGCGAGGACGGGCTCCTCGGCATCACGGACCGACGCTGCCGCCTCTGCTTCGCGCTGGCGCTCTGGAACGGCCGCGACGCAATCCTCAAGGAGCGCCTCTTCGGCCTCACCGGGCCCGAGGGCAACCACGGCGAGGACGTCAAAGAACTCTACTACTACCTCGACGCGACGCCGACCTACTCCTACGCCCGCTCGCTCTACAAGTACCCGCAGGCGGCCTTCCCCTACGCGGAGCTCGCGGGCGAGAACCGCCGCCGGGACAAGCGCTCGCGCGAGTTCGAGCTCCTCGACACGGGCGTCTTCGACGACGGCCGCTACTTCGACGTGGTCGCGAGCTACGCGAAGGGCGGGCCGAACGACGTCGCCATCCGCCTCACGGTGCACAACCGCGGGCCCGAGGACGCGACGCTGCACCTGCTCCCGCAGCTCTGGTTCCGGAACACGTGGAGCTGGGGTCGCGAGGGCGACGGCTACTGGCCCATGGGGCGCATGGCGGCCGTGGGGGATCCGCTCGCCGGCGGCGCCATCGAGGCCGTGCACCCCTCGACGCTCGGCAGCATGCGCCTCGTGCTCGACCCGCCCACGGAGGCGCTCGCGGCACCGGCGGAGGTACTCTTCACGGACAACGAGACGAACACCGAGCGGCTCTTCGGGAGCGGGGGTCCGCGCTACGCGAAGGACGCCTTCCACCGCCGCGTCATCTACGGTGAGACGGACGCGTGCCGGCCGACGCCCGAGGGCACGAAGGCGGCGTTCTGGCTCCCGCTGCGGGTTCCCGCCGCCGGGGAGGTGAGCGTGCGGCTTCGGCTCGTGAGCTCCGACGCGCCCGCGGCGCGGGACGGAGCGGCCTTCGCCGACCACGACCAGATCTTCGCGGACCGGCAGTCCGAGGCCGACCGGTTCTACGCCGGCGTCATCGACGAGCGACTGTCCATCGACGAACGGCGCGTCGCCCGGCAGGCCTACGCGGGCCTGCTGCACACCAACCAGTTCTACCACTTCGCCGTGAAGGACTGGCTCGCGGGCGACCCGGCCCAACCGGCGCCGGCGCCGCAGCGAGAGCGTGGCCGCAACCGCGAATGGGACCATCTCTTCGCCAACGACGTGCTCTCCATGCCGGACAAGTGGGAGTACCCGTGGTTCGCGGCCTGGGATCTGGCCTTCCACATGATCCCCTACGCGCGCCTCGACCGGGAGTTCGCCAAGCGTCAGCTGCTCGTCTTTTTGCGCGAGTGGTACATGCACCCGAACGGGCAGATCCCGGCCTACGAGTTCGCCTTCGGCGACGTGAACCCGCCCGTGCATGCCTGGGCGGTCTGGCGCGTCTACGAGCTCGCCGGCGACAAGGACGTCGACTTCCTCGCGCGCTGCTTCCAGAAGCTGCTCCTGAACTTCACCTGGTGGGTGAACCGGAAGGACCTCGACGGGGACAACGTCTTCAGCGGCGGCTTCCTCGGCCTCGACAACATCGGCGTCTTCGACCGCAGCAAGCCGCTCCCGACGGGGGGGCAGCTCGACCAGGCTGACGGCACCGCGTGGATGGCCTTCTACTGCGGGACCATGCTGACCATGGCGCTCGAGCTGGCGCGCCACGACCGCGTGTACGGGGACATGGCCTCGAAGTTCTTCGAGCACTTCGTCGAGATCGTCGACGCGATGAACGACTTCGAGGGCCGGGGCCTCTGGGACGAGGAGGACGGCTTCTACTACGACCACCTCCGCGCCAACGGGCACACGGAGCCGCTCCGGACGCGATCGCTCGTCGGCCTCGCGCCGCTCTTCGCCGTCACGGTGCTCGAGGACGACCTCGTCGCGCAGCTTCCGGGGTTCAAGAAGCGCATGCAGTGGTTCCTCGACAACCGGAGCGATCTGGCGTCGTCGGTGAGCTACATGGCCAGGCCCACGGGCGCCTGCCGGCACGGACATCGGCTGCTCGCGGTGCCCTCGCGCGAGCGCCTGGTGCGCGTGCTGCAGACCATGCTCGACGAGAGCGAGTTCCTCTCGCCGCACGGCATCCGCTCGCTGAGCCGCGTGCACCGGGACGCGCCCTACGTCTTCCGCGCGGGCGACGGGGAGCACCGCGTGGCCTACACGCCGGCGGAGTCGGACACCTACATGTTCGGCGGCAACTCGAACTGGCGCGGGCCCATCTGGTTCCCGCTCAACTTCCTGCTCCTGGAAGCGCTCGAGACCTACCACCACTTCTTCGGCGACGACCTCACGGTGGAGATGCCCACGGGCTCCGGGCGCCGCGTCACGCTCGACGTGGCGGCCCGGGAGATCGCGGCGCGCCTAACGCGCCTCTTCGTCCCGGACGCGAGCGGCCGCCGCCCCGCCCACGGCGGCGACGCGCGCTACGCCCAGGACCCGCACTTCAAGGACCTGGTCCTCTTCTACGAGTACTTCGACGGCGACGACGGCCGCGGCTGCGGCGCGAGCCATCAGACGGGCTGGACGGCGCTGGTGGCGAGCTGCCTGGACAAGGTCGCGCGCGGACGCTGAGGGGCGCGTACGGAGCCCATCCCGCGGAGCGCCTGGACGCCGCGGCCGGCGCGGTAGCACCCTTCGGGCGATGCCGCGTCGAGTCGCGACGGTTCTCCTCTTGGCCTGGTTCTGTGCGGGGTGCGCGGCATCGCGGAGCACCGACGAGGCCGTGCGCGACGCCGGTCAGGATTCGCCGGATGCAGGCCCGGTCGCGGCCGAGCTGGGTCCGGCCGAGGAGAGCTCGTTCACGCAGGCGTGCGTCAGCTACGGAAACACGACGAGTATCGGGGTCATCGCCGAGACGAGCGCGGGCTGCCTCGGCGCAGGCTTCGGGATCGAACCGGTCTCCCTCTTCGGCGAGGTCGGCGGGAGCGTGGAGGTCACGACCGGCTACCGCTTCATGGGTGCCGTCCTCCACGATCGGTCGTGCGAGGCCGTGCTTGCGGGAGAGCGAGACCGCATGGGCCGCTCCGTCGGGGAAGCGAGCGGCCGCATCGACATCACGGAGCTCGTCGCGAATGAGCGCTTCCGCGTCGAGGCCGACGTCGTCCTGGGCTTTCGCGACCGAGCGCCCTTGCCGCTGCGCTTCGAGGCGGAAGCGACGGGCGTTTGCCGGTGAGCCGAGGCCTCCCGTCACGGATCAAAGCGACAGCGCATCGCCGATGAGCGGAACAGGTAGATCGATAGCCCGACGTACGTGACGTACTCGGCGCCCATCGGTACGAAGCCCGTCGGACCGCCCCCGAAGGCCCCGAAGTCCACCGTTTCGATGAAGCAAATCGTCGCCAGCACGGCAAACATGAGCACGGTCGCGAAGGGCGTGTGGCGCCAGCGCGCTCCGTATCCCCCGAGGAAGATCGCGCCGGTCGTGAGGAGGGAGGCGAAGTGGATGAACTGCGTGCCCGCCGGGAAGCCGGGATGCTGCAGGCCGAACGCCACGGCGGGCACGAAGTACTCGACCAGGCCGGCGAGTCCCCAAAGGACCAAGACGACGAAGACGAGCACCAAGACCCGAGGGAAGCAGCCGGCCGGCGGCTTCGTGCTACTCATGGCGACTCCCTGAGTGCGCCCGCCGTTCGTCGCGGGGGCCGTACGTCATCCTCGCGCTCGTTCGAGCGCGGCGCAGCCCGCCTGGGCGCACTGGACGTCCTGCGCCGGCGTTCCGCCCCCCACGCCCACGGCGCCGACCAGGCGACCTTCGACGAGCAGCGGCGCCCCATCGCCCAGCAGGGTGATCCGCTCCATCCCGGCCATGACCTCGTTCAGCCCGGGGACGGCGGTCACGGCCGCCGAGAGCCCTTCGGTGGGGAGGCCGAGGAGCGCGGTGAAGGCCTTGTCCTGTGCCGCCCGCACGCTCGGCAGCGGGGCGCCGTCCATGCGGGAGCACGCCAGCAGGTGGCCGCCCTCGTCGAGAACGGCCGCGCCCTGAGGCACCGCCAGCTCTCTGGCGCGAGCCATGGCAGCATCGAGCACGGCGCGAGCGCCGGCGTGCGTGAGCTTGGGGGCTTGGGTCGTCATCACGGTCATGGGTGCCTCATCGAAATGCGAACGGAGTGTTGCTTCGCGCTTCGAGTTAGCGACTCTTAGGGGGCATGTCCTCACCGAGCGCGCCAATCGGGAACGCCGATCGCGCCACGCCTCGGGCCCCGCTGCCGGCGGGCATCACCGCGGCCCTCCGCACCGCGAACCTCGACCCGGTTGCGATCGCCAGCGCCATCGGGCTCGAGGCTCCCGAGCGCCTCGCCGTCGCACGGCCTTTGCTGTCGAGCCACGAGCGTGAGGCGTTCTTCGACGGGCTCTTCCACCTGGCCGCTGCGGACGACCTTAACCCGGCCGTCCCCAGCGACATCGCGCTCCGGCTCGGAGCCGCCGTTCGTCCCGAGCTCATGGGTGTCATCGGCCTGGCGGTGCTGAGCGCCCCGGACTATGCGAGCGCGGTCGCGCGCTGTGCTCGCTACAAGCGCCTGGTCAGCGAGCTCGATGTCGACGTGACGCGCGTGGGCACGCAGGCGTGGGTCTCCGTGAAGTCACCGCACGCGGATCGCGTGGCTGCCCGCGGCCACGTCGAAACCGAGCTCGCGTTCTTCGTGTCGCTTGGCCGCTCGCTCGTAGCGGGTGGAATCGACATCGTCGGGGTCGAGCTCTCGCGCGAGGGGTCGAGCGCCGCCCACGACGCGTTCTTCAGGGCCCCGGTGAGCTACGGGGTACGGGTGGATCGGCTTCGCATCGATGCCGCGAGCCTCGCGCGACCGCTCTTGAGCGCGACCCCGGAGGCATACGGACTGCTGTCGACGACGGCCGAGCGCGCGCTCTCGGCGCATCATGATCCCCTCGGCGTCGCGCGGCGGGCCATCGATGCTCGGCTCGTGGATGGGGCCCGGCTGTCGGACGTAGCCGCTAGCGCGGGCACCACGCCGCGCACCCTCCAGCGCCAGCTCCGCAAGGCGGGCACCTCCTTCTCGAAGCTCGTCGAAGAAACGCGGCGCGAGAGCGCCGTCCGTCACCTTCGTGCCGGCGAGCTGTCCATCGACGACATCGCCTACGTCCTGGGCTTCTCGAGCGCGACCTCGTTCGCGCGCGCGTTCAGGCAATGGACCGGCCGCTCGCCGAGCGCGTGCCGGGGTCAAGGGACGAAGAGGTCGCGCTGAATGACCACGAAGGGGCGCGTGAAGCCGCCGACGTCTTCCCACCCCGCGTCGTCGGTCGACTCCGTGCTCGCGACCGGCTCGAAGGTGACGCGAGCCATGCGGAGGACCACCCGCTCCTGGTTGTAGCGGGGGTCGAAGTCGATGAGCGGGTCGCCGGGCAACGCGAGAAGAGCCTCGAGCAGGCGACGGAGTCGAAGGTCGCGCGCTCCAGGCGGCAAGAGCACCGTGGCGCGGCCGACGGTGAGCACGGGCCAGCGCGCGTCGGAGGGGGACACATCGATGCTCACCGCCTCCGGCCAGGTCGCGAGCCGAGTCCGGCTCCGCGCGTCGAGGTGGCCCGCGACGCCGAGGACCCGCGGTGCGCGGTCGACGGTCGGTTCGGGGAGCCGCACCGCGTCGGGAATCGCGGCGAAGGAAGGGAAGACGAGGAAGGTCCTCGCCTCGGTGCCGTCCCCGAGCCCGAAGACCCCCTCCACGCGCACGCCACCGAAGGCGCCGACCGCCGGATGCTCGCGGCGTGCGGACGCCTCCGCCGGAACGACGAGGTCCAGGGTCAGGAAATCGACGGCGGGCCGGGCCGCGGCCTGCCCGCCGGCCCGCTGCTCGCCCACGCGGTCGACCGCGGAGCTCATCACGAGCGGCGAAGGCCCCCGCCGCTGGAAGCGCACCTCCGCCCGGCGAAGGCGGCTCCCCGATGGATCGCGTACGACGAGCGGCCGGCGGGTGCAGCTCAGATCCACGAAGCCCGGGTCGTCCAGGTCCAGCTCGAGCGGATCCCGCCGCACCGACGTGAGGTCGGTGACCGGGAGGCGCCGTCCGCAGGGCCCTTCACTGCTGACCACCAGCGCCTCGACGGCCGCGTCCCGCTGGAGCCATGGCCGATGAACCCCGCCCCACTCGACGTCCCCGACGCCGTAGCCCACGGGGATCGTGTGCACGTAGCCGCGCACGGGCCCGGAGGTAGGGCCATCTCGGGTCAGCAGGAGCCGCAAGGGCTCGGTCACCACGACCGGCAGGAGGGCGACGGCGGGCTCGCCTTCCAGCGTCGGTAGGGCCGTGTAGCCGTCCCGGGTGAAGCCCGAGAGCCCGAAGGTGGCGAACCCGTCGGCGGAGAAGAGGACGTCGACGCGCTCCGCGAGGTCCTGCGACGTGAGCCCGACGCGGTCGCCGCTCACGACGCGCGACCCGCTGCGGCTCAGAATCACCGCGCGGGCCGCGATCGGCCGGAGCTGCTCGTCGGTGATGCGCAGCGTGAGCGCGTCTCGGAGCTCGGCGTCGCGGACTGGCATCCCGTCGGCGAAGGCCGCGTCCGTCGCTGCATCGCCATACGCGTCACGGTTCGCATCGATGGCCGCATCCGTGAGGCCTGGATCCGACGGATCACCGCCCCCCGCATCCCCGGTTCCGCCCGTCACGGCGCGCGAGGAGGCGCAGCCGGCGAGCATCAGCACGAGCACGAGTCGCGCGAGGTTCATACCGGTCACTCTACCAAGAGCGTGACGGTCCATCGTAGAGCGCCAGGCGGCAGGCCGTCGCGATGATCGGTCGTGAGTTCGGCAGACACGCAGCTTCGGCCGCCTCCTCGTCGACGGGGCAGACCGACTCCAGCCGCGATGCAGCCGCGCGCGAACCGCCTCCGCGATTCAGGCGGTGCTCCGCCCCAGGAGGCGACGCTTCATCGCGTCGTCGCGTCGGGCTCCCTGTCGGAGGCAGAGTACCTCTTCACGGCGCGGCCACGCCCGTCGGGTCGATCTCGACGGTAAGGCTGCCGGTGCGGGCGCCCGTTTGGATGGCAAGGTGGTGCGCGCCGATGTCGGGCACGGTGACGGTGGTGCTCACGGGGCCGAGCACGCCGCCGAACCGGCAAATCGGGGGCGTCGTCGCGGGGCAGGTGCCGCTGGCATCGTCGATGCTGTAGGCGAAGGTGCTCGGCGCACCGAGCTCCAGCCCGACCTCTTCGTCAGCCACGGTGGTGACGAAGGTGAAGAAGGTGTCGTTCTGTGCGCCCGCCGGGAGCGTGCAGCCGAGCGTGGGCGCGTCGAGCGCCATGAGCGAGAGGTCCACCGTCCGCGGCGTGGCGCCGGCCGCGGGCGGAGCCGCGGTGCAGGCACTCCTGCAGAGGTCGCAGTTCCGAATCGTCCCCACCGGGGCGATGTCGACCTCGAGCTCATGGGAGACCACGGACCTCGAGGTGCGCTCGACGAGGATGTAGTGGAGACCCGCCGGGAGGCCGCGGAGCACGAGCTCGGGGGCCGAGCCGGACGCGCAATCCCGCTCGGTCCTCACCACCTCGTCGAAGTCATCGACGACCGCGATGGCGCCCGGGCCGGCGGCACCCGAGCCGAGGAGGAACTCGGCGCTCAGGGCCACGTCCTGCGGCACGGCCAGATCGAGGACGTAGCAGGCGTCCGGCTGCGGATCCGAGGCGCCGCACGAGGGCGCGTCGTGCGCGTCCCGGAGGAGCCGCACGTCCTCCGTGAGCACGCCGCCCGTGGCCGGCAGCGTCGGCGCCGTTCCGCAGCGATCCGCCGCGCGTGGCGGTGGGGGAGTCGACAGCTCGAACTGCAGTGTGCCCACGGTCTCGTCCTCGGTCTCGAGGAGGAGGAAGTAGCGGCCCGGACTCAAGAGTTCTGCTCGATGGTCGCCGGGAAGGGCAGGCCGAAGGCGGTTACGTTCGAGCGCTCGCAGGGGACGCCGTCGGTCGCTGCCCGCGCATCGTCCGCACAGACGCCGACGTCGCCGGGGCCGCGAAGCTCGAGGACCGCGTCGTCGGGACCGTCGGTGAGCTCGACGTAGAGGTCCATCTCGGTGAGCAGGTCGAAGAAGAACACCGCGTCGATCGCGTCGCCGGAGCGCGAGCACCGAGGCTCGTAGTCGTCGTTCAGGCCCGTCGTGCCAAAGCCGTAGAAGCCCGAGCTGGCGAGCTCGATGGCCGTGGCGCAGGTGTCGTTGGTCGGCGTGCAGTCCGGGTCGAAGACGTCGGCCTGGCCGTCACAGTCGTCGTCCTCGAAGTTGTCGCAGATCTCCGGCCCGGCCGGCGCGTTCTCGCAGCCGCGCTCGGGGTCGCAGCGGTCGACGGTGCACCGGTCGCCATCCGAGCAGTCGAGGGGCTCGCCGCCAACGCAGCCGAGCACGGGGTCGCAGAGCTCGACGCCCGTGCAGACGTTGCCGTCATCGCAAACCTCAGCGCGCAGCTCGAGGTCACCGCAGCTCTCGCCCTCCTCGTCGCACGCGCGGAAGGTGCACCCGAGGTCGTCCTCGCAGGGCGCATCACCGGCCACGCAGACGCCGCGGCGGCAGCGCTCCGTTCCGTTGCAGAAGCACGAATCGTCGCAATCCGCGTCCCCGAAGCAGACCCCCCCGAGGGTGCCGCCAGGGTCGACGCACGGCGCTTCGCCCATGTCCGGCCCCCCTTCGTCCGGCGGCCCGTCGGGCCCGTCCATCATGCCGTCGACCCCGTCGATGCCCAGGTCGTCGGGCGTCACGTCACCGGCGCCGCCCGAGCCGCGAGTGCAGGCGAGAGCGCCCACGAGGGCGAGCGACGCGAAGTGGCGGGAGGAGGCGCGCATGACGAAGGCCTCCTCAGGGCGCCGCGGCGCCCGTCGGGTCGATTTCAACGGTCAGGTTGCCGGTGCCGACGCCGGTCTGGATCGCGAGGTTGTGCGTGCCGACGTCGGGCACGCTGACGGTGGTGCTGACGGCGCCGAGCACGCCACCGAACTGGCAGATCGGCGCGCGCGTCGCGGGGCAGGTCCCGCTGGCGTCGTCGATGCTGTAGGCGAAGATGCCCGGCGCTCCGATCTCGAGGCCGACGAGCTCGCCCGCCACGGTCGTGTCGAAGGTGAAGAAGCTGTCGTTCTGTGCTCCCGCCGGCAGCGCGCAACCGAGGGACGGCTCGTCGAGCACCGCCAGCGAGAGGTCGACGGTCCGCGGTGAACCGAACGCCGACGGAGCCGCGGTGCAGGCATTGAAGCAGTAGCCGCACGGCTGAAGGAAGCCGTAGGGGTACTCGACCTCGAGGCGGTGGGAGTACACGGAGCTCGAGGTGCGCTCGACGAGGATGTAGTAGGCGCCCGCCGAGAGAGAGCGGAGCACGAGCACGGGGGCCGAGCCCGACGCGCAGCCGCGCTCGGTCCCCACCACGTCGCCGAAGTCGTCCACGACCGTGATGGCACCCGGGCCGCGACGACCGGAGCTCGAGAAGAACTCGGCGCTCAGGATGACGTCCTGCGGGGCCGCCAAGTCGAGGACGTAGCAAGCCTCCGGCTGTGAGCGGGAGGAGCCGCACGAGGGCGCGTCGTACTCGTCCCCGAGGAGCAGGACGTTCTCCGTGAAGACGCCACCCGGGGCGATGATGGTAGGAGCCGTGAGGCAGTTGTCGGTCAGCGGCGGCGGCAGCGCGTTCGACGCCAGCACGTTGGCGTCGCTGGCCGGGTGGAGCGCCTACCCGGCGCGGCTGCGCGACCAGAGCCTCCGGGCGTGGCGCGCCGGCGTCGCGCTGGGCGCCTCGCGGTGGGCCTTCGTCGTGCCG
>CALCTH010000066.1 GCA_937893795.1 uncultured Myxococcales bacterium | reverse complement strand
CGAGCGTCGCGAGGCGCGCGGGCGCCTGGTCGAGGTCCTCCATGAGCGTCGCCGCATCGAGGGCGTCCGTCAGCAGCCACGCCGGCGCGTCGGTCGACCAGGGCCGGTTGGCGCGAAGGACGACCGTCGGTCGCCGCGGGGCCGCGCTCGGCTCCCACGCCCGCCCCGAGGGGTCTTCGACCTGGACGTCGACGAGCGCGAAGGGGAGCGGCGTATCGAGGGGAGGAAGGTCGCGGGGAGGCAGCGCGTCGCCACCGTCGTCGAGCTCCGGGGCATCCGGGAGACAGCCCGCGACCACCAGCGCGAGCGTCACGAGCATCGTCACGGGCGAGGGCGCGAGCGCGGCGCGGGTCGGGTGCATGTGCGCGCTTCGGTGCCCAGCCTCGTCGGTTGCGTGGGTCCGCAGGGCGCGGTGGCTTCGGAAAGGGCGCGGCGCCGCATCAGGCCGGCGCGAGAGCGTTCAAGGCCCGGGCGAAGTCCTCGGCGGAGGCGAAGCGCGCCTCGGCCTCCTTCTCAAGCGCCCGGGCGATGATCGCTTCGAGGGCCTCCGGGACCCCGCGTCGGTGCGCCCGAAGCGGCGTCGGTCGGTCGACCAGCACCGCGCGGGCCAATCCCTCGTGGCTCGGCGCCACGAAGGGGCGTGACCCGGCCAGCATCTCGTAGAGCACGACGCCGGCGGCCCAGAGGTCGACGCGATGGTCGCGCTCGGGGTCGTCCACGATCTGCTCCGGCGCGGCGTAGCCGGGTGTGCCCATGCGGCGTCCGCTCGGCGTGATGTCGTCGTCCGAGGGCAGGCCCGCGGCGCTTCCGCCCCGGACGAAGGCAGCGAGCCCGAAGTCCACCACGCGCACGGTGCGTCCCCCCTCGAGGAGCACGTTGTCCGGCTTCACGTCGCGGTGGGCGACGCCGACGGCGTGGGCGCACGCGAGCCCGCGCAGGAGCTCCCGGGTGAGGCGCACGGCCTCCGCGACGTCCAGGGGACCCTCCGACGCGAGCCGGGCGGCCAGGCTGGGCCCCTCGATCCACGCGAGGACGAGGTAGAGGCCCCGCGCCGGGTCCTCTCCGGCGGCGAGCAGCCGTCCCACGTGCGGTCCGGCGATGGCGCTCAGCACGCCCGCTTCGCGCAGGATCCGGGCGCGGAGCGTGGCGTCGCGCGCGAGGTGCGGGCGGAGCACCTTCACGGCGACGGGCTCTTCCGCCGGCCCTTCGGCGCGGTACACGACGCCGACGCCGCCCTCGCCGACCCGGGGCCCGAGGCGGATCCCCTCTGCGGCCAATGCACCCCGCAGATCGCCGTGCCCGCCGCGTTCCACCCCCACGCGCCGAGCGTAGCGAAGAGTGCGCTCTTCGTGCGCGGGCCCGTGATGAAGCCCCCGGGGGGCTCCAGGCCGCCGGGAACGTTCGGGTTTCTCCTCGGTGGGCGTCGAGGCGCGCTGGAAGGGCCGTCCCCATGAGGTGGCGTCCGCCGGCGGGGACGTTGGGCAAGGTGGGGGTGGCTCGCCTACTCTGCGTGCCGTGTCCGCCGCCCCAAGAAGGCGCGAGCTCGACGTCCTCCGGACGCCGGTGCTCGTGCTGAACAAGAGCTACCAGCCCGTTCGCATCACGACCGCGCGTCACGCCTTCCTCCTCCTCTTCGGAGGTCGCGCCCAGGCGCTCTGCGCGAGCTACGAGCCCTACGACTTCGCGGAGTGGGCGGAGCTGCCCACGGAGGGCCACGAAGGGCCCAGCCTGCGCACGTCGTCGGGGCGGCTGCGCGTCCCGCGCCTCGTGCTCCTCGCGGAGTACAACCGCGTGCCGCGGACGCCGCTCCGCCTCTCGCGGCGCAATATCTTCCTTCGCGACGAGCACACCTGTCAGTACTGCGGGAGCCGAAAGGACCTGACGCTCGACCACGTCTTGCCGCGGTCCCGGGGCGGCACGTCGACCTGGGAGAACCTCGTCGCCTGCTGCCGCGAGTGCAATCTGGCCAAGGGTCGCCGGACGCCCGAGGAAGCCAAGATGCCGCTCCGGCGCCAGCCCGTGCGGCCCACCTGGACCGTTGTGGTGCAGCTCACCGGCGTCCACGACCCGCTCCCGGCCTGGGAGCCCTTCCTCGGTGACGTCGGCCGCGTGCGCAAGAGCGCCTGAAGGCGCCCGCCCGCCGGACGAGCGTGACCGCGGGCCGGCCGTTGCGCCGCCCCTGTCGCACTGGTAGCTCGCCGGAATGAGCGCTGAGCGAGGCGGGCGGTCCTGGCGCCCGGCGGGGGAGTCGGAGCACGGCGACCTCTTCGCGAGCCCCGGCGACCGCGAGGACGTCGGAGCGCCGCTGACGCTCGCCCTCACCGGCGCCAAAGGCGGCGTCGGCAAGACCTTCCTCGCCGCCAACCTGGCCGTTTATCTCGCCACCATCGGCCGCCGGACGCTCCTCGTGGACGCCGACCCGCGCGGCGCCTCGGCCCACGGCGATGGGCCACACGACAGATAGGGAGAGCACACGTCAGGACACCAGTAACACACTGAGAGAGGATGACGACATAAGCGAGGAAAAAAAAAGGGGGGGGGGGGGGGGGGGGGGGG
>CALCTH010000065.1 GCA_937893795.1 uncultured Myxococcales bacterium | reverse complement strand
CGCCACGCGCCCGAGGGGCGCCCCTTCGGGCCGCGTGGGCACGGCGTCCGCGGCGCTCGGCCCGGGAGCGTGACGCGGCGCGTCCGGAAGCGACGCGTCGGGATGCGTGCGTTCGTCGCGGAGCGAGCGCACCAGCTCACCGAGGATGCGGCGCGCGGTCGGTGGCGGGGCCACGTCGCCGAGCGCGTCGAGGAGCGCGCCCGCGGTCTGGAAGCGCGCATCGGGGTTCACCTCGAGGAGGCGCTCGATGGCCGCGCGGAGCCGCTCGGGGGCGCCGGGGACGAGCTCCGCGAGCGGCGTGTAGGCCCCGCGGGTGATGCGGTCGAGCGTGTCGAGGTCCGTCTTGCCGTGGAAGGGCCGGCGCCCCGCGAGCGACTCGTAGAGCGTGACCCCCAGGGCGAAGAGGTCGCTCCGGCCGTCGAAGAGCCCGCTCTGCGCATACTCCGGCGCCATGTAGGGCACCTTCCCCTTCACCACGCCGCTCTGGGTCACGCCGGGCTGGTTCATCGCCTTGGCGATGCCGAAGTCGGTGAGCTTCACCTCGCCGGCCGTGCTCAGGAGCACGTTGCTCGGGGAGACGTCCCGATGGACCACGCCGCTCGGGGTCCCGTCCCGCGTCGCCCCGTGGGCGAAGTCGAGAGCGGCGCAGAGCTCATAGGCCAGGAAGGCCACGAGGCCGCTGGTCAGACCGTCGCCTCGTGCCGCGAGCGCGCGAAGGAGCGCGCGTAGGTCGAGACCCTCCACGAGCTCGAGGGCCAGGAAGTGCGAGCCCTCGACCACGCCGAAGTCGAGCACCTGCGCGACGTTCCCGTGCCGCAGGCGCGCCGACACACGCGCCTCTTCGAGGAAGAGGCGCACGAACTCCGCGTCCTGCTCGAAGGCCGGCAGGATGCGCTTGAGGCACACGCGCTGCTCGAAGCCGCCGGGCCCGCGGCGCACGGCCGCGAAGGTCTCGGCCATCCCTCCCGCGCCGAGCCGGTGAAGAAGCTGATAGGGCCCAAACTGCGGGAGGCCGCGGTCCATCGGCGGAGGCACGCTACCCTTCGTGGGGGGCTTCCGGCAAAGCGGCGGCGGAGCTTCCGCGCCCGCGCTTCGGGGGAGCGGAGCTCATTCGCCCAGCCCCTCCGCGAGGTCGCGCCAAAGGTCGCCCACGTCCTCGATGCCCACGCTCATGCGGAGCAGGCCGGGGGCGATGCCGGCCGCGCTCCGTTCCTCCTCGGTGAGGGAGGCATGCGTGGTGGCGGCGGGGAAGGTCATCAGCGACCGGAGATCCCCGAGGCTGACGGCGCGCGCCACGAGCCCGAGGCGGTCGTAGAGGCGTCGCCCCGCGTCCAGCCCTCCGCGGAGCTCGAACGCGAGGAGCGAGCCGAAGCCGCGCACCATCTGCTGGCGCGCGAGCGCGTGCTGGGGATGCGAGGCGAGCCCTGGGTAGCGCACGCGGGTGACGGCCGGGTGCGCCTCGAGGCGCGCCGCCAGCTCCGCCGCGTTCGCGCTCGCCGCACGCTGCCGAAGCGGCAGGGTCCGCAGACCGCGCGCGACGAGCCACGCGGTGAAGGGCGCGATGTGACCCCCCGCGCTCCGGGCGCCGGCGTCCCGCACGGCCTCGATGTCGTCGCGGCGCCCGCTGACCACGCCGGCGACGGCGTCGCCGTGCCCCGAAAGCGCCTTCGTGGCGGCGTGCACGCTGAGGTCGGCGCCCAGGGCCAGGGCCTCCTGGTGAAAGGGCGTGGCGAACGTACCGTCGACGACGCGGCGCGCGCCGTGCGCTCGGGTCCGCACGGCGAGGGCGCGGAGGTCCGTCA
>CALCTH010000064.1 GCA_937893795.1 uncultured Myxococcales bacterium | reverse complement strand
GGTGGTCGCAGAGCAGGGCTTCCGGCTCCTCGCCACCGAGACCTCGGACGTGAGCGACGCCGGTCTGCTCGTCCCGAGCGCCGAGGGCGTGGCCCTCGGTGAGGTCGTCTTCATCTCCCTCCGGCTCCCGGCCCGCATGAGCTTCATCGACGCCGAGGCCGAGGTCGTGCGCGTGCTTCGCGGCCGGCGAAGCACGGACCGCGCGCGCTCCATCGGGCTTCACTTCACGCGCCTCGACGCCGGGGACCAGGCCCTGCTCCGGGCGAGCCTGCGCGGGCTTCCCCCGCCGGTCCCGGCCCGGCCGCGCGGCAAGGACTACGCCGCGAGCGTGGCGGCCTTCGCGGCGCGCTGACGTACCCTCGGGCATGCGCATCGGCCTGGGCCTTCGCGGGCAGCTCGTCGGCGCCCTGAGCGTGGCCTTCATCGCGGCCTTCGCGCTCCTCGGCGTGACCGCGGTGCAGCTCGGCCGCCGGTCGCAGGCGGCGGAGCGGGCCCGCGAGGGCGCCGCGCTCGCCCGCACCTTCGACGCCGCCGTGGGCCCGCAACCACGCTACGACGCCTTCGTGCGCGTCGCCGACGCGCTCCTGGCCGAGGGGCGCGTGCGCGGCGTCGTCCTCGAGCGGGAGGGCGACGCGGAGCTCGGCGGAGAACCGTGGAGCCGGGGCATCACCGGTCACGGCCGGACGAGTACGCCTGACGCTCCGGAGCGACGCGGCGCCGGCGGCGCCCTTCGGCGACCTCCTGCTCCTCTACGTGGCCGTCACCGGGGGGGCGATCCTCCTCGTGACCACGCTGGTGCTGACGGTGCTCATCGTGCGGCCCCTCGAGGCCCTCACGCGTGCCTCGGAGCGCATCGCCCGCGGCAGCCTCGACGTGGAGGTGCCGGCGCGCGGCGCGGCGGAGGTTCGACGCCTGGCGGCGTCCTTCACGGGCATGGCGAAGCAGCTCAAGGCCGACCGGCTGGCCCTCGAGGAGCGGCTTCGCGAGCTCGAGGCGACGACCGCGGAGCTGGGCGAGGCCGAAGAGCAGATCCTGCGGAGCGCGCGGCTGGCGTCGGTGGGGCGCCTCGCGGCGGGCGTGGCTCACGAGATCGGCAACCCGCTCTCGGCCATCCTCGGTCTCGTCGAGCTGGCGCGGGACGAGGAGATGGAGGCGAGCGAGCGCAGCGAGCTCCTCGCGCGTACCCAGCGCGAGACCGAGCGCATTCACCGCATCATCCGCGAGCTCCTCGACTTCGCGCGACAGGGGGGGCCGAGCGACGACGACGACGCGGTAGGTCAGGAGGTCTCGGACCTCGCCGAGGTCGTGGGCGACGCCGTCCGGCTCGTCGCGCCACAGCAGGGAGGCGTGCCCGTACGGGTCGACCTCGAAGAGGCGCTGCCGCCCGTTCGAGGCAGCGCGGACCGGCTCACGCAGGTGCTCCTGAATCTGCTCCTCAACGCCGTCGACGCCGTGCGCGAGGCGGAGCGCCAGGGAGAGGTGCGGCTGAGGGCGACGCGGGCCGGCGAGGGCGTCGAGCTCGTGGTCGAGGACGACGGCCCCGGCGTCCCCGACGCGCTCCGCGACTCCATCTTCGAGCCCTTCGTGACGAGCAAGGCGACGGGCGACGGCACCGGGCTCGGGCTCGCAGTCACGCATACGATCCTCGAGCGCCTGGGCGGGAGCATCGACGTGGAGAACGTGCCGGGCGCCGGCGCGCGCTTCCGCGTGCACCTTCCGCCGCCGAAGCCGCCCACGATCCGCCCGCCTCCGCCCGCGTCCTGAGGGCCCTCAGCGCGTGCGCCGCCGCTGCCAGACGAGCGTCACGAGCATGAGCACGGCGACGCTACCGAGGAGGGGCCAGAGCCCGCGGTTTCTGGGCCGCGCGTAGTAGCCCGCGTGAACCTCCTCCTCGAGCCCGTCGGGGAGGAGCGCCTCCTCACCCTCGAGGAGCGGCGCCCCGCGCACCCATCGAGCGGCGCAATCCTCTCGGTCCTCGAGCTCCGCGTCCGTGGAGACGCCTTCGGGAAAGCCGGCGCCTCCGGGGAGCGCCGCCTCTTTCGGGAGGCGCGCGCAGGCGTCACGGAGGCCGGCGAGGAGGCGCCGGGCCATCACGCCCGGATGGCCCGTGCTCTCGGAGGCCGTCTGCAGGAGCACCAGCGTCCCCGCCCAGTCGCCGCGCGCGGCGGGCGCGCGCAGGCGGAGCGCTTGGTGGAGGATCTGGGCCTCCGGGCTGAGCGCCGCCGCCGCGGGCGCCTGAGACGCCTGCAAGAAGGCCTCGTGCGTCATGGCGAGGCGAAGACGGAGCACGTTCGCGGCGGGGTCCAGGGTCCCGGAGAAGACGTCGCCCTCCGCCGTGAGATCCGTACGAACCACGGCGTCCGCCGGAAGCCCATGCAGGCGTACGGCGACGCGGGGCGCGACGTCGGCGCCCGCCGCGAAGAGCTCGCTCGCGCTGAGGATGAGCTCGAGCACGAGCTCTTCTTCGACGCCGACCCAGTCGAGCAGCTTCACGGCCTCGAAGGCGAGCACCTGGCCCTCGCCGGCTGGCAGGGGACCGGCGCCACGAAAGACCCGGGCGCCCGGCGCCGGACCGTCCTCGGGGTCGAGGGCGACCTCCTCGCCCGCGAGGCGCGCGCCGAAGCGGAGGAAGGGCACGCCCACCGTGCCCTGCGGCGACTCGTGGACCCGGAGGGCCAGCTCTCCGGCGGCCTGCTGCGGAGCGAGCACCACGCGCTGCCGCACGAGCATCAGCCCGGGCGCCACGTCGACGAGCACCTCGGCCTCCGTGGCGTCCGCCTCGAAAGCGACGAGCGCCACCGTGTTCCGCTCCGCCCGCGCCGCCGGCGCCATCAGGACCACCAGCGCCAAGGCGCCCACACGAGCTCGCCCCGTCATTCCCGGGGAGCCTACACGCCCCCACCCGGGGACGGCATGATCGAAAGAAGCGAAGCCACGCCGAAACGCCAGTGATCTCCACTCCTGCGGGTTCCGCTGGGTGGGGCCGTCCCCAGGAGCAGCCGCGTAGGGCACTCTCTTCGGCATGAGCCGCGACCGAAAGCCGCGCGCCCCGGCCAGCGCACCGCCGCCCGTCCCGGCCGACGGCGAAGACCGGGCCGAGCTGGTGCAGGCCGCCATGCGCCTCCGCGACGAGCAGCTGCGCGCCCGGGTCGTCTACGTCGACGCCTCCCTGCGAACGAACGCGGAGCTCGACGCCATCACGGCGAAGGTTGTGGCCGACCTCCAGGAGATGCAGCGCGCGGGCATCGAAGCACGCGGCACGGGCGGTGGCGGCGCGGTGGAGGCGGAGCTCACGGACGCGCTCCGGGAGCTGCTCGAGAAGATGGTCTCGGCGCGCCGGGAGTACTTCCTCCGGCACAAGATCGACCGCATCCAGCGCCGCATCGCCAACCTCTACTTCGCCCGGGGCGGCGTCCATGCGGCGCGCCACGACGACGTGACCTACGCCTACGGCGACGAGGCCGTGCTCGCCGCGCTCCGGCGCCATGGCGGGCCAGTGCTCGAGGCCCTCGAGGGCTTCCGCTATCGAAGCCCGGAGGCGCGCGCACAGGCCCGCGAGCGCTGGCGCGGCTTCGAGCGTCGGCTGCAGGGGGACGTGCTGGCGCGCAGCCGGCCCGAGCTCGAACGCCTCCTCGCCGTCTACTCGGACGTGCTCCTCGCGTTCCTCATGGGCGAGCTCAAGGACGACCTCCACGCCTTCAGCGCCGAGGTCATCCGCGCGTCCCGCGTCGGCAGTCCGAGCGAGCGCGCCTACAAGATCGAGGAGACGCACTTCGCCCGCTTCCGGGAGGTGTTCGAGCGCGCCTTCATGACCCGGCTGCTCCGCGCCGTGCAGGAGCCCCTCGCCCGACGCCTCCGGGACGAGCCCGACCACGACTTCCGCTCGGAGACGCTCCGCTTCGCCGCCGACCCCC
>CALCTH010000063.1 GCA_937893795.1 uncultured Myxococcales bacterium | reverse complement strand
CCAGCGCCTGCCCGGGGTGCGGCGCCGACTTCGCCGGGGGCGCCCTCGTCTGGCTTGTCTGGGGAGACGGCGTCGTCGAGGGCCGGGGTCAGGCCGAGCACCTCCGACGGCGAAGCGCCCAAGGCGACACAGAGCGCCGTACCCACGAGAAGGTCGGGCATCCGAGCGCCTCTCTCGTATCGGCTGATCGAGCTGTCGCGAACCGTCGTACGGGCGATGTCAGAGGCAGCGCCCGCTAGCTCGAACAACGTCATCCCCCGAGCAAGCCGGAGGACCTTCAGCTGCTCCCCGAAAAGAGACCTGGGATCCATGGCCCCAACTATGCATTCGGTACTGCCAAACGGCAATACCCTTTCCGAGTCGGACTTTCCATGCGGCGATGCGAGGGGCAGCGTCGGCGTGATGAGTGGGATCGCCGACTTCGGGAGGCGGCTGCGCGAGCTCCGGGTCAAGAAGGGGTGGACCGTCTTCGACCTCAGCACGAAGTCGAACGTCCACGGAGCAACGATCAGCCGCTACGAAACAGGGGTTCGACGCCCTACTCTGGAGATCGCGCTGAAGCTGGCGCGACCGCTCGGCACCACCGCGGAGTACCTAGGACTCGGCGTGGAGGTCTCCGGCGAGGCCGCGGATGAGGCAGTCCGTGAGTTCGTCAGCGGCCCCCACGCCTCAGGCTTCTCGGAGTGGGCGCTCTCACAGTTAGCGCGTATCGAGTGGGCTCCACACGGCCGAGAGCCCACGCTTGGTGACCTGCTGGATATCGCACGCGCAATCGACCGCGTGGAACGCCGCGATAGGTGACTCGCGCATCATCTGTAACGGCTCGAAACCGCCTGTAACATGCTGAAATGTTTTTGCAAGTTGCCGAGATCGGGTTATCTCCGGTGGGATGCGCATCGTTGTCGTGGCAGACGCCCGAGGGGAACGCGACGTGCTGGCTTTCAAGCTCACGGCGGCGGGCCACAACGTGGTGGCGGCCGTGGCAACGCGAAAGCAGGCTGACCGCGCCCTTCTCACTCACTCTCCGCAGATCGTTGTGGTCGTCACCCCTTTGCGGGACGGCCGCGGAGCGGACCTCGCCGAGCCAGCAGGCGGCGCACCCATCATCGCGATAGCCGACCGCGACGCCCCCATCGGTACCGAGGAGGCTGATGAGTACGCCTACGTGCTGCGACAGCCGTTCACGACCGACGAACTAGAGCGCGTCGTGCGATCCATGCGCCTGTTCGTGAGCGCCGAAGAGGGCTAGCCCGCTCGTAGGCGGGCGATCTCGCGGTCCCCAAGGCGGACCAGGGCCACGCCGGCAACTGGCGCCGCCTGTGACACCGCGTCTAGCCGCCGTTCCCACTCCAGGAACACTGGCCCGGTCACCTCATCCGGAATGTGACCGTCGCCTGACGTGATGGTCAGCGTCAGCTGGGCGCTTCTCCACTGGGCGTTGATCGGCTCACCGGTGGGCGACGCCATCACTCGAGCGCGTAGGTACTGCCGCACCCATGCCGCGGACTCGGGCGTCACGCGACCATCTGCGGACCCACGGAACACGACGTCGCCCTCGAAGAGCTCGCGCAGCAGGCGCTCCTCTTGCGTCATGTCGACAGCGTCCAGTGGCTCGCGCGCCGCGGCCTCGAGCGCAGCCCGGGCACGCGCCCACTCCGCCTCGATGGCGGCACGGACCGGACCCTGAGACGTCTCCAGGGCCGACAGGCCCACCAGCGAGAGCGACGCACGCGCGATCCGGAGCATCTCCTGTCGGTCGTCCCGCATGAGTGCGCCCAGCTCCTCCTCTCGTCGCAGGGCCCGGCGGTCCCACGACGCCGTGGCGTAGAGCACTGCTAGGAGCGCCACGAAAACGAGGGCGACCGCCATCCCCCCCACGATAGCCGCCAGACGGGCAGCGCGTGAACGACGGCGGCTGCAAGAAAGACGGCCGCGTTGGCGACTTGGACTTGCTCCCAGAGCTCGGCGCGGACGCGCGGCTCTAGCGCGGCCTCACCGAGCATCAGGCTGCCCACAATGAAGTCGAGCGCGGCAAAGAGGACCAGGGCAACGTCCGCAGCTGCCGGCCGCCGCAGCGCTTGGCGGGAAAGCAGCGCAAGAGTGACCGCCGTCAGGGCACCGCACACCAGGTAGCAGCACGCGAGCACGGTCGCCCGAAGCGTGGCCCCGGCCGGTCCTGGGCTCGCCACGATCGCTAGCGCCGCAGCGCAAGCAGCTGCCCCAAGCGCCCAGGGAAGGCGGGAGCCTGGAGCCCGGGCACGGAGCACAACGACAAAGCCGGCGTAGGGAAGCAGCACCGAACCAAGCGCGAGCTCCAGGGCCGCGAGCTGCTCAGACCCCATCACAGCCCACGCCTCCCCCTGCTCCACCAGCGCCTCCGCAACGAGTGAGGAGAGCGCGTACGGCACAAGGAACGGCATGAGCCGACGATGGCCCCGAACCGCGTCAGCCACGAACAGCGCGGCCAGCGCGGCGTAGAACGGACCGGGGCTCACACTTCGATGGCGTAGAGCTGCGCAGAGGACCCTGGGCCTGCAACCGCGAGACGATAGGTCTTCCCGCTGTAGGTCCACGACCCGTCGTTGTTGTACGTGCCGCCCGCGACGACGTCGTGCGCGTCCTGCGTCAGCGCAAGCGTCAGGTTGTCCCCGGCCTCGGTGGCCGTGCCGTACGTAGCCTCGAAGCCTTCCTCCAGGATCAGGTACTGCACGGTCGTCGTCCCCGAGGGCACGAAGCCTCCGCTGGAGAACGTGCTGTTGGCCATAGCGGCCGGAGCGTTGTCGTTGAAGACCTCGAGCTTGGGCGGCGGACGGGGCTGGGGCATGAGGCGAAGCCTGCCACGACCAGCCTGACTCAGACGTTTCGCGTGATGTCACGCACTCCCTTGTTGCCAAACGCTATTGCCAAACGGCAGTACCGTATGCAGTATTGGGAGCACCATGACGGCAACGACGACGACGCTCCGCACCGCCCGCCTCGCCGCTCTCAAGGAGAGCACCCACGACCTCGCGCAGCACCAGGCGGCCCTGCTCGCCGCGG
>CALCTH010000062.1 GCA_937893795.1 uncultured Myxococcales bacterium | reverse complement strand
CAGGTTCGTGCGCGACTTGGCGAAGTTGATGTCGCGGTAGCGCTGACCGGGATAGAGCTCCTCCCGCAGCGCCGTAATCGCGGGGCTTGCGTGCGCCCGCAGCCGGCGACCGTAGATGCTCGCCATGCCCAGGTAGATGAGCCGAGTGTGGCAGTAAAAGCGCGCCGGATGCAGCGGCACGGCCTTTGGCAAACGCCAGGCCTCCGGCGTAATCGGCGTGACGCCCTCCCACTCGTAGAGGTTGAGCATCGACAGCCAGAACTTGCCCCAGCTCGGAATGCCGAGCGCGCCGCCCTCGGATTCAATAAAGCGGCGGGCCCCGGCGAGGCGACGGTGATCGCCGAGCGCGCCGCCACGCTGCGCGCGCTCGCGGAGGGCGTCGCGAACACGAACGGCCGCGGCTACCTCCTCGAGGTCGCCCATGAGCTCGAGCACGGCTACGTCCCGCTCGGCAAGCCCCGGCCAAGCGACGCGCTGGTCGACGCCATCCCCCTGCCGCTGCTCTTTCAGCTGCTCGCCTCGCGCCTCATTCCCGAGCGCGGCGCCGTGCACGAGAGCGTCGTCTTCCGCTTCCCGAGCGACGACGGGGCCCAGCAGTTCGTCGTGACCGTGCGTCAGGGCATCGCCGAGGTCGTCGAGGGCGAGCCGCTCCCCGGCACGCCGGAGCCCTTCGCCACGCTCGTCACGGACCCGGCCACCTACCGCCGCATCGCGCTGAAGCTGCTCGGGCCCGGGGAGGCGCTGGCCGAGGGCCGCCTCGAGGTCGAAGGCGACGGGCTCCGCCTCGCGACCTTCCTCGACCGCTTCGACCGGAGGCTTTGAGGGCGCGGTCCGTCCCCAGCTGGCGACGACACGGTGGCACGTGTCGCGAACGAGCCCCAGAGGCGTCCCCCGAAGGCGCATCCGTGCGCCCCGAGCCTTCGAGGAAGCGATGAGCGAAGCCGACACCCCCGCGACCGGCGCGTCCGGTGAGCCGACCTCCGATGACAAGCGCGAGGTCGTGCTGGAACGTCATCCCCACCGTCACGACCTGGTCGACCCCGCCACCCTGCGCTGGGTTGCCGCGATGCTCCGGGACGTGGACGAGCCGCTCGCACGAAAGCTCGCCACGCACCTCGAGGGCGTCGCCCAGCACGCCGGCGCCGAGATCGAGGTGCTCTGGACGCCGGACCCCGCCAAGCCGGAGGGCACGGTGCTCGGCACGCAGGGCCCGCGCTCGCTGACGGACTCCGAGTGGGCCGCCATCGAGGACACGCACTACTGAGCGACGGCGCGCGGCCCGAAATCGGGGGCGCCTGAATCTGTGCGTGTGCGTGCGGACTCTGTAACGATCCCAGTCCCCTTCTCGTTCGTACTGCCGGACGTCTCGTGAGCAGCACGACTCCCCCTCCCTCCATCGCTGGCTACGAGGTGCTCCACCTCGTCGGGCGGGGATCCATGGGTACGGTGTACGCCGCCCGACCGGAAGGCGGCGGAGACTTCGTCGCTCTCAAGGTATTGCGGCACGAGGTGCTCGACTCGGACATGGGGCTCGTGCGCTTCGAGCGGGAGCTCCAGGCGCTCCGCCGCATCGACCACCCCGGCGTCACCCGCGTCCACGACACGGGCCAGCTCGAGGACGGGCGCCTCTTCCTCACCATGGAGCTGCTCCAGGGGAAGGACCTCGACCGCTGCATCGAGGAAGACGCGCCGCCGCGCCTCGCCATGATCGAGCGCGTGCACGAGGCGCTCGCTCCCCTCGCCGCCGCGCACGAGGCCGGCATCATCCACCGGGACCTCAAGCCCGAGAACGTGTTTCTGCTCGACCCGCCGCAGGACGGTCGGCGCGTGAAGCTCCTCGACTTCGGCATCGCGCGGGACCTGAGCGACGAGAGCCGCAGGACGGCGACGGGCGTGGCCGTCGGCTCGCCGGCCTACATGAGCCCGGAGCAGGCGGCGAAGCCGCGGGACGTCGGGCCGCCCACGGACGTGTGGTCCGTCGGCGTGATGCTCTACGAGCTGCTCTGCGGCGAGCTCCCCTACGACGGCGAGTCTCCCACGGCCGTGCTCCTCGCGGTCTGCACGGAACAGCACAAGCCGCTGCGTCGCCAGGCCCCGGAGGCGCACCCGTCGCTCGTCCACCTGGTGGAGCGCTGCCTGCAGAAGAACCCGCGTGTGCGGCCGGCGCACGCGGGAGAGCTGGCCGACGAGCTCGGAAGGCTGCTCCGCGACGAGGACGTCCGCGCCAGCCTCGTCGGCGTGGCGGCGACGCCGCGCGGGGCGCCGCTCCCGGCCCTCGAGGCCGCCGCCGCCGCGTTCGGGGCCGGC
>CALCTH010000061.1 GCA_937893795.1 uncultured Myxococcales bacterium | reverse complement strand
CTCCACCTCCGTTGCCACGGACGACCTCAAGGTCGCGGTCACCGCCTCCGTCACCCTTGAGCGCCCCCTCCTCGTCAAAGGCGAGCCAGGAACCGGGAAAACCGTGCTGGCCAAGGAAGTGGCCGAGAGCCTCGGCGCGGCCTGGGCGCTCCGGCGAAGCGAGGACGCGCTCCGCCCGCGCATGGCGCGCCTCGGCGCCGAGCTGCGTCGCTTCGACGTCCGCGCCGGCGCTCTGACGCAGCTCATGCCCGGGCGGGAGCCCGGCGCTCCCGCGCCCGCCGCGTCCGCGTCCGCATCCCTCCCGCGCCCGGGAGGGCGCCTCCACCGCAAGGCTTGAAGGAGCCGCCCCATGGAAATCGGAGACCGCCTCGCCGCCCCTACCGCCTCGGAGCGTCAGACCGACGCGCCCACCATGGATGGCCTCGACCGCGACGCCTTCATGCGTCTGCTCGTGGCTCAGCTGCAGAACCAGGATCCGCTCGACCCGATGAAGGCCGAGCAGATGACGAGCCAGCTCGCCGAGCTGACGAGCGTCGCGCAGCTCACGGCCATCGAGGGGCGCCTCGAAGCCATGGAGATCGGCGTCGCCGCCCTCAGCAACGCGGAGACGACCGGCCTCGTGGGCAAGAACGTCCGGGCGAGCATCGAGACGCTGGCCTGGGACGGCGAGACGCCGGCGCGCGGCGCCTTCGTGCTCGACGCGCCGGCCGACGCCGTCACGGTGACCGTCTACGGCCCGGACGGCCGCGCGGTGCGCACCCTCGAGGTGACGGACCCGGGCCCCGGCGCCGGCAGCTACAGCTGGGACGGCCGCGGCGACTCCGGCGAGGAGCTCCCGCCCGGTCGCTACCGCGTCGAGGTCACGGCCGAAGGCCCCGGCGGCGCGCGCGTCCCCGTGCGCCAGGAGGCGAGCGGCCTCGTCACCGGCGTCGTCTTTCAGGGCGGCGTGCCCGTCCTCCAGGTCGGTCCCGACGGCCTTCTCGTTCGCCTCGGCGACGTCGAGAGCATCGAGCTGCCCTGAGGGGCCGCTCTTCACCCCCATCCGCGAGAGATAGAGACAGAGGTACCCCATGAGCATCCTGCGATCCCTGAACACCGGCGCGTCCGGTCTGCGCGCCCACGGTCAGGCCATGGGCGCCACGAGCGACAACATCGCCAACGTGAGCACCATCGGCTTCAAGCGCAGCCGGGCCGTGTTCAACGACATCCTCGGCCGGGCCATCGACTCGGCGCCCCAGAGCATGCCCATGGCGGGCTCCGGCGCCCGGGTCAGCCACATCCAGCAGATGTGGGCCCAGGGCGCGCTCCTCACGACGGACGCGCCGACGGATCTGGCCGTGAACGGCAACGGCTTCTTCATCGTCGACGGCTCGAACGCCGGCATCGAAGGCCAGTGGTTCAGCCGCGCGGGCCAGTTCCGCGTCGACGACGAGGGCTTCCTCGTGAACCCGGACGGCCTCCGGCTGCAGGGCTACACGGCCGACGCCACGGGCAACCTCGGCGCGGCCCTCGGTGACCTCGAGGTGATGAGCGGCACCGTGCCGGCGAACCCGACGAGCGAGGTCGAGCTCGCCGTCCAGCTCAACAGCAACCTCGCGGAAATCGCTGGGGGCCCGGCCGTCAACCCCGACGACGCCGCGACCTTCTCGGGTCAGCCCATCTCGACCACGGTCTACGACTCGCTCGGGAACGCGCGCGAGCTGACCGTCTACTTCCAGCGGAACGCCACGGGCTACGACTTCGAGGTCTTCGCGAACGGCAGCGACCTGGCCGGCGGCACGGCGGATACGCCGACGAGCCTCGGCCGTGGAGCCCTCGCCTTTGGCGCCGACGGCGCGCTCACGGGCTTCACGGACCCGGCGCTCAGCATCGACTTCACGGGAGGCGCCGCCGCGGCGCAGGCCATCGCCCTCGATTTCGGGGAGGTCGCCGGCACCGGCGCGGCCACGGGCCGCGAGAACACGACCATGTTCGGCTTCGGCGAGGACGGGCCCAACGTCACCGCCATCACGCAGGACGGCTTCTCCGCCGGCACGGTCTCGGGCTTCGAGGTCGCGGCCGACGGCACCATCGCCGGCGTCTTCTCGAACGGGCAGCGCCGGCCCCTCGGCCAGGTCGCGCTGGCGGACTTCACGAGCGTCGACGGCCTCGAGCGCGCCGGCAACAACCTCTTCGTGGCCACCCTCGACAGCGGCGAGCCCCTCGTCGGCGCGGCCGGTAGCGGTCGCCGCGGCTCCATCGTGGGCGGCGCCCTCGAGCAGTCGAACGTCGACCTTGGGCAGGAGTTCGTGGACCTCATCGCCTACCAGCGCGGGTTCCAGGCCTCGAGCCGGGTCATCACGACGGCGGACGAGATGTACACGGAGCTCGTGAACCTCAAGCGCTGACGCGAGCGCGAGGCCACGCCGCAAACGCCGGCGTGGCCTCGGCGCGTTCCCACGGGAAGGGCTACGCTCCGCGCGCCTCATGCGCGACGACGCCATCCTGCTCCTCTCGTGCCCGGACCGGCCCGGCCTGGTCGCCGAGATCTCCAACTTCATCCACCGCAACCGCGGCAACATCGTCGCCCTCGACGAGCACGTGGACGCCGGCGAGGACGCCGTCTTCTTCATGCGCGTGGCCTGGGATCTGCGCGACTTCCTCATCCCGCGGGACGCCCTCGCCGCCGCCGTGGCGGACCTCGTCCGGCCCTTCGACCCCCTCGAGCAGCAGCTCCACTTCACGAAGGACCGCCCGCGGCTGGCGCTCTTCGTCTCGAAGGCCTCGCACTGCCTCTACGACCTGCTCGCGCGCCACGAGTCCGGTGAGCTCGACGTCGACATCCCGCTCATCGTCAGCAACCACGAGACGCTCCGTCGCGGCGCGGAGCGCTTCGGCGTGCCCTTTCACGTCTTCCCTATCACGCCCGCGACGAAGGCCACGCAGGAGCGGGAAGAGCTCGCGCTCCTTCGCGACCACGGCGTCGATACGGTGGTCCTCGCGCGCTACATGCAGGTGCTCACGGACGAGCTCGTCGCCGCGCTCCCGGCCACCATCAACATCCACCATTCGTTCCTTCCGGCCTTCGTGGGGGCTCGCCCCTACCGGCAGGCCTTCGAGCGCGGGGTGAAGGTCGTCGGCGCCACGAGCCACTACGTGACGGCCCAGCTCGACGAGGGCCCCATCATCGCCCAGGACGTGATGCCCGTGACGCACCGCGACGGCGTCGCGGACCTCGTCCGCAAGGGCCGCGACCTCGAGAAGACCGTGCTCGCACGGGCCGTCTGGCACCACGTACGCCGCCGCGTGCTCACGCACGGACGGCGCACCGTCGTCTTCGACTGAGAGCCTCGGCGCCGCTCAGCGCGTCGCGACGAAGGCGATCAGGTCCTGCCGGTCGTCCTCGTCCATGCCGTCGAGGTCGTGCGCGCCGTCTCGGCAGCGGTTCACGCGGCCGAGCTCCTCCAGCGTGGGCACGCAGCCGTCGTGGAAGAGGCGATCGCGGAGGCCGACGCCGCGTAGCGAAGGCGTGCCCACGACGTCCCCGCGCATCCGGTGGAGCGCGTCGTCGCTCAGCCGCTCGCCGCCATGGCAGCCGGCGCATCCCTCCGCCTCGAAGTGCCCCTCGCCGCGGGCGACCGCACCCTCGTCGCTCCCTTCGGAGCCTGCGCTCTCCTGGGGCAACGCATCCATGAAGCGCGTCGCGGCGCGCACCTGGGCGTCCGTCGCCGCGCCGCCCATCAGGGCCATGTTGGTGTGCAGGATCGCGTTCATGGTCGGGATCGACCCGTCCCAGTGGAAGGGGGCCAGCTGCGTCACGCCGCCGGCGAGGGTCTGCGTGCGTCGGGGACCGCTCATGGCGAAGTTCCACGTGTGGCTGTCCTCGCCGCCCTCGGGATGACAGCTCGCGCAGGCGAGGCCGGTCCCTTCCTGGCGCTCGTGGAACATCACGCGCCCGCCGTCGTAGCGGGGCGTCTCCGAGAGCGTGGTCGCGGCGCCTTCGAGGCCGAAGACCCGGGAGTCGCCGGCGCTCTGCACCACCGCGCGCCCGAGGGCGTCGAAGGCCACGGCGCTCACGAGACCGCGCGCGCCGTAGGGGCTCACGCCCGTGGGGCCGGCCTCGACGCTCGCGGGGACCAGGGCCGAGAGCTGTCCGAAGGGACTCAGCAGGAGCGCGTGGTGCTCCCCGGTGACGGCGACGGCCAGCCGGAGCTCGGCGCCCTGCCCGAAGGTCGCGACGTCCACCATCAGGCTCGCCTTCGGCAGGCGGACGGGGGCCGCCCGGTCGAGCTCCGGCGTGAGGAAGAGGAGCATGGGCGTGACGGCGCCCGTCTCGATGGGCCCGTCGGGCCCGTCGGCGTGGCCCCCCGCCGCGCCCGCGTAGCCCCCCCGCGGCGAGGGCGCGCTCGAGGCCGACGTCGGCGGGCGCTCCTGGATCACGCCCGTGCCATGGGCCTGCGCGAGGAGCACCAGCCGCTCGTCCTCGCTCATGGTGAGGCGCCAGGCCACGCGCGTCTCGAAGCCCGGCAGCGTGGGCGGGTTGAAGGTGCGCTCCACGACGCCGTCCCGCACGCGGAGCACCTCCGCGGCACGGAAGCGGCTGACGAAGAGCACCCCGTCCTCCGCCACGACGACGTCGCGCAGGTCGCGCGGGAGGTGATGCCGGAAGCGTTCCACGCCGCTCGCGAGGTCGAGCGCCACGAGGGCGCCGCTCGCCGTGGCCGCCCACACCTGGTCACCCTCGAGGGCGACGCCGCGCGCCTCGGAGAGCGGCGTGCGCCAGCGCTCGCCGAGGTCCTGGTCCACGCGGATCACC
>CALCTH010000060.1 GCA_937893795.1 uncultured Myxococcales bacterium | reverse complement strand
GAGGCGGGAGGGCCGGTGCGACGCCGCCGGATCCGGGCCCGCCCGGGGGGACCGGCGGACGCGCGCGCGGCGTCGGGGGCGGGACCGGTTCGAAGGGCCCGCCCTCCCCGGGCGGAGGGAACGTCTCCGGGGTGTCCGTCTGCTGCGTCACCACGTACATCCCGAGGCCCGTGACGACGCAGAGGCCGACCACGAGCAGCATTCCGCAGCCCGCCAGCACGTAGACGAGGGCGTTCTCTCCCTTCTGCGCGTTCTGCATCGCCCGGGACCATAAACCGCGCAGGCAGCCGGGCGTAGCGACTTCGCCCCGGGCTCAGCCTCCGCGAAGAAGGCGCGTGAGATGCGCCTTCTCCCAGCGCTCGGCCTCGGCGTGATGGCGAAACGCGCGCTCCCGCGCCCGGAAGGTCGCCGTGTGGTAGCGGACACGCCCTCCCTCGCGCTCGGGGGGCACCGCATGGTGGAGCATCTCGTGGAAGAGCACGGTGGCTACGTAGAAGGAGGGAACCCAGGCCTGATCCAGCACGGGATGGACGCGGATGAGCTGGTCCTGCGGCACGTAGGTCCCGAGCTGGATGGAGCGCTGTCCCGCGCGACGCCGGACGCGACGCCCCCAGGTCACGCGCACGCCCTCCATGGCGCCTGGCGGGAAGTCCCCGAGCAGCGACCGGAAGAGCGGCGCGAGGTCGTGGACGGCGCCGCGCGTTCGTATCGAGGTGCGCCGCCGGCGGCGGCGGCCGATGCGGTGCCGCTGCGCCTCGATGAAGGCGTCGACCGCGGCGCCAGCCTTCGCTTCCCGGCGCGCGAGGTAGCGGCCGAGGGCCTCCACGACGGCGTCGTCGGCCTCGAGGAACATGTGGTGCAGACGCACCTCGATGCGCGCTCCCGCGGCCCGCGCGCTCACCATCGTGCGGCGGTTGTCGGTGACCACGAGACGCACGGGCCGACCGAGCGCCGCCGCGAGGCGCTCCGTGAGCGAGAGCGCGGAGCGCCGCAGGACCTCGGGCACCGTCGGGTCCGCGTCGAGGACGGTTCCCCGGTCGCGCGGCGCCGAAGGGGCGACGGCGCTCTCGGGCTCCGGCGATGCAGCGGGCGCCTCTTCGAACCCGAAGCTCAGCTGACGCCGCACCCCGCGAGGATGCCGGGGGGGTGTGCGCTGTCAACGGATCAGGTGCGCTACCGCCGGCCCGGAGACCCCGCCGTCGAGTGGTACGGCGCGGCGCGGGGCACTACACCGCTAGCCCGCGGCGGGCAGATCCCGCGCGCCCTCCGGACCTTCGTGCGACTGCCCGAGATTCAAGCCTTCGCGGAGACCGTGCTCGTGCCCACCCAGCTGGTGCTGGCGATGTTCGGCATGGGCTGCACGCTCCGCCCTCGCGACTTCGCCGCGGTCGTGCGCGCGCCGCGGGGCCTCATGCTCGGGCTCCTCCTCCAGCTCGGCTTCGTCCCGCTGCTGGCCTGGGGCTTCGTCCAGACCCTCCAGCTCGGCCCCGGCTTCGCCGTCGGTCTCTTCCTCGTCGCCGTCGTGCCGGGCGGAGCGTCGAGCAACCTGCTCACCTACATCGGGCGCGGCAACGTCGCCCTCTCCATCGCGCTGACCACCGTCTCCACGGTCGCCTGCGTGATCACCGTGCCCGCGCTCCTCGGCGTGCTCGCGTCGGCGCAGCTGCCGGAGACCTTCGCCTTCCCGGGCGCGCGCATCCTCCTCGACATCTCGCGCTTCCTCGTGCTCCCGCTGGCGGCCGGCATGGTTCTCCTCGCCCGCAGCGAGCGCAGCGCCGAGCGCTGGGGCCCCTGGGCCATCCGCGGCAGCATCGTCGCGATCCTCACCGTCGCCGCCGTCTCGCTGAAGAGCGGGCGCATCGAGCTGGCGGAGTACGGGTGGCTTCCGCCGGCGTTCACGCTCGGCTTCGCCATCCTGCTGGCGCTGGCCGTACCGCACCTGGTTCGCCTGGCCGGCCGGAACGACGCGGATGCCCTGGCGCTGACCATCGAGGTGGTCGTACGCAACGTGAGCATCGGACTCCTCCTCGTGAGCTTCTTCTTCCCGGGTCAGCCCGCGCAGGGCGAGCTCCTCTACGTCTGCCTGCTCTACGCCGGGACCTCGACGATGGCCGTGGCTCCGCTCATCGCGCTGCATCGCTTCGGGTGGAGCCCGGTGCTCGGTCGCCGGGCCCTTCCCTCCTCGACCGCGAGGTCCACATCGTGAGCGCGGGCGGCGCCGAAGCCCGCCACGCGGCGGCCGAAGCGCGCTGGCGCGACGAGGCGAGGGCGCTCTCGGCGCGGGCCGATCGGCTGAGCTTCGCCCGCCTCGGCGCGTTTCTCGTCGCGGCCATCAGCGGAGTCTCCGCCGCGGCCGGGAGCGCATGGCTCGGGGTCGTCGCCGCCGCCGCCACCCTCGTCTTCGGCGTGCTGGTCTTCGTGCACGCGCGGGTCCTCGCGGCCCGGGACGACGCGGAGGCGCGCGCCGCCGTGCATGCGCGGCATCTCCTCAGGGTACGGGGCACCTGGCACGCGCTCCCGGCGACAGGCACGGACGCCCTGCCCCCGGATCACGGCTACGCCGGCGACATCGATCTGGCGGGGCCGGCCTCGCTCGCCCAGCGCCTCGACGTCACGCACACGACGCGCGGCGAAGCGCAGCTGCTGGATTGGCTCGCGGCCCCGGCGGACGCCGCGACGATTCATCGGCGACAGGCCGCGGTGGCGGAGCTCGCCGCCGACCTCGAGCTCCGGGAGGACCTCGAGGCCTTCGCGGCCCGGGGACGCCGGGCGCTGGCGCGGGCCCGCGGGCGCGACACGCCCGCCAAGCTCGACCCGGCGCCCTTTCTCGCGTTCACGGAGCGCTCGGCGTTTCTGCACGGGAGCCCGCGCGCGCTCCTCGTGCAGGGGCTTCCGCCCGTCACGCTCGCCGTCGTCGCGCTGAGCGCTTCGGGCCAGGTGCCCCTGGCCGCGGCCGGCGTGCGCGTGGCGCTTCAGCTGCTGGTCGCGTGGCGCCGCGGCGGCCACGCGATCGAGGCCTTCCAGCTCGTCGCCGCGCGCCGCGGCTACGTCGAGGCCTTCCGCACCATGCTCGAGGCGGTGGAGCGGCGGCGCTTCGAGAGCCCGGCGCTCGTCGCGCTGCGGGAACGGATGCACGTCGCCGGAGCGCCCCCCTCGGCGTACCTCGCGCGCCTCGATCGCTGGGCTGGTCTCGCCGAGCTCTACACGCAGTTCCTCCTGCACTTCGTCGTGAACCTGACCGTGCTCTGGGATCTACAGGTCCTGCTTCGCCTCGAGCGCTGGAACGCCGAGGTCCGGGAGGGCCTGGCCGGCGCCTTCGACGCGCTCGCGGAGCTCGAGGCCCTCGCGAGCCTCGCCACGCTCCTCGACCAGGACCCCGCCGCGCGCTTCCCCGAGATCGCGGCCGAGCCCACACCGCTCACCGCGCGCGGGCTGGCGCACCCGCTGCTTCCGCCGTCGGAGCGCGTCGCCAACGACGTCGCGCTGCCCGGGCTCCCCGGGGCGCTCATCGTGACCGGCTCCAACATGGCCGGGAAGTCCACGCTGCTCCGGGCCGTGGGTCTGAATTTGGCCCTCGCGTTCGCCGGGGGACCGGTGACCGCGGAGACCTTCGTCACCTCCCGGGTGCGGCTCCGCGCGAGCATGCGCGCGCACGACTCGCTCCAGCGGGGCGCGAGCTACTTCCGGGCCGAGCTCGAGAAGCTCCGCTCGGTGGTCGAGCGCGCGGACGCGGGCCCGCCGATCTTCTTCCTCCTCGACGAGCTCCTCCGGGGCACGAACGCCCGCGCACGCCACCTCGGGGCCCGGGCCGTGCTCGCGCACCTGCTCGACCGGGGCGCCCTCGGCCTCGCCGCGACGCACGACGTGGCCCTGGCCTGCCTGGCCGACGAGCGGCCCGCGGTGCTGAACGTCCACTTCACGGACGTGCTGGACGAGGCCGGCGAGATGGTCTTCGACTACCGACTCCGCGAGGGCGTGGTGCGCACGAGCAACGCGCTGCGGCTCTTGGCCCTCGCCGGCATCGCGGTTCCCGACGACGACGCGCTCCCGGGCGCGATTCCCGAGCCCGCGCGAAAAAGCTGAAACCGTCTCGCTTTCTCGAACGTACGGCCCCCCATCATGGAGCGTGTGCGTCGCCTTCACGAGCTCTGGAGCTGGCTGCCGGCCTTTCGCGTCGTCGCCGAAACCGAGCACCTTCCCAGCGCCTCGCAGGCGCTTCACGTCACCCCGAGCGCCCTCTCGCGGAGCATCCGGCTCCTCGAGGACGCGGCGGGGACGCCGCTCTTCGACCGTACGGGACGGCGCATCGTGCTCAACGCGGCGGGCGAGGCCTTCCTGAGGGCGGTGCGCGACGCGATGCGGACGGTGCACGAGGGGCTCCAGGCGGTGGAGTCGTCCCAGTTCCTCGGACCCGTCCACGTGGCCTGCGCCGGCGCCCTCGGCCCGCCGCTCGTGCTGCCCGCCCTGGCGGACGTGACGAGCCGCCATCCGCGCCTGGTCCCGCACGTGCAGGACGTCGCCGACGGCGAAATGGCGGGGCTCCTCCGCCGTGGGGTCATCGACGTCGCCCTCGCTCCCTCGGTCCCCGAGGACGAGACGCTCACCGTGCTGCCGCTGCTCGAGCTGGCCTACGACGTCTTCGCGGCGCCGGGGCATTCGCTCGTCGGGGCCAACGATCCGGGCGCGCTCGGCGAAGCCCCCTTCGCGGCGCTCGTGGACGTCGGCGGGTACCGGAGCCGCTGGCCCGCGCATCGGAGGCGTCGCATCGCGCTCCGCGTCGCCCGCGAGGCCGAGCTGGTCAGCGCCGCCACGAGCGGCGGCTTCGTGGCCGTCCTGCCGACGCTGGTCGGCCGGCGCGCGGGGCTCGTCCCGCTCGGCGCCGGGCTCGCGCGCGAGCGCCTCTACCTCGCGCATCGCCCCGCGCTCACGCTCCCCGGACGCACGGAAGCGGTGGTCGACGCGCTCCGGCGCCAGGCGGCGAGCCTGGCGGAAGCGGACGACGCCGTGCACCTCGTCGCGGCCAGAGCGGCCACGCCACAGTCAGCGAACGTGAGCCAGAGGCGCTTCGTGCTGGGCTAGCGCCCGAAGGCCGGACGTACGTCACGACCGGGGGCCAGGTCGCGCAGTGAGGCCAGCTCCCGCCGGGCGCTCCGCGCCCCCTCATGCACGAACTTGCGGAAGGCCTGGCGCGAGAGGCGTCGGTCGTTGCTGCTCAGGAGCGCCTCGCCGCCGCGCGCCGTGACGGCGAAGCAGAGCCGCGCCAGCTCGACCCAGCCGCGCCCGCTCGTCCACCGTCGCTTCTTCGTCGTCGCGAAGGTGGGGGGGTCGCAGATCACCAGGTCCCAGCGCTCCCCGCGTCGCGCCGCGCGCGTGAGAAAGGCGAAGGCGTCCTCCTGCACGACGTCGCCGGTTCGTCGGTCGTTCCGCGCCGCGTTGTCCCGCAGCCGCACGAGCGCGGGGGCCGACACGTCGACGCTCGTCGCCTCCGCCGCACCTCCGGCCAGCGCTGCGACGGTGAAGGGGCCCGTGAAGGCGAAGAGGTTGAGCACCCGCCGCCCCGCGGCGGCGGCGCGTACGCGCCGACGGGCGCCACGCTGGACCAGAAAGAGCCCGGGCGAGAGCCCCTCGCCGAGGCGGAGCGCGAAGCGGAGCCCGTCTTCGCGGACCAGGAGCGGCGCCGGCGCCGGGACGCCGGCCACGGGCTCCGGCGGAGCGAGGGTCGCGATGTCCGCGTCGCTCGCCTTCTTCGGCCGCCGCTTCAGGTAGACGCCGGCGAAGCCGCGCGTGACGAGGGCCGTCGCCAGGTCGGGCGGCGCGTCGCCGTAATCGTGGAGCACCGCCCAGCGGTCGAAGACGTCCACCCGGACGGCGCCGAGGCCGTCTCCGAAGTCCACCGCGCGAAAGCAGGTCGTCGGCTCCGCCTCGGCCGCCGCATGTGCGAGGCCGTGGCGACGGCCGAGGGCCCGCGCGAGCGCGTCGTCGAGGCTCTCCCGGCCGTCTCCCGCAAGCCATGTGTCGAAGAGCGGCGGCGGCGGCACCTCGAGCGCGAGCGTGTGGCCTCCGGCCGGGTGCGCGAGGCGGAGGCGTTCGGCGTGGAGCATCAGGCGTGGCGCCGCCTCGCCGCCATAGGCCGCATCACCCACCACCGGCGCGCCCGCGTGCGCGAGCTGCGCGCGGATCTGATGGGTGCGCCCGGTCTCGATGCGGAGGGCGAGGAGCGCCCTCGTGCCCCGCCGCGCGCGGAGCTCCACGTGAGTGACCGCCTCGCGCGCGTTCCGGGCGCGCTCCTTCGGACCGAGCACCCGGGTCCCGCCGCCTCGGGCCGGGGCCAGCCGGTCACGGAGCGTACGGCTCCCCCCGCGCCACCCGACGACGGCGGCCACGTAGCCCTTCTCGACCTGCCGGCCCTCGAAGGCCCGCGCCAGCGGCGGGTTCATCGCCTTGCGGCGGGCGTAGAGCAGGAGCCCGGAGGTCTCCTGGTCGAGGCGCTGGTGGATCCCGAGCGTCGCCTCCTCGCCGCGGCCTTCGAGGAAGGCTCGGAGCCTCGCGGGGACGTCGTCCGGGCGCTCCGTCGCGGCCTGACTGGGCACACCCGCCGGCTTGTCGACGGCGATGACGTCCCCGTCGTCGTGGACGATGCGACGTGGCTCCCAGGCAGGGAAGGCCGCGCGGCGTTGAGCGAGGAGCGCGTCGTCCGGAGCCGTGTCCTCGCCGGGCACCGTCACGATCCGGCCCGGGCTCAGACCTGAGCCCGAAGCGACTCCGGGAGGATCATCGCCGGCGAGCCCGTCGACACGATCCAGAGCTGGTGCGCGGCGCGCGTGGCGGCGATGTGCAGCAGGTGCCGCGCATCGTCCTCGTCCGGGTAGGTCGAGGTGTTCGCGTCGACGCAAACCACGTAGTCGAACTCGAGGCCCTTCACCTGGCGCACGTCCGTGACGTCGACGCCGGGCCGGAAGAGGAAGTCCTGATCCGCCACGCGGCGGAGATTCGGCACCTCGCCGCGTCGGAGGCCCTTGAAGTAGAGGTCCGCCTGCTCGGCGTAGCGCGAGATCACGGCCACGGAGGCGAGCGGCTCGCTGCGCGCCAGGTTGCGCAGCGCCTCGGAGAGGAAGGCCACCGCCTCTCCGCTCCCCGTGAAGCGGAAGAGCTCGACGGGCGCGCCATGACGCACGGCCCGGCCCCCGTCCTCCTTCTTGAGCGGCCCGAGCACCTCGTTGGCCACGTCCATGATCTCCACCGTCGAGCGGTAGCTCAGCCGCAGCGGCTCGATCTGCACGTGGTCGAGGCCCAGGTCCGCGAGGACGCTCTTCCAGTCGCTGAAGCCGTTCTCCATGTAGAGCTTCTGCGCCGTGTCACCGGCGAGCGTCACGCTCCGCTGCTTGGTGGTCGTGTCGAGCACGACGGCGAGCTCGAGGGGGCTGAGGTCCTGCGTCTCGTCGACGAAGACGTGCTCGTAGGCGAGCACGTCCTTCTTCGAGCGGTTGGGCAGCTTGCCGCGGAGCCGCTGGTGCAGCCGCAGCAGGATCGCGTCGTCCTCTCGGTCGAGGGTCGGCAGCTCCCGCTCGTCGGCGCCGTCGACGCCCTCCGTGGATGGCGCCCGTCGGGACTCGCCGTCGGCGATGCGCTCGACCTCCTCCTCGCGCCAGTTCTGGACCAGGGGGATGCGCCGGGCGCACCAGGCGTGAGCCCACTCCAGCTCCCGCGGCGAGAAGGCCTCCGGCGCGTGCTCCGCGAAGGCCTCCTGGAGACCCGGGAGGCTCGTGAGGATGTCGCCCCAGGCTTCGACGACGTCGTCCGCCTGGGCCTCGGCCCGCTCCGCCGCACGCTGGAGCGTCAGCCGCGTGCCCGAGGCGAGCTTCTTACCCTCGGAGCCGCGCAGCCACCCGAGGAGGCGCCGCACCCGCTCGCCGGGCGCGTCGCCTTCGGTGCTCCGCCACTGGCGAAGGGCCTTGCCGCCGCCTTCGAGGGCCTTGCCGACCTCGGTGATGGCCGCGTCGACGCGCGCCGCCTGGCTGTCTCCCCACCCGTCGATGAGCTTGAGCATCACGGGGTGCTTCTTGAGCCGCGTGACGACGCTCGGCGTGTCCTCGGCGTAGTGCTTCGGGAGGTGCGGCACCGTGCGCTGCCGAAGCTTGCTCGCCCAGCGCTCATAGGTCGTGACGGGCACGTCCTCGACGCCGAGGGCCGGGAGGACGCGCGAGATGTAGCGCACGAGGGCGTCGTTGAAGACGAGCACCATCATGCGGTCGCCGCGGAAGCGGCGCCGGTCCTGGAAGGCGAGATAGGCGAGGCGGTGAAGCCCGATGGTGGTCTTGCCGCTGCCGGCGCCGCCCTGGATGACGACGAGGCCGCTCGTCGGTCGGCTGATGAGCTCGAACTGGCGCGCGTCGATGAGCGCCGTGACCTCGGCGAGGGACTTGTCTTCGCCGTCGTCGCCTTCGCCGGTGCCGAGGGTGCCGGGCTTGTGGTGCTTCTCCGGGCGCATCGCCGCGCCCTGACCGCCGGAGAGCGCCGTGGCGCTCGTGCCGGCACGCGTCCACCCGCCGCTTCCCTTCTTGATGAAGGTCCCCTGGGGCGCGCCGATGCGCTTCAGCTGGGCCTGACCGATGGAGAGCGCCCGCCGGAGCAGTACCTCGCCCTCCACGTCCCGGTCGCCGAACTGCTCCTCGTAGTCGTCGCCCTCTTCGTAGCGGTAGTAGATCCGGCTCACGGGCGCGTCGCGCCAGTCCACGATGCGCACGCCGGTCTTCGAGTCCAGGAAGGTCGCGCGCCCGATGAGGACCTCGCGCTTACGGTCCCCTTCCTCGAGCAGCAGGCGGCCGAAGTAGGGCGAGGAGGCGTCCACCTGGCTGTCGGTCACACGCGCGCGGCGCGCGGCGACCTGCTGCATGCGCTCCATCTCCTCGACGAGCGGCGGGATGTCTTCGAGGCGCGCCGTCCGGATCTGGTCTCGTAGCGCGAGGAGCTCGGCGTCGTAGTCGATCAAGGGCCCGCGCCGCTCCGTGCGGCGCGCGTTGAGGGTGCGGTTCACCCGCGCGAGGACCTTTTCTTCCTCGCGAACGACGCGGTCGAGCTCCGCGTCGCCCTGCGCCTCCGCGGCGCCTCCTCGGCCTACGCCGTCCGCTACCATGCTTCCTCCTGGTCGCCGTGGCCGAAGGCCGCACGGCAAACCCTGCAATCCGGTGGAGCTAGCACCGCCCTCGGGAGCGGTCCACCCCGCCCGATGGGCGACGGCGAAAGCACCTTGTGACCGCGAGGCTTGTCCGCGATGCTCGCGCGCCATGTCCGCCAACGAATCCTCCCCGACCCGGCGCGTGAAGCCGCTCAGCGAGCGAAAGCTCGACTACCTCTTCGTGGGCTTCTTTTTGCTGAACCTGCTCTTCATCACGCCCATCGTCGACATGGAGCAGCTCGTCATCGACGATCCCAACGACTTCGAGTACCCGCTCTGGCCCCCGGCCCCGCTGGTCGACCTCGTGCACTGGTGGGGGCGGAACTTCGACCCGCCGCTGATGGCGCGCGAGGCCTGGTGGCGCGCGACGATCTGGATCGACCAGATCTTCTACTTCCCCTTCTACATCGCGGCCATCTACGCCTTCATCAAGGGCAAGGAGTGGATCCGCAACTGGTGCTTCGTATGGGGTGCCGCGATGATGACCGTGGTGTTCGTCATCTGCTGGGAGGAGCTCTTCGGCGCCCATGCCACGGACTCGGTCGGGCTGGTGCTCCTGGCCAACTTCCCGTGGTTCACGGTGCCCATCGTGCTCATGGCGCGGATGTGGAACGACCCCCACCCCTTCACCGAGCCGGCCTGAGGTCGGGCCCGGCTCAGGAGAGGGCGTAGCCGCGGAGGAGCGCTCGAAGCGCCGCGTCGAGGCGCGCCTCGGAGCTGGCACGCGGATGCCCCGCGGCGTCGGCGCTGGCGTGCCCGTGGACCAGGGCGAAGATGGCGTCGGCGATCTCGTCGGCGTCCCCGTTGAGGGCACCGGCCGCGAGGCACCGCGACACGGCGTCACGGAGCGACGCGAAGGTGCGCGCCGCCAGCTGTTCGGACGCCTCGCTCCGCCGGAAGCCGCCGGGACGACCGAACATCACCTGGTAGTGAGCCGGGTGCGCCATGGCGACGTCGTGCTGCACGCGCGCGTGGGCACGGAGATCGGCGCGCGGATCGACCGTCTGCGGGAGGGCGCGCTGGGCGGCCTGGAGGCGCTCGAAGCCCTCGAGGCAGAGGGCGTCCAGGAGCCCGTCCTTGCCACCGAAGCGGCTGTAGATCCCCATCGTGGTGACCCCGGCCTCCTTCGCGACACGGCGAAGCGAAAGGCCGGCGAAGCCCTCCGCGTCGAGGATACGGCTCGCGGCGGCGCGAAGCGCGCGGCGCGTGGGATCCGACTCGGGGACGTCGACCGTGATCGGGGTGGTCGGGCGAGGGGTGAGGGTGCGGGTCTGCAACGGGCCTCCCAGTTCCGTGATGTCGGTGCCGTGGCCGCGCGGCGCCGACGCCCCGCGCACTCGCTACAGTGGCCGGGCGACCGACGATCGGGTCATGAATCAGACGATTTCCTCGGCGCGATTCCGATTTCGCCTCCGCAAGGGCCCGCCCCACGGCTTTTCAGAAGTGAAAGGGCGTCAGAGCCTCTGATTCGTCCGTCTCGCGGCGGAAAGGCACCGCTTTGGGACCTCGAGGGGTCCTGCGCGCCCTGGCACGAAGCTGGCACGAGGGCTCCGTGGTAGCCTCCGCGACGAAACGGCGAGACGCCGGGACCGACCTCCGCTTGGGAGCGTTCGTGACCTGGCCAGGCCCTACCGCAGCACGGCGGCGAGAGACGAGCATGAGAGCAGCGGCAGAGAGCATCACGGGGCGCCGAGAGAACAACGAGGACGCATATCGCTCCCGCGATGACCTCGGCCTCTTCCTCGTGGCGGACGGCATGGGCGGCCACGAGGGCGGAGAGGTGGCCAGCCGCGTCGCCGTCGACACCCTCGTGGGCTTCTTCGAGCGCATGGCCCCGCACGGCGCATCCGCCGGCAGGGCGTCCAGCGCCGAGCTGGCCGGGGAACGAATCGAGCTCGCGACGCGCATGGCGCACGCCGAGGTCTCACGCCTCGCCAAGGGGCCCCTCGAGGACATGGGGACCACGCTCGTGGCGCTGTGGCGCCTCGACGAGGAGCAGGCCCTGGTGGCGCACCTCGGAGACTCGCGCGTCTATCGGCTCCGCGGGAGCGAGCTCGTGCGGCTGACGCGGGACCACTCTTTCCTCGCCGAGCTGGACGCCGCCGGCGCGGGCAGCCTCGCGGGCCAGCTACCCGGCGCCTTCTCCGCCATGGTCACGCGCTGCATCTCGGCGCGCATGGACGCGACGCCCGAGGTCGCGCTCGTCGAGGTGCGTGCGGGCGACACGTTCCTGCTGTGCACGGACGGGCTGACGGACGTCGTCGATGACGACGACATCGCCGCCGTGCTCCTCGCGTCGGCCAGCGCCGCGGACGCCGCCCAGGAGCTCATCGACGTCGCCTACGACGCGGGCAGCGTCGACAACATCACCGCCCTCGTCGTCGACGCCTGAGCGACGCGGCTTCGCGCCGGCCGGCTACTCGAGGTGCTTCAGCAGCACCTTGCTGGCGCGCTTACGGTCGTAGCGAGGGCGCGTCCCGGGAAGGTCCTTCGGCGCGCCGGGCACGAAGCCACGCTCGAGGAACCAGTGGCTCCCCTGCGTGGTGAGCACGAAGAGCGTTTCGATGCCTCGCTCGCGCGCCGTCCGCTCGAAGGCCTCGAGCATGGCCTCACCGCGCCCGCACCGGCGGTGGGCCGCGTGCACCGCGAGGCAGGCGAGCTCGCCCATGCGCTCCTCGACGTAGGTGTAGAGCGCGGCGCACGCCACCACGAGCCCGTCGCGCTCGCTGAGGTGGAAGCGCTCGATGTCCGTCTCGAGGAGCTCCCGCGGTCGGTGCACGAGCAGCCCCTGCTCGGCGAGGGGCTCGAGGAGCTGAAGCAGGCTGGGTACGTCCCGGGGCCGCGCCGGACGCACGTCGTCCGTTCGCTCGGCGACGATCATCGTCCCGATGCCGTCGCGCGTGTAGAGCTCGCGCAGGAGCGCCCCGGGGTCCTTCCGGCGCACGAGATGCGCTCGCCGCACGCCGCCCTGGACGGCGGCCAGCGCCGCCTCGAGGTGCTGGCGCACGTCGACGGCGAAGCGCCTCTTCGTGGCGAGCATCGCTTCGGCGCCCGGGAGGTCGAGCTCGGCCGGGACCCGTCCCTTGGCGTCGACCACACCCCTCCCTTCGACGAGCGACACGAGCTTGTCCGCGCCGAGCGCGATCGCGGTGTCCGCGGCGAGCTCTGGCGTCGAGAGGTTGAAGGCCTCGCCGGTGACCGAGTAGCCGATGGGCGTGAGCGTGACGATCTGACCGGCGTCGAGGCGCGCCTCGATGGCCTCGACGTCGACGCGGCGCACGCGGCCCGTGTAGCCGTAGTCGACGCCCTCGACGACGCCGTAGGGACGCGCGGTCACGAAGTTGCCGGCCGCCACGCGCACGCGCGCGCCGGCCATGGGCGTGCCGGGAAGCCCCATCGTGAGGTGCCGTTCGAGCTGCACACGGTTCGCGCCGGCGGCCTCCATGGCGACCTCGAGCGCGTGGCGGTCCGTCACGCGGAGCCCATCGACGATGCGCGTCTCGATGCCGCCGCGCGCGAGGCGCCGGTCGATCTGCGGCCGCGACCCGGCCACGAGCACCAGGCGCACGCCGAGGGCGTGGAGCAGCCCGACGTCGTTCACCAGCGCGCCGAAACCCTGGCTGAGCAGCGCCTCTCCACCGAAAACGACCACGAAGGTGCGCCCCGTATGCGCCCGAATGTAGGGCGCGCTCTGACGGAAGAAGCGGACGAAGGCGTCTTCGTCGGCGGCGGGCTCGAGCGGAAGCCGGAGCGGTGCGCTTCGCTCGCTCACGAGACCCCGCAGCTTTTGTGGATGAGCTGGCCGTAGAGTGCCTCCGCCTCGGCGAGCTGGCTCCGGCTGGTGTGCTCGTCGGGCTGATGCGCCACGTCGATGCTCCCGGGACCGCACACGACGGTCTCCATGCCGAGGGCCTGGAAGAAGGGCGCCTCGGTACAGAACATCACGGCCCGGGCGGCCCGGCCCGTCAGCGCTTCCAGGTCCCGCACGAGGGACGCGTCGGGGGACTCCGCGTAGGGCGGCACCGGCTCCACGAGACTCTCGTGTACGAAGTCGAGGGCGTCGCCCTCGAAGCGCTCCGCGAGCGCCGAGCGGATGCGCGCGCGCGTCGCCGCGAGGTCCATGCCCGGGAGCGGCCTCAAATCGTAGGTGAGCTGGCACTTGGCGCAGATGCGGTTCGGACTGTCGCCTCCTTCGATGCGCCCGAGGTTCAGCGTCGGCCCCGGGACCGCGAAGTCTGGGTTGCGGTGGTCGCGCTGGAGCGCCGCCCGGACCTCGAGCAGGATGCCGAGGGCCGCGTGCATGCCTTCGAGCGCGCTCGCGCCGAGGGAGGGGTCGCTCGAGTGACCCGAGCGTCCGAGGATCGTGAGCCGCTCCATGAGGATGCCCTTGTGGGCGCGCACCGGCGCGAGGCCCGTGGGCTCACCGATGACCGCGCGGTCCGCGAGGAGCCGGCGTTCGGCGAGGAGCTGCCGAGCGCCGTTCATGGTGCTCTCTTCGTCGGCCGTCGCGACGAGCACGAGGGGACGCCGGAGCGGGGTGTCGATCTTCGAGGCGGCGCGCAGCGCGGCCGCGAAGAATCCCTTCATGTCCGCGGAGCCCAGACCGAAGAGGCGACCGTCGTCGGTCTCGGTGAGCTCGAAGGGGTCCGTCGCCCAGCCGCTCCGATCGAAGGGGACGGTGTCCGAGTGGCCGGCCAGCACGAGGCCGCCCTCGCCCTCGCCCAGGGTGGCGACGAGGTTGGCCTTCCCGGGATCGCTCTCGAGCGGGACGACCTCGCAGCGGAAGCCCACGTGCTCGGCCCACTCCGCGAGGCGCTCGATGACGCGGCGGTTCGGCTGGTCGTGGGCCGGGTCCGGCGAGCTGACGGAAGGCTCCGCCACGAGCGTGCGAACGAGGGAGACCGCGTCCGGGAGGGTCATGGGAGCGGGATAGCAGAGCGCGCGGCCCGCGAGCACGCTACGGAGTCACGGGGATTCCGTGACGGGCGACCCCGCCAAGGACCACACCCAGACGATGAGGCGGAAGGTGACGACGAGACTCTCCTCGTGGACGACCCCTGGAGCGCTGCTGCTCGGCGTCTGCCTTTCGCTGGTCTTCGGCGGCTGCGGTCGGACGAACCTCGAGCTCGGCCCCGGTCGAGGGCCCGGCGCCGCGGGCGCGGACCTCTCGGCCGACCTGCCCGCCGCCGGGCCACCCCTCGATGCCCCGCCCATCGACGGGGCGCCCTTCGACCTGCCCGCCGAGCTCGGCACCGACGGCGGCCTCGACATGGGCTTCGACATGGGCGGGCCGGACATGCCGGACCCCTGCGGCGGCGACGACTGCAGCCGCCTGGACGGCGAGTGCGTGGTCGGTCGCTGCGCCCCCGACGCGGACGTCTGCGTGGCGGTGCCTCGCCCGGAGGGGACGACCTGCGACGATGGGCAGGCGTGCACCGTGCGCGACTTCTGCGACCGCGGCGTATGTACGGGCCGCGGCGGGCCGGACTGCTCGGACTTCGACACGCCCTGCACCGTCGGCGTCTGCGACGACGCCCTCGGAGCCTGTCGGCCCGAGCCCGTGCCCAACGGGACGCTCTGCGACGACGGCGACCCCTGCTCCGTCGGCGATACCTGCCGCCGTGGCCTCTGCCGCGCGGGTCTGCCGCGCGACTGCTCGGGCGCCGGGGACGCCTGCAACGCCGGCATCTGCAACCCGATGACGGGGGCCTGCGAGCCCCTCCCGCTTCCGAACGGGACGCCCTGCGAGGACGGCCGCGTCTGCAGCGAGGGCGACAGCTGCACGGCGGGCCGATGCACGGCTGGCGCGGACGTCAGCTGCGACGACCTCGACGACGAGTGCCTCGTGGGTACCTGCCTGGAGGACGCCGGTGGATGCATCGCCCTCCCGGAGCCGGACGACACGCTCTGCGACGACGGCGACGTCTGCACACGCGGAGACCTGTGTCGCATGGGCGCGTGCATCCCCGGCGCGCCCGTCATTCCGCTCGGCGACACCTGCGCGACGGCGAACACCCTCGACGGAGACGACGGGCTCCAGACCCTCGATGCCTCCACGCTCTGCGCGTCCTCGGCGGTGCTCGCCAGCTGCGGCGGGGGCGGCGGCGACATCCTCTACGACCTCGAGCTGACGGCGCCGCGGCGCGTGCGCTTCGAGACCGTGCCGCCCGGCGTGGGGCGCTTCGACACCGTGCTGCACGTGCGCGACGTGTGCGTGGCCGGCCGGTCCGAGCTCGCCTGCGACGACGACGGCGGGGCCGGCACCCTCTCGCTCCTCGACGAGGTCTTCCAGCCCGGCACCTTCACGCTCGCCGTGGACGGGCCGACGGGGACCATCGGTGACTTCACGCTCGAGGTCGACATCGAGACGCCCGACACGTGCGCCACCGCCGTCGAGCTCGAGCTACCGGCCGAAGGCGCCACGGCGACGATCTCGAGCACGACCGCCGGCGCCTCCAACGCCCTCAATGCCACGTGCGGTGGCACGGCGAACTCACCGGAGCACGTCTACGAGTTCGAGGTCACGTCGCGGACGACGCTCCGCTTCGAGACGATTCGGCCAACCGCCTTCGACACGGTGCTGCACGTCCGGGAGGCGCCCTGTGCGACGAGCACCGCGCTCTTCTGTGACGACGACGACGGCGCCGGCACGCTCTCGCAGCTCGAGGAGAGCTTCGAGCCGGGGACCTACTTCCTGGCCGTGGACGGCTTCGGCTTCGGCCGGAGCGGCGACTACACGCTCGAGATCGAGAACCTCGGCGAGCGGGGCCAGGCGGTGCTCATCGGCCACGACTACTTCGCGTCGAGCGCCGACCAGGACCGCGTCGTGGGCAACGCCGTGCTCCTGACGAGCGAGACGGGCACCATCGACATCCTCGAGTACACCGAGTTCGCGGACACGTCGCCCGGCGGCGAGGCCGCCAACACGAAGAGCGCCATCGACAGGACGGTGACGGCCGCGGGGCAGACGACCCGCTACCGGGCGCTGACCAACTTCCGCAACCTCGCGACCTCGCTCGTCGGTACGGACGTGCTGCTCGTGCCGGAGCAGGACGACGCCGCGTTCTCCGCCGTGACCGTGCGCGACGCCTGGCGGACGGCGCTCCTCGACTTCCTCGATGACGGCGGCATCGTCATCGTGTGCTCGTCGTTGCGGAACGAGTGGCAGATCCTGAACGGGGCCGGCCTCTTCACGATCCTCGGAGATGCGCTGGTGCCCTCGGGACCGCCTGCGCTCACCATCGCAGCGGCCGGCGATCCGCTTCTCACGGGTGTGACCGCCTACGCACCAGCGGAGCAGACCACGGCCTTCGCCGGCTCGAGCGGGGGCACCGTGATCCTCCAGACCTCGACCGGTGCCCCCGTGGTGCGCCGCCTCCAGCGCTGAGGGCGCTCAATAGCCCTCGGCATCGAGGGCCGCGTCGTAGCTGTCGAGGGCAGCCCCTCGGGCCTCGGCGGGGCTGGCGGCCTCGCGGGCGCGGCGCCGGTTCACGCTGTTTCGCTCCCGCTGCTGCTGGAGGAAGACGCGCTGCGGGGCGGGGGCCACGGCCTCGCCCTCCGCGAGGGCCCGGTCGGCCTCCTCGAACTGGCGCTCGGCCTCGGCGCGGTTGCCCTGGTTCAAGGCGACGGCCGCGAGCCGCTGCGCCTCGGCGGCGCGGTAGGTGGACACCATGGAGCGCACGCGGGGCTGCTCGGAGCGCTCGGCGGCCCGAGCGTCGGAGGTCACGGCGTAGCGAAGCGGCACGCTCTGCGACTGGGCGGCGTCACTCCCCGGCGCGCGGAAGACGAGGTTGGCCGTCGCCAGCTCCCGGGTGCCCGGCGCGGAGGTGTCCACGCGCGCTTTGAAGAGCACGTCCCGGCGCTGGCCCGCGAAGACGCTGCCGAGCGGGACGCGGAGCCGGCCCCCGACGACCTCGGCGCCACGCGTGACGCCCTCCAGGATGATGACGCCCGGCGCGGGGACGATCTCGATGACTTCGGGATGAGCCGCCGATCCCTCGACGTAGGGAGGGGTGGCGAGCTCACCGAAGGCACGACCGAACGCCAGTTGGTCGTCGACTGTCAGTTGCTGGTTGCGAACGACGACGACGTGGTGGTCCACCAGCTGACGACGGAACGCTGCGATTCCGTCGCTGTCGAAGCCACGCAGATCGATGCCGTCGAGTTCGACGCCGAGAACCAGGCCGCTGTCGAACTGCTCCTGAACGC
>CALCTH010000059.1 GCA_937893795.1 uncultured Myxococcales bacterium | reverse complement strand
GGCTGGCCCTTCTCCTGCGCCACGTAGCGGCCGAAGCCGGTCTCCGCGGAGGTCCCGCGGGAGGCACCCTCGCGGTCCACGAGGGCGGTCTCGATGCCCCGCGCTGCGACGTCGAGGAGCGCCGCCACGCCGCGCTCGACGGCCGCTTCGAAGCGTTGCTCGGCATCCGCCACGCGCTCCTTGCGCCGCTTGCGCTCCTGCCGCGCGCCGTGGACGCGGTTCTTCTTCGCGAGCCGCTTCCGGCGCTTCTTGGCGAGGCGCCGGAGCTCGGCCTCGTCCGGCTCGCCGGCGCCGAGGAGCCCGAGCGCCTGAAGCGCTACCGCGAGGCCCCAGCCCATCGCCGGCCAGTACCACCAGGTGCCGCCGCCGCTCAGCATGTCCACGCCGAAGAGGAAGGCGTTGACGACGGCGTAGGTGCCGACGTGCTGCCAGAAGTCGCGCACGCGACGCTTCCGCTTCGTGATCGCGATGGCGCGGCCCTCTTCGAGCAGCTTCGCGTCCTCGCGCTGCGCACGGACCTCCGCCGCAGCGGCCTCGAAGCGCTCCGGGGCCACGCCGACCTCGGCCGCGGCCGCAGCGAGCTCCGCGTGGGAGAGCTGCCCTTCGTCTTCGGCGCCCCGCTCGAGGGCGCGCCGGAGGATCTCCTTCACCTCCGCGTCGCTGTATGCCGCGCTCATGGCTCGAGGATAGTACGCAGCGGCACCCATGCGGATTTCGACGCGGCAGCCCAGGCGCCGTTAGCGGGTCTAGAGCAGCCGGCGCAGGACGGCTTTCGCGAGGCGCGAGAAGGGCGGATACATGATCGGCGGGTCGATGCGCGTCGGCTTCTTGAGCACGCCACGGCGGTGGCTGAAGGTCTCGAAGCCCCAGCGCCCGTGGTAGCTCCCCATCCCGCTCTCGCCCACACCGCCGAAGGGCAGGTCCGGCACGGCGAGGTGGAGCATGCAGTGGTTGACCACGGCGCCGCCGGAGCTCGTGCCCTCGAGCACCTGCTCCTGTACCGCGGCGTCCCCGGCGAAGACGTAGAGCGCTAGCGGATGCGGTCGGGCGTTCACGAAGCGGAGCGCGGCGTTCACGTCGGAGACCGCGACAACGGGCAGGATGGGGCCGAAGATCTCCTCCTCCATCACCGGCGCGCTCGGCGGCACGTCCCGGAGGATGGTGGGGGCGAGGTAGCGCGTCGCCTCGTCGCCGGTGCCACCGCAGAGCACCTGGCCTTCGCCCAGCAGCCCCATGAGCCGCCGGTGGTGCTGGACGTTGACGATGCGCGCGTAGTCCGGGCTCGTCTCGGGGTCGTCACCGTAGAAGCTACGGACGGTGGCCACGAGGCGATGCACCAGGGCGTCGTGCACTCGCTCGTCGACGAGCACGTAGTCCGGGGCGACGCAGGTCTGCCCCGCGTTGAAGAACTTTCCCCAGGCGATGCGCCGCGCCGCCACGTCGAGGTCGGCGCTGCGGTGCACGATGCAGGGGCTCTTGCCGCCGAGCTCCAGCGTGACGGGCGTGAGGTGCTCCGCGGCCGCCCGCATGACGATGCGGCCGACGCGGCCCCCGCCCGTGTAGAAGACGTGGTCGAAGCGCTCCGCGAGCAGCGCCGTGGTCTCCGGGACGCCGCCCTCGACCACGCGCACGGCCTGCGCGTCGAGGTAGCGGGGGAGCAGCCGGGCGAAGAGCGCGCTCGTATGTCGCGAGACCTCGCTCGGCTTCAGCACCGCGGCGTTGCCCGCAGCCAGCGCCGCGACCAGCGGAGCCATGAGGAGCTGAAAGGGATAGTTCCAGGGAGCGATGATGAGCACGACGCCGAGCGGCTCGCGGCGAACCTCGCTGCTGCCGGGGCGGGCGACGAGCGGCAGGCGCACCTTTTCGGCCCGCATCCACCCCCCGAGGTGCTTCCGCACATGCGCCAGGTCGTTGGCCACGAAGCTGAGCTCGGCGCCGTACGCCTCGATGGAGGGCTTGCCGAGGTCCTCGTGCAGGGCCTCGAGGATCTCTCGCTCGCGCTCTCCGAAGAAGCGCGCGACGCCGTCGAGCTGGTCGAGGCGCCAACGCAGGGGCCGCGTCGCGCCGCTGCGGAAGCGCGCGCGTGCCGATGCGACCAGCGCGGGGATGGCGGAGGCGCCGTCGGCGGCGGACACGGGGCGCCGAGAAGTCCCGAGGGAAGGCATGAACACAGCATAGAAGACCTCGGCAAACGCCGCCGCGTCGCAGGAAAACCACGTTCAGACCGTGGCTTTCATTCGATATTTTCTCCCGACCAACCGGTCGGGATTGATATGTCCGTGTCTCTTGGGTAGTCTTCAGGAAACCGGTCGGAAACGACCCTGGCACCGTGACACCCGTGAAACACACGGGCACGGGCCGGGAGCGGAAGGTCCGCTCGTCTCAGGAGTTCACTGCATGCAGCGTCCGAAACCCGCGCGCCCGAGCGCGCCCCGCAGCCCCGAGCCCGTCCGGCGGGACGACGAGTGGCGCCCCAGCGAGCGCCCGAGCCCGTGGTGGGCTCACCTCCTCCGCTGGAAGCTCTGACGCCGCTTCAGAAGCTCTCGGGAGCATCCGCCGGCGGCGCCACCAGCCGACGCGTCGCGGCGAAGACGAGCAGGGTCACCGGCAGCGGGACCACGAAGGACACGGCGCCGAAGGCGATGAACTCGGAGAGCGCCTTCGCCAGGATCGTGGCCCGGCTGGCCTGACCGTCGCCGGCGACGCCCACGGAGAGCCCGAGGACCAGCACCGGCGTCGCCAAGGCCGCGAGCCAGGGAAGGCCCGCGAGGCGGCGCAGGGGGCGACCGTCGACCTCGCTCAGGCGCCCGTGGCGCGCACGCTGGGCGAAGCTCGCGAAGCGAAGCGCGGCGAAGAGCCACGCGAGCCCGAGGGCGAAGGCCAGCACGTGAACCGTCACCAGCGGCACCAGGAAGACGAGCGGGAGGGCGCAGCCGAGCGCGGCGAGCGCCAGGGGCAGGCTCGCCGGCCGCGACGGCGCGCTCACGCGGGGAAGGCGTCCCGCGCGCGCTGAAGGCCCACGCGGGCTCGGTCCAGGCAGGGTCCGACCTCGGCCCAGGCCTCGTCCGTGACGGCGCTCCAGGCGCGAGCCGCGTTGCGCTCCATGGAGGCGAAGTGGCCGATCATCGTGGCGAAGGCCTCGAGGCCGAAGGCGTCCATGAGCGCGGGGCGAAGCTCGAGGAAGTCCGGCACCTGGTCCTCGAGGACCTCGTCGAGCGCGGCCTTGAGCGCGCTCTGGCGCGCGGGGTCGGCACCCAGACCGTCGGCAGCGAGCGGCGCGAGCGTCGACGCGAGTCCCGCGAGCAGCGCTCCCGCGGCCGCGACGGGGTCGGCCGCCGCCGGGTCTCCCTCCTTCGCCGGACCCGCCTGCGATGCCGCCTGCTGCGCGGCCGCCGCCGCGGCGCGCGTCAGGAACGCGCCGACCACCATCTGCGAGATGCCGAGCAGGAACGTCGTGCCCACGGCGTCGAACCAGGCGCCGACGCGCGCGGCGAGCCCCTCGCCGGCCTCCGGGATGTACGCCGCCTGGGTCACGGACACGAGCAGCCCGCTCACGAAGAGCACGTAGCCGATGAGCTTCACACCGCACCTCCGACGATCTTGATGAGGGTCAGCGTCAGGCTCGTGAGCGCTTCGCCCACGATGAAGCCGGCCCCCACCGGTACGATCCAGTCGCCGTAGAAGCGGCGCCCCTTTCGCTTCTCGAGGAGGAGCGAGGCCACGCAGCCGATGCCGTAGCCGAAGGTGATCTCGAAGGGCAGGTACATGGCGAGGCCGATGAGCACACCGAGGCCGCCGATGGGAAACATGGAGAGCGCCGCGCCGACCCCCGCGCCGGCGACGTATTTGTCGAGGGGCGCGTCCCCTCGAACGATGCCGTTCACCATGCCCTCGAGCGCGCCCGCCTGCGGGGCCGGGAGCGGCGTGTCCGGACCGAAGCCGTTCGCGCCACCGGGTCCGCCCTGCCAGAGCAGAAGCACCGTGCCCACGGCGATGGCCGGACCGACCCACGCGACGCCGAACTGCACGAGCTGCTGACGCCGCGGGATGCTGCCGACGAGGTGCCCGGTCTTCAGGTCCTGCATCATGTCGGCGCACTGGTTGGTGGCGACGCAGACCGCGACGCCGAGCGTGATGGCGAGCACCACGTCGTTGCCGCTGATGGCCAGGAAGATGGTCACGGCGATGAGGGCGAGGCCGCTGAGCGGGCTGATGTCCGTGGCGCCCGTGGCCTGGGCCACGATGAGCCCGGCGAGCGCGAGCCAGAGCGTGCCCGCGATGGCCAGGCCGAGCGCCGTGACCACGTCGCCGCCGCTACCGACGAGGGCGATGACGAGGAGGGCGACGAAGGAGCCCGCGTAACCGAAGCCGAGCACCGTGGGCGAGAGCTCCTCGGCCTGGGAGCCCTGCTTCGCGAGCTTCGCGGCGGAGCGAAGCCCCTGGATGGCGCCCTTGAGCGCGGGGTAGGCGAGCACGACGCTGACCAGCGCGCCGCCGATGAGCACGCCGATGCCGACGGGCCGGAGCATGCCGAAGTAGACGCCGGCGAAGAGCTCCCCGCCGCTGGGGTCCCCGGGCAGCCAGCCCTGGCCGACCGCGTAGGGGGCGACGAACCACCACGCGAGCACGCCGCCGACGGCGAAGGCGAGGCCGCCCCGTCCGCTCAGCAATCCGGCGCCGAAGTTCGCCATGGAGAGCGCGAGGCTCGTGCCCACGACGTAGACACCGGCGGCTCCGCTGGCCGGGATACCGAAGGTCTCGCCGATCCACGCTCCGAGCTCGAGGGTCTCGGGGAGCAGGTGGTTGTTCGTCGCGAGCGTCACGAGGACGGCGATGACGAAGCCACCGAAAAGGCGCATGGCCTTCTCGGCCCCCGCGCCCGGCGTCTTGAGGATCGTCGCCACGGCCACGCCCGAGGGGAAGCGGAGCCGCTCGATCTCGAGCATCTGCTTCCGGAGCGGAATGATGACGACGATGCCCATGAAGGACCCCGCGATGGCGCTGAAGATCACCGTCAGCGGGTCAAAATCGGCCCCGAGGAGCAGGAGCGCCGGGAAGGTGAACACGACGCCGCTCGAGGCCGTGTTGATGCCCGACGCGACGGTCTGGTTGATGTTGTTCTCGACGATGCTCCCGGCGTCCTTCGCGCCGAGGCGCCGGCCCGCGCCCCGGAGCACGGCGAAGCCGAGAATGGCCGCCACCGTCGAGCCGGGAAGCCCGAAGCCGAGCTTCAGCCCGATGTAGACGAAGGACATCGTCATGATCGCGCCGAGGAAGACGCCGAGGATCACGGCGGCGGGCGTGACCTCCCGATAGGGACGTGCGGCGGACATGGCGGCCATGCCTACCCCGAGGCCGGTGCATGGAGCAATGGCGAGGCCGCGCCGACGCGGACGAAACGGCAAGCCCCTGACGAAGGCCGCTCGGGCAGCTACATCGCAGGCCATGATGCGAACGCGCCTTTTCCTTCTGCTCGCCCTCGTGGGCTGCGGCAGCTCCGACGCCGTGCCCGGCGACTCGGGCAGCCAAGACGGCGGCCCCGACGCGGAGCCCGACGGCGACCTCGACGCGACGGCCGGCGACCAGGGCACACCGTGCGAGCCCGCGCCCTTCCCTTCGCTCACCGCCGAGGACGTCGCGCCGGGGCACCGCTTCGAGCAGCCCCTCTACGTGACCACGGCCCCCGGGGATCCGGACACGCTCTACGTCGTCGAGAAGGAGGGCCGCATCGTCGTCGTGCAGGACGGCGAGGTGCGCGAGACGCCCTTCTTCGACGTCCGCGGCGAAGTGCTGACCAGCTCCGAGCAGGGGCTCCTGGGGCTCGCCTTTCACCCGGATTACGCAACCAACGGCCGCTTCTTCGTCTTCATCACGCCGGGCGGCCCGCGCCGGAACGTCGTGGCCGAGTTCGCGCGGGATCCCGAGGACGCCCTCCGCGCGCTCCCCGACGAGGTCGCGCGTCTGGTCGAGGTCCAGGACTCACAGCCGAACCACAACGGCGGCATGCTGGCCTTCGGTCCGGACGGCTTCCTCTACGTCGCGATCGGCGACGAGGGCGGCGGCGGCGACCGCTTCGGGGAGATCGGCAACGGCCTCGACCGCCGGACGCTCTTCGGCACGCTGCTGCGCCTCGACGTGGACGCCGCGCCGAGCTTCGCCGCGGCGGGCAACCCCTTCACCCTGCCGGAAGGGCAGCCGCAGGTTTGGGCCTACGGGCTTCGGAACCCGTGGCGCTTCAGCTTCGACCGCGAAACGGGCGATCTCTGGATCGGCGACGTCGGTCAGGGCGCCTTCGAGGAGATCGACTACCTCCCCGCCGGCTCGCCCGGCGGCGCGAACTTCGGTTGGCGCGCCTACGAGGGCTTCAGCGTCTTCAACGAGGAGAACGTGGACCTCGCCGTCGACCGCGTCGACCCCGTGCTGGTCTACCCGCACGGTGTCGAGGACCAGCCCATCGGACCCGGCGTGTCCATCACCGGCGGCTACGTCTATCGCGGCGAGGCCATCCCGCGGCTCCAGGGACTCTACCTCTACGGCGACTTCCGCTCGGATCGCGTGGCGGGCGTGCGGCTTTGCGACGGTGAGGTGGTCCAGCACGATCGCTTCCTCGGGCTGACGGCCGGCGGCGACGGCCGCGGCACCGGCCTCGCGAGCTTCGGCGAAGACGGTCGCGGCGAGCTCCTCGTGACCTACCTGGTCAATGGGCTGGTGCGGCGCATCGTGGCCGTCGAGTAGGGCCCCTTGGGCCGGCGCGGTGCGGCGGGCCATGATGCGCTCATGGCAGCCTCGCTCCCCGCAGGCTTCGACGCCGCCGCCACCGCCGCGCGTCGACGCCTCCTCGCCGCCAGCGTCACGGACCGCGCGCTCCTCGCCGCGGGCGCGGCCCCGGCGCGAAACTACGCGGCCAACGTCTATCCTTTCCGGGCCTCGAGTCACTTTCTCTATCTCGTGGGCGCGCCCGTCGAGGGCGCGGTCCTGAGCATCGGCGGCGGCGACCCGGGCACGCTTCACGTGCCGACGCCGCCGCCGGACGATGCGCTTTGGCACGGCGTCACCCCAGACCGTGACGCCCTCTCCGCGCTCCTCGGGCTCCCCGTTCGCCCCCTCGAGGAGCTCGCGTCGGGCGAGGCCGCGCTGCCCACGCCCGGTGGCGACCCCCTCGTCGAGCGGGTCCTCCGCCGCCGGCCGACGCTCGAGCATCCCAAGGACGGGGCCCTCGCAGACGCCATGATCGACCTTCGGCTGCGCCACGACGCGCACGCACAGGCCGAGCTTCGACGCGCCGCCGAGGCGACAGTGGCCGCCCACCGCGCGGGCATGGCGGCCACGCGGCCGGGGGTGCGAGAGCACGTCGTGCGCGCCGCCATGCTGGAGGCCTTCTTCCGCCGCGGGATGGATGCGGCCTACGGGCCCATCGTCACCGTGCACGGCGAGGTGCTGCACCAGCGCGCCAGCGAGGGCACCTGCGAGGCCGGGGACCTCCTCCTCGCCGACGGCGGCGCCGAGACCGCGGGCGGCTGGGCCGGGGACGTGACGCGCACGTGGCCCGTCAGCGGCGCCTTCAGCGCGACGCAGCGTGAGCTCTACGCGGCGGTCCTCGCGGCGCAGGAGGCCGCCATCGCCAAGGTCGCGCCGGGCGTTCGCTATCGAGACGTGCATCTCGCGTCCTGCGTCACGCTGACGCGCGGCCTCATCGACCTGGGCATCCTGCGCGGTGATGCCGAGGAGCTCGTCGCCGATGGCGTGCACGCGCTCTTCTTCCCCCACGGCGTCGGTCATCTCCTCGGCCTCGACGTGCACGACATGGAGGACCTCGGCGACCGCGCCGGCTACGCGCCGGGGCGAGCGCGGAGCGCGCAGTTCGGCCTCTCCTACCTCCGCCTCGACCGCGACCTGGCGCCGGGCATGGCGGTCACCATCGAGCCCGGCTTCTATCAGGTGCCTGGGATCCTCGAGGATCCGGCGCGACGCGCCTGGGCCGGAGACCGCGTGGACTGGATGCGCTTAGCCGCCTTCGCCGACGTGCGCGGCCTTCGCATCGAGGCCGACGTGCTGGTGACCGAGCCGGGCGCCGCCGTGCTCACGGCGGCGCTCGCGAAGGACCCGGACGCGCTTCCGGTCGGGGCGGCGGCCAGAGCGCAGCTTGACTGATCGCGTGTTCAGTGTTTCTTTCGGGCGTGCAACTCGCGCTGAGTGACGTTCTCGTCTCGGAGGGCCCCGACTTCTCCCGCGCCAAGCGCCTCGACCTCGGCAGCGGCGCCTGGATCGAGTGGGCGCCTGGATGGCTCGCCGGCCACCTCGCGTTTTTCGAGGCGGTGCGCGCGAGCGCGGCCTGGGAGCGCCATCGCCGCATCATGTTCGAGCGCGTGGTCGAGGTTCCACGCCTGGTGGCCGCGTGCCCCGGCGACGCCCCGCGCGCTCCCCTTCCCGGGCACGAGCGCATTGAGCGGCGACCCGCCGAAGCCTCCGCCGCCGAGGTGGCGCGCGTGCGAGCGCGCTTGCTCGAGCTCGGCGACGCGCTCCGGCGGCGCTTCGGGCGACGGCTCGACCGGATTCAGCTCGCGCTCTACCGCGACGGCCGGGACGCGGTGGCGATGCACGCGGATCACGTCGGAGCGCGGAAGGGCGACAGCGTCGTGGCGGTGCTCTCGCTCGGCGCGCCGCGGCGTTTTCTCCTGCGGCCCCGGCGCGGCGTCGCCGGCCGGCCACGGACCTTTCACGCGGGTGAGGGCGACCTGCTCGTGATGGGCGGGTCCTGCCAGGCGACCTTCGAGCACGGCGTTCCGCGCATGCGCGAGGCCGGCCCGCGGCTGGCCATCATGTTCCGGGAGGATTGAGCTCCGCCACGACCTCGCTCGGCGCGGGGTCCGGGACCTCCTTCGCCGCGAGCTGCGCTAGCGGTTGCTCCGCGCCGCGTGTCTCGTCGCCGCGCGTCTCCTCGCCGCGCGTGTCCTCGCCGCGTGCCCCCTCGCGGAGGAGGCGTCCGGAGCCGGTCATCACCCAAAGGTGCGCCAGCGCCTGCGTCGCGTTGTAGACGAACCAGGGAAGGCGCGGCGCGAAGTCGTGCACCGCGGCGACGACGGCCGAGCGCTCGAGCACTTCCCGGAACTCGAGGTGTCCGGGGCGCTCGGCAGGCGTGCGGGCGAGGACCCCGCCGGTGACCGCGAAGTACTGGCGCCCGTCGCTGCTCTCCTCCGGCTCGAGGCGAAGCCGCAGCAGGACGAGGGGGACGAAGCTCAGGCGGAACGCAACCTTGAGCCCTTCGATCTTCACGCGAAGGAAGGGCCACACGAAGCTCGGCAGCCAGCGCATGTACTCCGCCGCCACCCAGCGCGCCCGGCGGCCCCCCGGGAGCGGGAGGCGCTGCACGGAGCGCGCGACGCTCGTCTTTCGAATAACCCCGTCGTCCCGTTCACGAATCGCCGCGCGGGGGTTCGGCTTGGGGCGGCCGTCGGGCTCGAGGGCGCGCCGGAGCGCTTCGTCGAAGGGCACGAGCCCCCGGCGCACGAGATGCTGCTGAAGCGCGTTGTCCTCGGCGAGCATGTCGTGGCGAAGGCTCTCGACGAGGGGTCCCGTGAGCGCCGACGACGCGCCGGTCACCAGGGAGACCCACAGCCGCGAGAGCCGCGGCGTGATGAGCGGGACGCTCACGGTGGGTCGCTTCTGCCCCAGGCTGCCCCCGGTGCGCGCGATCATGTCCGCGTAGGTCATCACCTCGGGACCGCCGAGGTCGAAGGAGCGGCCTCGCGCCGCCGGGTGGTCGAGGCAGGCCTCCACCGCGCGCACCACGTCGGCGATGGCGATGGGCTGCGTCTTCGAGCGGGTCCAGCTCGGCAGCGCCATGATGGGCAAGCGCTTCACGAGCTTGACGAGGAGATCCGTCGAGGAGCCCCCGGGGCCAACGATGAGCCCCGCACGAAGCGACGTGACGGGCACGCCGGTGCTCCCGAGCGTGCGCTCGACCTCGTGCCGGCTCTCGAGGTGAGTGGAGAGCTTCCCCGGCGGAACGAGCCCACCGATGTAGACGATCTGCCTCACTCCGTGGTGCGCGGCGGCCCGGGCGAAGTTGTCGGCGAGGATGAGGTCGAGGTCCTCGAAGCTGCCCTGGGTCAGCCGCGACGAGGGCAGCATGGAATGCACGAGGTAGATGGCGACGTCGGCGCCCGCCATGGCGCCGGTCACGGAGCTCAGCGAGAAGAGGTCGCAGTGGCGCCACTCTTCGTCGGGCCGCCCCTGGCCGCGCTCGGCGACGTTGGGAGAGCGCGTGAGACCCACGACGGAGTGGCGGCCCCGGAGCGCCCTTCGAAGCGCCGTGCCGACGAAACCCGATGCCCCGGCCATCGCGATCGTCAGCTTCTCCGCCGCCTCACGCTCGAAGGGATCGCCCATGGTCCGTGCTTGGGGCCCTCGTGGTGGACCGTCCACGGTCCGGGAATTTCCCTTTCGCCCCGCGCACCCGATACTCCCGGCCCATGGCGAGCGTCGTCCACCACATCGAGCACCCGCTCATCCAGCACAAGCTCACGCTCATGCGCCGCCGGGAGACCTCCACGGGTGCTTTCCGTCGGCTCCTCCAGGAGATCAGCATGCTCCTGGCCTATGAGGTGACGCGCGACCTGAGCGTGACCCTCGAGGAGATCGAGACGCCCATCACGACGATGCAGGCCCCGACCCTCGACGGGAAGAAGGTGGTGATCATCAGCGTGCTCCGTGCCGGCGACGGCATTCGAGACGGCATGCTCGCCGTGCTGCCCTCGGCGCGCGTGGGTCACATCGGGATGGCGCGGGACCCGAAGACCCTCGAGGCCCACGAGTACTACTTCAAGGTGCCCCGGGAGATGGGCGAGCGTGAGGTCATCCTCTGCGATCCCATGCTGGCGACGGGGAACTCGGCCATTGCCGCGACGGCGCGAGTGCTCCGCACCGGGCCGAAGCGGGTGAAGTTCGTCTGCCTCGTGGCGGCCCCGGAGGGGATCCGGGCCTTCCACGATGCACATCCGGACGTACCCATCTACACACCCGCCATCGACGAGCGCCTGAACGAGAAGGGCTACATCGTCCCAGGCCTCGGCGACGCGGGCGACCGCCTCTTCGGCACGACCTAGGCCGCGCCCATGGCTCCCGCAGGCCGGGCGAGCGTGCCCGCGACCCGGGCGACGAGCTCGCGGGCCCAGCGATGCCGCGCGTCGTGGTGGAGGCGCTCGTGCCAGACGAGGGGAAGGCGAAGCGGTTCGGCCGGGACGGGAAGCGGTCGCTCGCAGAGCGGACGCCAGCGCCGGATCTGCGCGGAGAGCAGCGCCGTGGTCGTCACGGCCATGTCCGTATCGGCGGCCAGCATGGCGACGACGACCGGTGAGCTCGCGCGACAGACGACCCGTCGCGAGAGCCCGGTCTCGGCGAGCGCCACGTCGACCTGTCCGGGACCGGAGCCCGTGACGGTCATGAGGCCGTGGTCCAGCCCGGCGAAGGCCTTCGGCGTCCAGCGGCGACGGAGCGCCGGGTGGTCCTGACGAAGCAGGACCACCCACGGGTCGTCGAGCACGTGACGTCGCCTCAGCGCGCCCGGCGCGCCCCCAAGAACGCCGAAGGCGAGGTCGAGGCCCCCGGACTCGAGCTCGTCCCGCCAGCGGCGGGAGAAGGCGCGAAGCACGAGCTCCACGCCGGGCGCCTCGGTCTTCAGCGCAGCGAGCAGCGGGGGACCGAGAACGAGCGCCAAATGGTCGGGGATGGCGAGCCGCAGCGGCCGGGAGGCGCGCGCCGGGTCGAAGGCGGGCGCCTCGAGGAGCGTGCCCAGCTGCGCGAGCACGTGCCCGAGTGGCTCACGAAGCGACGCGGCGCGCGGCGTGAGCTGAAGCCCGCCGGGCCCGCGCACCAGGAGCGGGTCCCCGAGCAGCGTACGCAGGCGCGCGAGCGCGCGGCTGGCACCGCTTTGCGTCATGTGGAGGCGCTGCGCGACGCGCGTGACGTGCGGATCGCGGAGCAGCGCATCCAAGACCACGAGCAGGTTGAGATCCACGGAACGAAGGGCGAGCGTCGCTGCCTCGTCGTGATGCGGCTGCGTCATGATGTATATGGCTATCATGCATTGGAGCCATGAGCCGACTGGAGGCAGGGTGGACCCATGACCTTCCCGATCACGCTTCTCTACGCCGGCGGTCTCGGCGCACTCATGGCGGTCCTCTCGATCCGCGTGCCGCTGAAGCGCGGCGTCCTCGACATGCCGATGGGCGACGGCGGCGACGAGGATCTCGCGACGCGGATCCGCGTCTTCGGCAACTTCACCGAGTACGTGCCGATGGCGCTCGTCCTCATGCTCCTGCTGGAGAGCGCGGGTGCCTCGCCGGCCGCGCTGCACGCCATGGGGGGCACGCTGCTCGCCGCGCGGCTGGTCCACGCGCGCTATCTCCGCATGCGGCCGCGCCTCGACCTGCGTCAGAAGATGGGCCGTGCCGTGGGCGCGATGCTCACCTGGCTCGTCGTGACGAGCGCCGCCGGCTACGCCCTGGCGCTCGCGCTCTGAGCGGGGGGTGACAAGCCCGCACGACGCTCCGGAGTCGAGGCCTCGAGCTCCAGGGTGGGTAGCTCCTCGAGGAGGAAGTCGCGGAACGCTCGGACCTTCGGCGCGAGATGCCGCGCGCTCGGGTAGACGAGGTGAAGACCCCCGGAGCGCTGGCGCCACTGAGGCAGGACTCGCACCAGGCGCCCGTCCGCGAGGGCGTCCGTCACGTGGAAGCTCGGCACGAGCGCGACGCCGCCGCCGGCGAGGGTCGCGGAGGTGACGAAGCCGTAGTCATCGGCGTCGAGGGCCCCCGTGGCGCGTACCTGAGCCCGCGCCCCCTCCGGGCCCTCGAGGGACCAGGTCGCGCTCTCGCCCTGCGCCCGAAAGAGCAGCGCGCGGTGCGTGGCCAGCTCGTCGGGATGCGCAGGCACGCCGGCGCGGTCGAGGTAGTCCGTGCTGGCGACGAGCACGCCGTCGCTGCTCCCGAGGCGCCTCGCGACGAGCATGGAGTCCTGGAGCCGGCCGGCGCGGACCGCCGCGTCGAAGCCCTCGCCCACGAGGTCGACCACGCGGTTGGTGAGGACGACGTTCGCGCTCACCTCCGGGTAGCGCTCGAGGAAGCGTGCGACGAGCCCGCCGAGGACGCGCTGGCCGAAATCGACGGGGGCGGTGACGCGCAGGAGCCCGCGGGGGTGGGCGTTCCCCTCGCGCACCTCGTTGCCCGCCTCGCCGAGGGTCCGCAGCGCGCTCGCGATGCGCGCGTGGAACCGCTCACCCTCCGTCGTCGGATGCATGCGCCGCGTCGACCGCTGAAGCAGCCGGACCCCGAGGCGCTCTTCCAGACGCGCCACGCGGCGGCTGACCGTCGACTTGGGCACCCCGAGCTGTGCCGCGGCCGCGCTGAAGCTGCCCGCGTCGACGACGCGGGCGAAGGTGGCCACCTCGTTGAGGTCGAGCGTTTCGCGCATGCCTGAAATTGGGTCCGTGAAGCGGCGGCGGCGTTACCAAGAAAAGCCTCGCCGGCGCGCGGCCTGCGAGGTGTCACACCTCGATGCGTTTCCAGCTCCCCCGGCGCCATAGCGCGACGAAGACCCCGGTCTGGAGCTGCCGGTAGAGCACGTTCGCGCCCCACAGCACCAGGAGCGAGGCCCCGAGCACGGGACCCAGCACGTAGACCAGCGGCAGCAGCAGGAGCCACTGGAGGGTCACGCTGACCTGCATGGCGCGCCGCGTGTCCCCGGCACCGACGCAGGCGTTTTGGAGCACACTGCCGATCGTATCGGTCGCGAGGAAGAGGCCGACGAGGCGAAGCGGCCCGCGGGCGAGCGCGAGCGTCTCCTCGTCGTGCAGGAAGACCGAGAGGAGGCTGTCCGGGACGAGGATGGCGGGGAGAGAGAGGAGACCCACCGTCAGCGCCGCCAGCCGCGCGACCTCCCAGCCCCAGCGCTCCGCATCGTCGGCCTCGCCGCGACCGAGCGCCTGACCGCCGCGGCTCGCCGCCGCGCGCCCGAAGCCGAGGCCCGGGAGGATGCCGAGAAGCATGAGATCGCTGATCACCTTCGAGGCCGCGGCGTGGGCCGTGCCCACGCGTCCGATGAAAGTGATGAAGAGGGTGATCCCGCCGGCGTAGAAGAGCTGCTGCGTCCCAGCCGGGACCGAGAGGCGGAGCATGGTGCGGAGCGTCTCGCGGTCCGGCAGTCCGCGCAGGAAGCCCTCGCCGCGCGTGAGACGCGCGCCGAGCACCACGTAGCTGAATGTGCCGATCCACGTGGCGATGGCCGAGGCGACGCCCGCGCCCGTCGACCCGAGCGCCGGCGCACCGAGGTTGCCGAAGATCAGCACCCAGTTGAGGCCGATGTTCACGGCGTGCATCACGACGAGCGTGCCCATGTAGAGGGCGCTCCGATCCGTCGCGTTCCAGAAGCCCCGAAAGGAGACGTTGGCCGCCATGGCCGCCATGGCGACGAGGCGGACCTGCAGGTAGGGGGTGCAGGCGGCCACGACCGCGGCGTCGTCCGAGAACCAAGGGACGAAGTGGGGCGCGAGCGTGATCAGCCCCGCCGAGAGCGGTACGGCCGCCAGGGCCGCGAGGAGCAGACCGCCGTTGAGGGGCACGGCGACGCTCTCGTGGCGCCCTTCCCCGACGCGCCGCGCGGCCATGGCCTGCACGCCGGCCCCGAGGCCCAGGATGGCCGCGGAGAGAAGGAAGTTGAGGAAGCCCCCGAGACCCACGGCGAAGAGCGCCTCGTCGCCGAGCGTCCCGACCATGCCCGTGTCGACGAGGTTGAGGACGTTCTGGCTGACCATCCCGCCGATGATGGGGAGCGCGAGGCCGAAGATGCGTCGGCGACGCGCCGGAGCGACGAGGAGCCCCATCACGCTCACCCTTCTCCGGCGAGCCGGAGAAGGGCGTCTCGCACTCGGACGAGGCGGGCTTCGGTGCCGAGGTCGGCCACGGCGACGCGGGTAACGCTATGCGACCCGTCCACCGCGAGCTCGAGAGTCGCCTCCCGCGCGTCGAGCGGTGGGCCGAGGTTGCTCGCGGCGGGCCCCTTCCACGCCTCGACCTCGAGGAGGAGCGCGACGAGCTCGAGGAGCGCCTCGACCCCCACGACGTGCTCGGCGGCCTCGCCGGGCGTCGCCCCAGCCTCGAGGGCACCGCCGGGCGTCAGGCGCGTTTCCGGCGCGTCCTCGCCGGGGAGGAAGCCCGGCCGGAAGCGCCGAACGTGGAGCACGCCGCCCTCCCGGGAGGCGCTCAGCACCAGCTCCTGCCCGCCGAGCGGTCCCGCCGGCTCCGCCCAGCGCACGACGAGCTCCGCGGGCGGAGCGCCTGCGTCCCGCGCGTCGCGCAGCCCCGACGCTACCGAAGGTCCGCACGCGCTCCCGAGGAGCGCGAGGACGCCAACCACGACCCGCACGGCCCCGTCTTAGCGTCCCGGCCCCCGAGGACAACCGGGAGGGAGCGCCTTCGCTATGCTCCGGCCCTCGCATGGACACCGGGTCGACCATTCCCGCGCCGAGCCCGGCCCGACGTCGGGCCGGGCTCGTGCTGGCGCCGCTCGCCTTCGTCGGCCTCCACCTCGCCCCCCTCGACCTGACGCCGGAGGCCCAGGCGATGGCCGCGCTCTTCACGGCCGTCGTCATCGCCTGGGTGACCGAGGTGATCCCCATCGCGATGACGGCGCTCCTCGTGGGGCCCGGCCTCGTGGCGAGCGGCATCTGCGACGCGAAGACCGCCTTCGCGAGCTACGCGGACCCGCTCCTCTTTCTCTTCGTGGGCGGCTTCTTCATCGCCCGGGCCATGATGCGCCACGGCCTCGACCGGCGCCTCGCCCTCACCTTCGCGGGAGCGCGCTGGGTGCGCGGACGCCCGCGCGCGGTGCGCCTCGCCTTCGTCATGGCCGGCGTGATGCTCTCCATGTGGGTCAGCAATACGGCCACCACCGCGATCCTCGTGCCCATCCTCCTCGGCACCTTCGAGGGCGGCGCGACGGACGACGAACGCCAGGGCGGGCTCCTCACGCTGGCCTACGGCTGCAGCGTCGGTGGCCTCGGGACGCTCGTCGGGAGCCCACCGAACCTCATCACCGCCCGCTTCCTGAGCGAGGCCCGCGGCGTCGAGTTCGGCTTCGTGGAGTGGATGAGCGTCGGCCTCCCCGCGGCGATCCTCATGTCCCTCCTCGTCTACGTGGTGTCCCTGCGCCTGCTGCCCCCCGGTGAGGGCGAACGCGAGGTTCGGCGCGAGGCGCGACCCTGGAGCCGGGGCGAACGCGTCACGGCCTTCGCCTTCGGCCTCGCCGTGGTGGGCTGGATGGCGCCGGGGCTGATGAAGAGCGCTGGCCTCGAGGTCGGCCGAGCGCTCGCGGCCGCGCTGCCGGGCGGCGCGGTCGCGCTCCTCGCGTCACTCCCGCTCTTCCTCTTCCGGGACGAGCGCAAAGGGCCCGTGCTTCCCTGGGACGACGCGGCACGCATCGACTGGGGCATCATCATGCTCTTCGGCGGCGGCATCGCCCTGGGCACGCAGATGTTCGCGACGGGTCTCGCGGCCGTGCTCGCTCAGGGCTTCGTCGCGGCCACGGGCGTCGAGGGCGTCTGGACGCTCACCGCGCTCGTCACGGTCTTCACGATCTTCTTCACCGAGGTCTGCAGCAACACCGCGAGCGCGAACATGCTCGTGCCCCTCGTGCTGGCCATCTGCGTCGAGCTCGGCGTGGACCCGACGGCGCCGGCCCTCGGCGTGGGTCTCGCCGCGAGCTGCGCCTTCATGTTGCCCATCGCGACGGGGCCCAACGCCATCGTCTTCAGTACGGGTCTCGTGCCCCTGCCCACGATGATGCGGAAGGGCGCCGTGCTGAACCTCCTCGGCGCGCTCCTCATCGTCGGGCTGCTGCGAGTGCTCGTCCCGCTCGCATACTAGTCGATCTGCCCCGTTTCTCCGCTGTCGAGAATTGCAGGCTTCGGCTCCGCGTCGGGCAGGCTGCCAGGGTGAGCGCCGTACCTTCGAGTCCCGGCACCGTCTTCGCGGAGCCACCGCCCCTCCCGGCCAGCGACGGCTCCATGCTGGCGCGTGCCGCGCACGCCCTCGCGCGCGAGGGAAAGCAGCCCGACGCGTTGCCCGAGCGCGCGCTTCGCCACTACGGCGAGGGCCTTCGCCAATACCTCGTCGTCCGCGTCGGCGATCCCGACCGGGGCGCGGCGCTCTTCGAGCAGCTCCGGCAGCAGATCAGCGCGCGCGGCGCCGACGCGCTCCAGGCGGCCCCGGGCCTTCGCGCGCGCCTCTACGAGCACGCGCGCCGCCT
>CALCTH010000058.1 GCA_937893795.1 uncultured Myxococcales bacterium | reverse complement strand
CGGCGCGCGCGACGTGGTCGGCCGGGGCGAGACCCAGGCCGGGCGACGGGTCCTCCGGCGGAGCGTGGGCACCGACGTGAGCGGCGCCTTCGTGCTCTCGCTCGACCTCGGCGCGCGCCGCTACGTCGTTCGCGCGGCGTTCGAGGGGGATGACGACCACGCGCCGGAGCGCGTGACCGCGCCCCTCGACCTCGCGCGCGCGGACGTGCAGCTCCGCAGCCGGCTCCCCGATGCCGTGAACGGTAAGCTCGACCTCGACCAGCCCTCGCACCGCGTGCGCGTCGAGGCGCAATCGGAGGCGGGAGCCGGCGGGCTCGCGGTGGTGCTCGTGGACGAGCGCGACCGGCGCCTCGGCGCCGGCGTCACGGCCGCGACGGGACGCGTGCGGCTCGACGTCTCCTCGGAGGCCATGGCGGTGCCGGGCGCGGGAAGGCTTCGCGCCCGGACGCCGGGCGCTGCCGAGCGCGCGGCGTCCCAGACCGAGCTCCCAGTGGTCCGATTGCGCCGGCCGCAGCTCAGCCTCTCGGCGCCCGCGCGAGCGCGGGCGGGGGTGTCCTTCGTCGTCCGCGGGCGCCTCGTCGATGGCACCGGACCCCTCCGCGAGCGGGCCGTCGGGCTCTACGCGTCGCGCCCGCCGGAGGCCGGTGACGCGGCCGAGGCGGCGACACACCTCGGCACGGTACTGACGGGGCCCGACGGGAGCTTTCGCTTCTCGCCGGGCCTCGAGGGCGTCGGGCGTCACACGCTCGAGGCGCGCTTCGCGAGCGACGGCCCCGGCCGTCCCGAGGCACGTTCGCCGCCAGCGACGGGCGAGGTGGCCGGCGCCGGGGACCTGCGATGGGCGTGGCCCCTCGGGCCCCTCGTCCTGGGTCGCGTCGCCTTCGTCGGGCTCCGGCGCCGCCCGGCAGACGGCCCCTCGCGGGCGCCCTCCCCGAAGGCCCCGGGAGGAGCGGCCGCCGTGGTGCCCGGCCGGCGACGAGCGCTACGGCGGCGACGAATCGACGGTCGCGTCGTGGGCGCTGGGGACCAGCCCCTCTCGGCCCTGCTCCAGATCGACGAGGCCGACGGAGGGGCCGGCCAGTCCCTCCGGGCCGGGCCCGACGGGCGCTTCCGCGCGACGCTGGCGACGGGTCGCTACGTGCTCCGCGTGTCCGCGCCGGACCACGCGACGCTCCAGGTTCCCGTGGACATCCCGCACCGCGGCGCCTTCACGGGCATCACGCTGCGGCTCCAGCCCGTGCGTGAGGCGGCCCTCGACGCACTCGCGGTCGCCGTGGTGCCCTCGCTCGGGGCCGCGGTTTTCCGGCGGCGAACGGTGCACGCTCTCGCATCGGAGCCCGCGCTCTCCGACGCGACGCGCGCGCTCGCTCGCGAGGTGGAGGCCGCCGCCTACGGCCCGCTAGCGCCCTCCCCCGACGACGTGGAGCGGCTCGGCGATCGCGCGCGCGCGCTACGGCCCGAAAGCGCGACCGACGCCCCTGCCGCGCGTTGACGCTCCACCGGGGCGATGGCTATCGTCGCGCCGCCCCCCGGGGCCGGCCTAGGACCCGAGCCGCGGCCACCTCCGAAGCTTCGGGAGGCGGGTCCCCATGGCGTCGCCGGTGCACGCTCGGGCGGCCCCGGCCGAGCTCCGTGGCCCGCTCCTCACACTTCGCGACCACGCCAGCGACATGGACCTTCCCCTGCCCCTCATCGTGGCTGCCGCCCTGGCGTTGGTGGCCCTCGTCGTCTTCCTCGCACGAAAGGGTCGCCCCGACGCGGGTGAGGCTTCGGAAGAGGACCGTCGCAGCGAGGCCGGACGGCGGGGTGACGCCGAGCGGGCGCAGCAGCCCGACGCCGCGCTCACCGAGCCGACTGCGAAGGCGCCGGAGGACGAGGCGCCGGCCACCGATCCCGCTCCGGCGCCCCTCGAGAGCATCGAGACGGCACCTCCCGAAGCCCTGGTCGCGGCACCGCCGACGGAGATGCCGCCCGTCGGCGACGCCGGCGGCGAGGCGGCCCCGCCGCCGCCCCCGGACGCCGAGGCCTCCCGCGCGTCCCGGGAAGAAGAGCTGGTCGCGTTGCGCCAGGGTCTCCGGGGCACGCGCTCCGGCTTCATGGCGTCGCTCTCGAAGCTCTTTCGGCGCAGCGAGCCCGTCGACGCCGAGCTCCTCGAGCAGATGGAAGAGGTGCTCATCACGTCGGACATCGGCGTGCGCACCGCCGATGCCATCCTGGAGACGCTCCGCGAGGCGCAGGCGGCCGGGAACCTCGAGGATGGCGAGCAGGCCTGGGCCGCGCTGCGCGCCCACGCGAGCCGCATCCTCGACCGCCCCGACGGGGGCCCGCTCGCCCTCGACCACAAACCGACCGTGATCCTGGTCGTGGGCGTCAACGGCGTCGGGAAGACCACCACGATCGGCAAGCTCGCGAGCCGCTTCAAGGCGCAGGGCAAGGACGTGCTCCTCGCGGCGGGCGACACCTTCCGCGCGGCGGCGGTGCTGCAGCTCGAGGTCTGGGGCCAGCGCACGGGCTGCGCCGTGGTGAAGGGCAAGGACCGCGGCGACCCCGGCGCGGTGATCTTCGACGCCATCACGCAGGGCGTGGACCGCGGCGTCGACGTGGTGATCGCGGATACGGCGGGCCGTTTGCACACCAAGACGCCACTGATGGGTGAGCTCGAGAAGGTCGGCCGCTCGGCGGAGAAGGCCCTGGGGCGCCCCGTCGACGAGATCCTCCTCGTGCTCGATTCCACCACCGGACAGAACGCCATTCAGCAGGCGGAGCTCTTCAAGAAGGCCCTCCCAGTGAGCGGGATCGCACTCACCAAGCTCGATGGAACGGCCAAGGGCGGCGTGATTCTCGGCATCGTGGATACCCACGGCCTGCCAGTTCGCTACGTCGGCGTCGGCGAACGTGTCGAAGATCTTCGGGATTTCGACGCGACCAGCTTCGTGGAGGCCCTCTTCGCGCCCAGCGACGAGGAAGGCGACCCGCCCGCGACGGGTGGTTGAAGTTCTTGGAGGCCGCGTGATATGGTCCGGCGTTCCTGCCCGCGTGGGTATTTTTCCCAATGATTTCAGTAGCTTGCCGCAGCCGACAGCCCCTTCCTGGGGACGCTGCGCCGCCCCTCGGGCGGCCGGACGCGGCGGGCATGTGTCTCGACGATGACGCTCGGTGGGCGGTGGACCGCATCCCCGAGCGTGTGAGCCGGCCCCTCGGGCTGGTCGACTGGTGAACCGGTAGGTTGGTGATGAATCAAGCGAACGCAGCGCGTCGTGGAGCCTCATGGCTCGGCCTCGCCCTGGCCCTTCTGCTCACGGGCTGGGGTGCCGAGGCCCGCGCCCAGATGGACTTCAGTCTCGATGACGCGGAGTCCGAGGGCTCGGGAGAAGGCGAAGCCGAGGGAGAAGGCGGCGGTGACGGCGCCGACATGACCTTCGACGAAAGCGGCGAAGTCGTGGACGAGGCCGGCGGCGGCGAGACCGGGGACGCGCTCCTCGACGCCCTCGCCGACGACTCGGGACCGACGGAGACGCGCGAGCGCGTCGAGCGCCCCACCGAGACCACGGAGGAGATCGTCGCGGTGCAGCGCATCTACGCGCTCCGCCTCAACCGCGTCGAGATCGCCCCGGGCGCCGCGTTCACGACCAACGACCCCTTCCAGTCGCACCCGGCGCTGACGCTGGCGGCGAACTATTGGTGGACGAACGTTCTCGCCGTCGGCGCGAACTTCATGTTCTACCAGTTCGGCGATCCGACGCGCCGCGAGTCGGACCTGAACTTCTTCGTGCGCCGCTCGGCCCGCCTGGGCATCCCGATCAACGAGTGGCAGCTCGCGAGCTACCTGAACTTCACCTACGTGCCGTTCTACGGAAAGTTCGCCGCGTTCAACAAGTTCATCTTCCAGTACGACGCCTACGTCGTGGGTGGTGTGGGCGTCTCTCGAACGCGCCCCATCCCGGTCATCGACCCGGAGTTCCGGAGCTTCGACTTCGAGAACCGCGTGGCCTTCAACATCGGCCTCGGCATCCGCCTCTTCGTGACTCGCTACCTCGGCGTCTTCGTCGAGTTCCGGAACTACGCCTGGCTCGAGCGCTTCGAGAGTCTCGAGGTCGCGCCGACGCCGGAGCAGCGCGCGAACCCCGACACGTGGCTGGATGACAGCTCCACCTTCGTGAACAACGCGACGATCAACTTCGGCGTCACGCTCTTCTTCCCGTTCAACTTCGAGTACCGGCTGCCCAAGTGATGCGCGCCATGAAGACCACGACGAACGCCGGGGCGCTGCGGCGCGCCGCCCTCCTCTTCGGCCTCACGGCCAGCCTGCTCGCGGCGGACGCGGGCATCGCCGCCACGACCGCACACGCGCAGGAGCTGCAGGTCACCGGTCCCCTCGCCGGCGCGCCGGCGATCCGTCGCATGCGCCTCTACCGGAAGGGGCGCCTCCGCCTGACGCCGCAGTTCTCCTTCACGCTGCAGGACGACTACCAGCGGACGATGCTGGCCGGGATTCAGGTGGGCTACCACTTCACGGACTGGATCGGCGTCAGCGGCCTCTTCTCCTTCGGCGTGGCCGGCATCGAGAACAACCTCACCGACCAGATCACGTCGAACGGCATCACGACGGACGCGAACCGCCTCAGCCTTCCGTCGAACTCCGGCTTCGGAGACCAGATCGCCGAGCTGAGCTACGTGGCAGCGCTGCAGGCGGACTTCATCCCGCTCCGCGGCAAGATCGCCCTCTTCCAGCGGCTCTTCCTGAACGCCGACTTCCACGTCTTCGTGGGCGTGGCCATCGCGGGCATCGAGGAGCGCGCCAACATCGAATACCAGGACACGGCGCTCCCGGCGGTGGGCCCGATACCGGACAACGGCGCCTGCGACGACCCGTCCGAGTTCTCCGGCCAGCGCCGCACGGACGCCATCAACTGCCTGCAGGCGTCACAGAGCCAGCGAAGCTCGCGCATCGCGGTGGCCCCGACCTTCGGCGCCGGCATCACGCTCTACGCGACGGACTTCCTGGGTATCGACCTGAGCTGGCGGGGCATGCCGCTGGCGTGGAACACGTCGGGAACGGACGAGAGCGGCGACCGCCGCGGCGACTTCCCCGACGAGGAGATCGACTCGGACGACCGCTTCTTCACGCTGGTCCACATGTTCACCGTCGGCGTGGCCGTGCACCTCCCACTCCGCCCGACCGTGACCGAGTAGCGAGCGGCGCCGAGCCATGCTCGGCACGACACGAAGACGCCGCGTGGCCTCCGGGCAGCGCGGCGTTCTTCGTGGCGGCGAGGCACGCCGGGCGCTCAGCCTCGGCGCCGCACCTGGGTCCCGTCGAGGACGTAGCCCTCGGGGAGCTGCGATCGGAGCTCCGCGGCGTCGTCGCCGAGGGACCAGCCTCGGGCGATGAAGCCGTCGAGGATCTTCGCGAGCACGCGCGTGCTGTCCTCGTCGGCGATCTGCGCCAGGAGCGCGCCGCGGAGCGTCTCGGTGTTCTCGTCGGGCTCCTGCGCGAGCGCCGCCGCCACGGCGTGGAAGCGCGCGCTCTCGTTCATGTCGGCGATGAAGGGAAGCACCGCCGGCACGATGCGTGAGTCACGCCGGTCCTCGAGCTGGCCGAGGGCGTCGATCTTCTTCTGCGGGTCGCGCTCGTACTCCGTGTCCATGCCGCCGAGGAGCGCGATGAGGGCCTCGACGACCGTGTCGGTGCCCGCGATCGCCTCGAGCATCTTCACGGGCCAGGCCACGCTGTCTCCCTCGGCGAGAAAGCGCCGAAGCGGCAGCTCCGCCACGTCGCCCGCGCCGACGACGCCGGCCATGGCGAGGTCCTTCTCCTCCTGGTCCGTGATGCTCGGATCCACCCGGTAGGTGAAGCGCTGGAGCAGCGCCTCCACGGCTTCTGGCGTCTTCATCGCGCTCAGCGCCTCGAGGGACTGCCAGCGATCGGCACCCTGCGCGCGCTTGTTGGCCGCCCGCGCGGCGTGCTTCTTCAGCCCGCCGTCGCCGCCGCCTTTGAAGATGTCGAAGAGTCCCAACGCCCGTGCTCCCTGGTGCCCGCCGAGCCCGCAGGAGACCTCGCGGGCGTTCAGCGAATGATGACCGGGCGGAGGATGACCTGCGTGCCCTTGGTCTGCACCTGAAAGCGCACCATCCGGCAGCCGTGCTTCTTCTGCAGCGCCTGGGCGTTCTTCTCGAGGCGCCCGAGGAACTTGTCCTTCGGGATGTTCGAGACGTCCTCGCCGACGGCCTGCTTGGCGGCGACGTATTCGGCGTGGATGCGATCGGCGTAGGCCTCCGCGGGCTCGGCCGCGAGGCGATCCTGGAGCGCCTGCTCCTCCGGAGACGCCTCCGGCGCCGGCCGCTTCTCCGGGACCGTGGTCTGCTCCGTGACCGGCGCCGCCGCACCGCCCCAGGCCCCCGCGCCGCCGACGGAGGCGTGGCCCTCGGCGTCGGTCTCTTCGACGCCCGTGAACATGTTCACCAGCTGGTCGATGCGATAGGCGAGCCCGCCGAAGATCTCGCTCTCGACGTCGATGCGGTGGTCGGTCCGGCCGTTGAGGATGGTGAGGATGCCCTCCTCGATGGTCTCGAGGGGGCGGAGGATGCTCGTCCCGATGACGAAGCCGTACACCACCACGAAGATCAGCGAGAGCGTCATCAGGAGGAGGATGACGTTCAGCGAGGACACGAGCGCCGTCGCTTCCGTGCGGTTGCCGAGCACGGCGAAGGCCAGGTCGAGGGAGGGAGTCGCCGGCAGCGGCGCCATCATCCCCACGTAGCTCTGCCCCGCGAGCTCCACGGCGAAGGGAGACGTCGCCCGGCCACCGATGGCGGCGGCCAGCGAGCCCGCGAGCGGCCCCTGGAGCTGCGTCTCGAGGCTCGTGCCGGCGGATTGCTCGAGGTTCGACCGGTAGATGCCCTCGCCGCGAAGGAAGGCGACGCCCCGTCCGAGGAGCTCGCCCTCGCGGCGCGCCAGGCCGGCCGAGAGATCGTAGCCGACGACGAGCGCGCCGATGACGCCCCCGTCGGCGTTGCGAATGGGCGCGGCGGCGACCTGCATGAGCTTGCCCTCGTCCGCCTTGAACCAGGCGTCGTGGCTCGCGATCCCCTCGTCGAGGGCTCGCGCGACCACCGGCACCTGCGTGCGCAGCGGCTCGCCGGTCATGCGGTTGATGTCCTGGTCCCGCGCCAGCACGCGGCCGCTGTCGTCCACCAGCGCGACGATGTCCGGGCTCTCGCCGGAGCGTCCACGGGCGGGGTCCCGGAACCAGTCGCTCACGCGCGTCGCGCGCGTGAAGGCCGAGCGGCGACGGCCATCGTCGTTCAGCGAGTTGAAGACGGTGCTCGAGCCGCGGGCCTGGTCCGCGACCTGCTCGACGAAAGCGAGGGCCGAGAGGCGGAAGGAGCGCTCGAAGAGCACTCGGTCGCTGCCCAGGCCCTCGTCGACCTCACGGGACAGGGCCTCCTTCAGCTCCCCCCCCAGGTAGAGGTACGACCCGAGGCCGACCAAGAGCACGGCAATCAGGTTCCCCGCGATGATCTTCAGGCGCATCGGTCCCCTCTCTCGCTACCGGTCCGTCCAGCCCTGTCCGCCCGCGTCGCGTGTTCGCGGCGCGGACCCTCGAAGGCGTGTTTTCTCAAAGAAAACGGTCGCCTATGGGCTTGCGAGTACCACCCGTGGCCCCGCGTGGTCAAGCATCGCAGACGCACCTCGGCGTGACGGTACGGCGCCATCGGGTCTCCGGCGAAGGGGGGACGAGCGTCGGGGAGGAGGTGGTCCCAGAGTCGGGCTATCCTGAACGCCATGCGCTCCTGGACCGTGCTCACGGACGACGCCGCGCTGGCGGTCGAGATCGCGCACGCCGCGGGAGCGCTCGGTGTGCCCGTCGACCCGCGGCCGACGGCGGATCTCGCGGGCGCC
>CALCTH010000057.1 GCA_937893795.1 uncultured Myxococcales bacterium | reverse complement strand
CGTGGAGCTGGACCCCGTGCTTCGTGCAGAGGTGTCCGAGCAGGTAGAGCACGATACGCTCCACCTCGCCGCCCTCGTCCGGCGTCAGCACGTAGTGTCGCCGCGTCGTCCGACGGGTCAGCAAGTACGTCACGCCCGGTAGCGTGCACTGGCGCCGCATCCCCACGGACGACGACAGAGCAAGACGCGTTCCGAGGATGGAGTCCCCCGTTTTCATTGAGTCAGCCTCGCGGCCCCGACTCGACGGCGGTGCTTTGGCCGCCAGTGGCCGCCGTCCCGCCAGCCACGAAACGGCCGGGCCGCAGACTTCGCGAGAAGCCGGTCATGCGCGGGGATCGACAGTTCAACCCGCGACGGCTCTCTGGACGGCGACGGCTCTCTGGACGGCGACGGCTCAAGTGCGGGGATCGACAGTTCAACCCGCGACGGCTCTCTGGACGGCGACGCGCGACGGCTCTCTGGACGGCGACGGCTCTCTGGACGGCGTCAGCTCTCTGGACGGCTGGGCTACGTCAACCCGCGTCGGCTCTCTGGACCGCCGGCCGCTGGCGACGGCTTCTGGACGGCTGAGCTATCGCCCCAACGCCGTCGGGGAGACGGTGAGCGTGACGTGGCCTTCGCTCCTCACGTAGAGCCTGCAGTCCCTGCGGCTCGCGCAGCCGACGTCGGGCCCCGGCCCGGTCCAGGCGAAGTGGCTGCCCGGGTCGATGGACTGCGCCTCGGCGTCCCCACTCCAACGGAGCGCGACGCGGCCGCTGACCACGACGGCGTGCGCGCGCGTAGCGCGCAGCCCGGCCGCAGCCCCGCCTGACAACGCGACCATGCGACCGGTGTTCCCGCTGGCTTCCCAGAGTGCGGCGACTCGCCCGGCCTCCCCGTCGCGCCAAGGGATACGCGACGCGGGCACATTGCTTGGCGAGGCGCCGTCGTCGAAGGCGTCGGCGACCGGGCGCACGAGGTAGGGGCCTTCGTCGATTTCGACGTAGGCGACCACCTCCTCGCCGCGGGCCGCCGTGATGTGCGCGCCGCCTGCCGGCTGCGTCCAGAAGGAGCCCGGCGGCATCCATGCGCGCTCACCGTCGGGCTCGCCGTTGTAAATGAGGCCGCGGATGACGACCGCCCGATAGGCGACGTTGTGAATGTGCGGCGGCGAGGCGAAGCCGTCCACGAAGCGGACGAGGAAGCCCGTGGCGCCCTCCTGCGCGCGGTCGCCCCAGAGGTCCGCGGCCCGCGGGCTCGCGTCCCCGCGGGCGGGGTTCAGCGCGCGCCAGTCGAGCTCGGAGCTCGCAAGCACCCGGTGCGTGGCGACGGGTGTGGCCGGTGCGGAGGACCCGCCACACGCGACGAGCGCCGTCGCCAGCAGCATCGCGTGCTGGTCCGCTCTTCCTCGTAGATTCATCGAGAAGCTCTTCTAAAACACTCGCTTGATCCCGAAAAGGCCGTCGCCGACGACAAGACTTTCGCTGTAGCGCTAATAATCAGCCCATGAAGACGCGCGAGATGGAAGTTCTGGTGCGGGTGGTCGACACGGGCTCGATGACTCGGGCGGCAAGGCAGCTCGACGTGACGCCGGCGGCTGTGAGTGGCGTCGTCGCGCGCGCCGAGGCGACGCTCGGGGTGCGCCTCTTCGAGCGCACGACGCGCACGCTTCATCCGACCGACGAGGGCCTGGTGATCCTCGAGGGCTGTCGGGACGTGCTGGACCGCTGGCGTCGGGCCCTCGATGACGCCCGGGGCCACCGAAGCGAGCTCGTGGGCACGGTACACCTGACGGCGCCGGCGGACACGACCTACGACCTACTCGACGAGGTGGTGGTGGCTTTCGCGGCCGAGCACCCGCGGCTCCGCGTGGTGCTTCACGTGAGCGACGCGATCCAGCACGTACACCGCGACGCCATCGACCTCGCGATCCGCTACGGCCCGCTGCCGGACAGCACGCTCATGGTGCGCAAGCTCGTCGAGGCGCCGGGGATCCTGGTGGCGGCGCCCTCGTACCTCGAGACTCACGGAGCGCCCGCGGACCTCAGCGCCCTCGGCGAGCATCGCTGCGTGACCTTGCTGCGTGCGGGCGTCGCGCCCTCTTCGTGGGAGCTCCACCAGAACGGAGACGCCCGCCGCGTTCCTCTCCGCAGCGCGCTCTGCGGGAACGGCTACCTGGCGCGCCGCTGGGCGGTCGCGGGGCGGGGCATCGCGCTGAAGAACGTCTTCGACGTAATCGACGATCTGGACGCGGGGCGCCTCGTGCGGGTGCTGCCGTCCGTGGCGCGCCCGGCGGTCGCGATCCACGCGGTGTTTCCGAGCCGCCGCTTCTTGCCGGCCCGGGTGCGCGCGTTGGGAGAGGCAGTCGGACGCTGCTTCGGAGAGCGTGCGTCGCGCTGCACTGCCTGGCTCGACGCGCAGGCCTGACCATCGGCGTGCCGCGCTGTTCGTCGGACCGCACCCGCGAGCGACATTTAGCGCCGCTAAGGGGGGGGCGGGCGAAGGGTGACCCAGACCCTCCTCTCGCTCGCCCGGACAAGTACGGTTGCTGCGACGGATCCACGCGGCCACGTCGGAAAAGCAGGTCCAGAGCGAGAATCGGGTGAGTTCAACCGCGACGGCTCCACGCGGCAGAGCGAGGATCGGTGAGTCAACCCGCGACGGCTCCCCGCGGGCCGCGACGGCTCCCCGCGGGCGACGGCTGCGACGCTTCCACGCGGCGACGGCTCCAGACCGAGGATCGGTGAGTCAACCCGCGACGGCTCCCCGCGGGCGCGACGGCTCCCCGCGGGCGACGGCGAAGGCTCCCCGCGGGCGACGGCGACGGCTCCCCGCGGGCGACGGCTCCACACGGCGACGGCGACCCGCGCCGACCGGCGACGGCTCCACGCGGCGACGTCCGCGCCCGAAGGCCTCCCGACCGCATCCCAGTCCACGACCTCATGACGAGGTCCACGCGTTCTTCGGGGAGGGTGGCTTCCCCGCTCACGGGCCGTCGAGGGACGTGAGCGGGGGAAGCGTCCAGCAGGCGGTGCATCCGGCCGCCCGTCAGCGAAGCGTCGAGCGGCTGGAGATGAGCTCCGTCTGGTCGTCCGCGGTCCCGTAAAGGCCGTCAGCGCCTGGGCGCAGGTCGGCGTGGACGAGGTCGAGGTCGCCATCTCCGTCGACGTCGATGGGGTAGGCCCGCTCTCCCCACCAACGAGCACGGGTCACCACGCTTCCCGGGAGCGCCCTGAAGGAGCCGTCGGCCCCAGCCAGATACGCGAAAGGCGCGTGGTCGCCGATGGGGCCGGCGAGGGCCATGACGAGGTCCATGCGCCCGTCGAGGTCGAGGTCCATAGGCGCGAGCCGGTCCGGCGTGTTGAGGTTGCTCCCGTAGGGCTCCAGCGTCACGACCATCGTCACCGCCTGGTCGCCGAAGGTCGCTGCGCTCGCGTCCTCGAAGCCGCCGCCGCGCGCGAGGAGGGCCTGCAGGTAGCGGCCCGTGTTCCCGAGGCCCTCGGGGTCCGGGTTCACGTTGCCGCGCTGATGCGCGAGCACGAGGTCGAGCGCGCCGTCGTCGTCGAGGTCGAGCGCGGCGAGCGCCTTCACGTAGGTGAAGCCCTCGTTCCACGCGACGTGCGGGAGCTCGAGGGTGGCCCCGGCGCGGAAGCGCCCGGCGCCGTCGTTGAAGACGATGCGGTTCGTGAGCCCATCCTGGTCGTTGTCGCGCCGGCGCAGCTGACCCATCACGAGGTCGAGGTCGCCGTCGCCGTCCATGTCGGCGAGGAGGTGCGCCGCGTAGCGCCAGGCGCCCGCCGGGCCCGTCATCAGGCGTTCGCTCCGGCGCGCGTCGCTCGCGTCCAGGTCGAAGGTGCCGTCGCCTCGGTTGAGCAGGAAGTGGGGGCGCGGACTCCGGTAGCCGCCGCCGCTTTCGACCCAGAGGTCCACGTCGCCGTCGCCGTCCACGTCCCCGGAGGTCGCGGACTTGGCGTGAAGCGTCCCGTCGCAGCCGAGGTAGCAGACCTCGTCAGGCGCCCGGTCGACGGCCTCCCCGAGGGCGTCGGAGACGGTCCATCGACCGCTCCCGGTGCTGAGGAGAAGCGAGGGCCGTCCGCCCTGAAAGCCGCCTTCCGGCTGCTGTCCCGCTTCCGGGTTGCCCGCGTCGAAGAGGGCGAGGTCGTCGATGCCGTCGCCATTGAGGTCGGCCTGCACCCCGACGGGCGCGCTGGCCCACGCCTCGCCGTCCAGGTGCTCCGCCGTGCCATCGCGGAAGGTCCCGTTTCCTTCGCTGAGGAGTACGGCGATGCGGTCGGCCTCCAGCCTCCCGGAGGCGTTGCCTCCGACGATCAGGTCGTCGAGGCCGTCCCCGTCGACGTCGAGGCACGCCAGGACGGTGTCCGCCACGCCGGGCGAGAGCCAGGCCCGGCCGGATGAGCGGAAGGCGAGCGTTCCGGGAGCCGGCTCCGCGTCGCCGCACGCAACGGAGGCGAGGACGAAGAGCAGACCGAAGCTCGAGGCGCGCACGGTGCAGGCAACGACGGCAGCCCTCGGCGCGTGAAGGTGCGGTGAGAACGCCCTTCGGCGCGCGGCTCGGCCGGACGAGCCGCCCGCACGAAGCGCTCACCAGAGAAGAGGCCGCTTCTCGTTCCGCCAGAACACCCAGCGCCGCCGTTCACGGTGCGTCGCCGTGCCGATGGCGAAGGGGTCGACCTCGCCCGTGTCGAGGTCGAGGAGGTTCAAGGTGCCGGCATAGGTGCCCACGGCGAGCGTCTTCCCGTCGGGGGTGAGGTCCAGGTCGGCGACGGTCCCGCCGATGACGTGGAGCCAGCGGGCGTCGCCATCGTTCGACGCGGCGCGCAGGGCGCCCCCCGCGTCGCCGAGGATGAACTCGTGCCCGCGATGTACGGCCGCGTAGACGCGGGCGTCGCGCTCGAGCTCGACGAGCGGCGGGTTCACCGCGTAGGGCTCCGACGCGAAGCCCGGCTTCAGCGCCGACACGGGAACGCCGAGCGTTCGGCCGTTGTAGAAGTGGCACGAGCTCAGCGCGAGCACGGCGTCGTCCGAGCTGAAGCAGGCGTGGTGCGCGTACTCGGAGAGACCGCCGATGGAGGCGAAGGGGCGCCCGTCCCGGAAGACGAGATGCGGCGTGAACTGCGCGCCGGCGGCGATGAGGCGGCCGTCTACCGACACCGTCGCGTGCGCCATGTCGAGGGGCATCGAGAGCGCCTCGTGGGGGTTGTCCTCGCGGAGCCGATCGAAGTGCTCGCGAAAGTCCGCCGCCGTGGGCAGGAGCCGGTCCACGCCCTCCGGCCGGAGGACGAAGATGCCGTCCCGCCCGGCCAGGAGAACGCGGCTCCCCTCCGCGAAGGGCACCAGGCGCTCGACGACGGGAAGGCCGGCGATCAGCTCCGCGTCGTAGCCCGAAGGAACGCCCTCCATGCCCGTCGGGTAGGCGAAGTCGGCGATCACGGGCCCGTCCCACCCCTCCCGGGTGGTCACGCCGCGCGGCGAGGCGAAGGCGAAGACGCGCCGGTCGCGGGAACGGCCGAAGGCGAAGGCCCCCACGAAGGGCGTGACCGTGTCGCCCTCGAGCAGCACGAGGCGGCCGTCCTCGTGAGGCGCGCCGATGCGCGCCGCGATGCGGCCTTCCGAGAGAATCGCCACCGAGGAGACGCACTCGGCGTGGTCCTCGATCAGGCGGACGAAGGGCGCGTGGGCGGGAGGGAAGCGCCGACGAAGCTCCGCGAGGTCGCCCGTCGCGTTCGCCTGCCGCACGGCCGCCAGGACGGGCGCCGCCAAATTCCAACGCGCATCCCGGGGCGGACGACCCGCGTGCTCCAGGCCTTCACGCAGCGCCTGCGCGATGAAGCGGTTCATCGCCTCGACGTAGCGAAGGGACCGCTTGCGCCAGGCCTTCGAGAGCTCGTCCTCGTTCATGCGCTTGCTTGGCGACTGCCTGCTTCAGCCGTCGGTGCCTCGAGCTCGTCGCGGCTCGCGCCGAAGCCCGCGTCCAGGTCCGTGCCGGCGTCGCCGTGCAGCAGTCTGCCTCGGCCGCGCCGGACCCGAGGCACTAGCGGGTCAGCCGGATGCCGATGACCAGCGTGCCGCCGTCGTGAGCCTGACCCACCACGAAGAAGGGGTCTCCGGGGCTCGCCATGACCTGCAGGAGTGGCAGGTAGTCGGGCCGGGTGGGGCGCTTGATGGAGACCTCCACCCGGAAGCGGCCGTCCGGCATCACGCGCTGAAGGCGAATCCGGAGCGTGCGCCCGTTCGGGAGCTGGAGGTCGCGGTTGTCGCCGGCGGTGAGCTGCACCGGCTGGCGTTGGAGCAGCTCCATGCTCCGGAAGGAGTCGAAGGGCGGCCGGCGAAGCGCGGCCATGCCCTCGAGGCGCGCGTCCACGGTGCCCGGCGTCTCCTTCGCGAGGACCACGAAGACCTCGCCGCGCACCCGGTTCTGGGCCGCGGCGGGCGCCGGGGCGGCCAGGGCGAGCCCCAGCGCCAGCGCGACGAGCGCACCGCCCCCGGGTCGCGCCCTCATTGGAGCGCCTCCGCGCCCTCGTCGATCCAGACCACCGCCAGCGGCTGGCCCCGATCGCCCGGAACCTCGAAGTAGGTCCCCGTGTGCTGGCCGAAGTCCACCTGCACGACCTCGGTGCCCTGCGGCGCCTCGAGCACGTGCTCCGCCGGGGCCGGCGCGGCCGGAGCCTCCGGGTCCTCCGGCGTGGCGATCCGGGTGTCCACGGGCCGGAGGAAGAAGGCGAGCGCGACTGCCGCAGCGATGGCCAGCCCCACGAAGGCCACCGCGCCCCCGCGTGCCCGCCGCTCGCCCTGGATGACGCTCAGCCTCGGCTGCGGCGTCGCCTTGATCTCGGCGTGGATGCGGCCGAAGAGCGCGTCGCTCTCACCCGCGATGTCCTCCTCGGCAGCGCCCGCACCCGCGCGCACGACCTCCGAGAGCCGCGCGAGACCCATGAGGACCGCGCGGTCCTCGTCGCCGACCGACGCGCGTAGCTCGGCGGCCTCCCCGTCGGTGAGCTCACCGTCGTAGAGAGTCTGGAGCGTGTCGTGAGGCCGGGGGCTGGTCATCGGTGGTCTCGGATCGAATTCGCTGCATCGGGGGGTCGGCGGCTTGGACGGCCGCGCGGGGATTTCATTCGGCCGTCACTCGCGGATGTCGAGATCGCCCTCGAGATAAGGGGCCAGCTCGGCCTGCATCTTCTTCCGGGCGTGAAAGAGCCGGCTCATGATCGTGCCCTTCGGCACCTCGAGGACGCGGGCCATCTCCTCATAGGAGAGGCCCTCGAGCTCGCGAAGGAGAATCACCGCGCGGTGATGCTCCGGCAGGGTGTCGAGGGCCTGCTGCATGGCCTCGACGAGCTCGCGACGCAGCACCGTCTTGCGGGGGTTGGCGTCGCTCAGCGAGGGCAGGAGCGCCCCGTCCCCGGCCACCTCGTCGTCGCCTCGGCCGATGCCGTCGTCGTAGTCCAGGTTCGTCCCCTTCCGCCGACGCACGTGGTCGATGGAGAGGTTCATGACGATGCGGTAGAGCCACGTGTAGAAGCTCGAGGTCCCCTGGAAGCCCTGAATGTGCTTGTGCACCTTCACGAACGCTTCCTGCACCACGTCCATGGCGTCCTGCGGGTTGCGGACGACGCCGAAGGCGACCGCGTAGGCCCGCCGATGATAGCGGTCGTAGAGTTCGCGGAAGGCGACCGTGTCGCCCCCCTGAACGGCCCGCACGAGCTCCCGGTCGCGTTCGCGCTCCTCGGGGGTGATGCGGGAGCGCTTCGCCTTCGGAAGCGCGGGCTCGGGGGACGCCGGCGCCTGCGTGCCCGCGTCCCGGTCCTCGCTCGCGCCCTGGGCCATCGCCATCGCCCGCGCGGTGTACCACGCGCGGCACGGGCCTCCCAGCGGCGGGGGCGACCCTCGGGTCCAC
>CALCTH010000056.1 GCA_937893795.1 uncultured Myxococcales bacterium | reverse complement strand
GTCCTCGATGGGCTCGGGCGCCTGGCCGTGGCGCTCCGCGGCGGCGGCAGCACCTGGCTCGACGACGAGGCCTCACCCGACCGGGTCGCGGCCACGCTGACGGATCGGCGTCTCGTCGAGCTCGGCCGGGAGCGCGTCGCGGGCCTGTCCCGGGGGAGCCTCGAGCGACGGATGCTCGCGTGCGTGCGCAGCGGCGAGACCTTCGCCGCGCGCCTCTCGCCCGGTGACCTCGGGTCGGTCGGACCCTGCCCGCGCGTCCTGGAGGTGGGCCTCGCGGAGCGCCTCGCAGGCCCGACGCCGGGGCTTCGGCTGCTCCAGTACTCCGTGCGCGCCGACCTGCCGCCCGAGGTCCACGCGCGGCTCCGGGAGCTGGCGGCGCCGAGGCTCGGGCCACTCCTCAGCGCGGCGCAGGCAGCCTGGAGGGACGCCCCGGTGCGCGCCGAGCCTTTTGCCATCGTCGCGACCACGTCCGTCCGCGGGCCCACGCCGCGCGAGCCCCGCGGACGTCTCGAGGCCGCCGACGGAGCGCTGGCGCTCTCGGGGGATGGGGGCATCGGCGCGCGGCTGGCGCAGCTCCCGGGGCTCCGCTTCGTGACGGGGCGCCTGGTCCCGCGCGACACGCATCTCGCCTTCCGGCCGCTGATGGCCGGCGGCGAGCACGCGGGCCAGCCCTATCTCGAACGCCTCCGCTGACGCGGAGAGGCGTGTCTCCAAGGCGCGTGCTGGCCTTCGCTACTCCTCGTGGACGCTTCCGAAGAGGTCGTCGTCGAAGCGCGGCGTCTCGAGGAGAGCGCCGTCGGGGCCGTCCTTCCGCACCACGAGGAGGCGGCGGCTGACGACCTCGTCGCTCTCGCGGGCGAAGACCGTGATGTAGTTGAGCCCGTCATGCAGCGGGATCTGAGCGTCGAACTCCACGGCGCCGCCGTTGGCGTTGGCCTGGTAGAAGACCTTTCGCGCGCCGGCAAAGATGTAGAGGTCGCGCACCCGGTCGTCGTCCGTCGCCCGACCACGGAGGCGGAGCGAATCGCTCTGCGTGACGCGGACGCCGTCGGCATCGACCTCCACCCGCGGGGGCGCGCTCGGGTGGCGGAAGGCGACGCGGCCGTCGCTCCCGTTTCCGCTTGCCGAGGCTGACGGCACCCAGAGGGGCGCGGAGTCGTCGTCGACGCGTACGCGCAGCCAGTCGCCGAGGCGCGCATCGCGGACCAGCGAGACGCCCCCGTCGACGACCTCGCCGACCACGACGGCCTCGGCCTCGGGCGCGGAACGGAGCTCCGTGCCGGCAGAGAGGGTCACCCGACCGCTCTCCCGCGAGGGCGTAGGCCCGGCTCCCGCGATGGGGACGAGCACGGTCTCGCTGACGCCGACGCGAAGGTCGGCGTCGGCCACGCCCACCTCGAGCTCCGCCTGATCCGGAGCGAAGTCCTCGCGCACCTCGAAGGTGAAGCGCACCTGGCGTTCCTCGCCGGGCTCCATGTCGTCGATGCGGAAGCGGCCCGCCTGAAGGAGCAGCCCGGGGCCGCTCAGGTTCCGGAGGTTCGCGTGTGTCTCGTGGCTCTTGCCTTCGCCGACGTTCTTTACGCGGAGCGTCAGGCTCGCCCGCTCACCCCGCTGAAGGAGTCCATCGCCGTTGCCGTCGAGGTCGTCCGACACCTGGAGCGCGTAGGCGAAGCGGGGCCGGCGCACGGCCCGCACGCGGGTCCGAATCTCGGCCGCCGCTGGCGCGTGACCGTGCGCTTCGGCGAACTCGACGCGGATGCCGTCGGCGCGGTCCGCCGTGTCCCAGGGCAGGCGGCAGAGGCGCCGGTCGTTCTCGGTGGTGCAAACGCCCAGCGTGGTGGTCCACTCGCGCGTCGCGCCGGGATCCAGCCGCCCGAAGATGAGCTCCCGGTCGTCGAAGAGCCGGTTGTCGCTCTTGGTCGTGGCGCGGAGCTGGAAAAGCGGCGCGTTACCCGTGTTCGTCACGCGGACCGCGAGGGAGAAGGGCTCCCCCGCCACGCCAACGTCCTCCGCTCGGTCGGTCGAGACCGCCACGCTCACGGACGACGCGCCCCGGTCCTCGCCGGGGCTCCAGTCCACGCCGATGCGCCGGAGCTCGGCCACGGCCTTGCCCATCTCCTGCTCGCGGGTCTCTTCGACCACGGGCGCCAGCTCCGCGAGCAGCTCGCGGCGGCCGCTTCGCGTGGCCCGCGCGAGCAGGCGCTGGGAGAAGCGGGTGAGGAACTCGTCCTCTTCCTCGTTCTCCGTGTCCCGCGGGTCCGCCTCGCGGAGCCGCTGCCGCATCTCCCCGTTCAGGTAGTAGCGAAGCACCACCGCGGCCTGCATGTCCTCGCGCGCCCGCTCGTTGGTCAGCGCCGAGCGAAGGTCGGCCTCACGGAGGAACGCCTCGGGGTCCACGTCGAGGTCCGGATCCTCTCGGTCCACGGTCATCGGGTCGATGCCGATGTCGGGCACGATGCCCACGCCCTGAATCGAGACGTCGCCGGGCGTCAGGTACTGGGCGACGGTGAGCTTGAGGGCGGAGCCGTCCTGGAAGTTGTTCAGGACCTGCACCGACCCCTTGCCGAAGGTCCGCTGGCCGACGATGAGCGCGCGGTCGTGGTTCTTGAGCGCGCCGGCGACGATCTCCGAGGCCGAGGCGCTCGCACCGTTCACCAGCACGACCATCGGGTAGTCCGGTTCGGTACCTTCCTGCCGCGCGAACTTCTCGTCCCGCTGCCGGGGGTCGTTCGAGGCCGTGGTCACGATGGTGCCCGAGGTCAGGAAGGTGTCCGTGACGCGGACGGCCTGGTCGAGGAGGCCGCCGGGGTTGTCCCGCAGGTCGAGCACCAGGCCCCGCAGGCCGTCGCGATGCAGGTCGGCCAGCGCCCGGCGCAGGTCCTCGTGCGTATTGCCCTGGAAGTTGTTGATCGAGACGTAGCCGACGCCGTCCGCGAGCATGCGGTGCTCCACCGACTCGATGCGGATGACGGCTCGCTCGAGCTGCACCTTGCGCGGCGAGGACCACTCTCCGCTCGGCCGTCGGCGCGAGATGTACACGTCCACGCGCGAGCCGGGCGCGCCGCGAAGCCGGTCCACGGCCTCCGAGAGCGGCATGTTCAGCGTCGACTCGTCGTTGATCTTCACGATGCGGTCGCCGCGCTGTAGCCCCGCGCGGTCCGCGGGGGTGCCCGGCATGGGCCGGATGATCGTGAGACTGCCTTCGCGAATGGAGATGACGATGCCGAGGCCGCCGAACTGCCCCCGGGTGCTCATCTGCATTTCCTCGAAGACGTCTGGCGTGAGCAGCACGGTGTGCGGGTCCAGCGTGCGCAGCATGCCGTTCACCGCCGTGTACTCGACGTCCCGGAGCTCGATCTCCTCGTCGTCGAGATGCGTCTGGAGGAAGGCGAAGACGGCCCGATAGGCCTGGGCCAGGGCCCAGGGGCTTTCGGCCCGGGCCGGGAAGGACTGGCGGTCCGCCCCGATCTGCACGGTGAGCTCCGGCTCCCCCTCGTCGTAGCGGATGATGACGGGGGCGATGGCCCGCTGAATCGCGTTGAGCCCCGCGAGGAACATGCGCTGCCAATCGATGCGTTCCGGCTCGACGTAGTGATCCTTCACCTCGAGCACGGTGCGGTTCAGCACCTGCAGCCGGGTGAGGTCATAGGGGTCCTGGCTGCGCGCGGCCTGCGCGCGGCGCGAGCCGTCGATGTCGACCTCGAGACCGTTCCGGTCGAGGGCCACGGTCAGGGTGAAGGCGGCGACCACGGCGCCGAAGGCGAGCGCGGGCTTCCAGAGGCGGCGGAGTTTCATCGAGGGTCTCGCGAGCGGCGGTGCGGAGCGGGGAGACGGCGTGGGGGCTGGTGCCCCCGCCCCGTGGCGGCCGCGCCTCTACCTCGCCCCGTGAGGGCGGAGAGGGGCATGGCGGCACGGGCGGAAGACGTCATCCAGGGGAGCGAACGCGCGCAGCGGCGCCGGATTCCCAGCATACCGAGCGGGGCGGGGGCGTGCCACGCCCCGGTAGAGGGCGAGGAGGGGCCTGTGAGAAGGTCTCGGACGGCGTCCCACCATTACGTACGGCGGGCCCCGCATCCGCGGTGGGGGTCGACCGGGCGCCCTCGTGGCTGCATGACCGAGCGCATGCTCGGGGCGCCGCATGCCTGACGGCCGTCATCTCCCGGACGGCCGCGGGAGCCACGACGACGCCGCGCTCGCCGCCGAGATCCGTGCGCTTCGGCGCGCGGCCAACCGGCGGAAGCGCCTTCTGGCGCTCGCCGTCGTCGGGCATCTGCTCGTGCTGCTCGTGGTCGTGGTGCTGCCCTACCTCCGCGCCCGCGAGCGCAGCCTGGACGCGCGGCACCGCTACGCGCGCTTCGCCGCGTGTATGGTTGGCGGCGAGCCGGTACCGGAGCCGGGGCTGGGCCTCCCCGAGGGCGCCCGTCGTGGCTACGCGGACGCGGTACGGCGCGCGGCCCTTCGTGGCTGCCTGCCGGAGCTCGACGCCGTCGCGCCGGACCCGCTCTTCTGGATGCTGCCCTCCACCCGGCACGCAGAGCGACAGGTCCGGCGCGCCGTGGCGAAGGTGCGCGACGAGATCGAGGCGGCGTCGGGCGGGACCCCGGGCGAGGCGCTCCCCGAGCCCATCCCCGAGCGTCCGTGGCTCGCGCTCCAGCGCCTCATCGCCGCGCTCACCCTCTGGGCGCAGGAAGCGGACGCGAGCGAGGAGCTCGAGGCCCCGGCCGTCGTGCTCACGGCGCCGGACACCGTGTCCCCGGAGCGCGTGCCCGTGCGGGATCGCGCGGGCTCGCGGGTGACCCTCCACGTCGAGGCGGCGGCGCTCGAGCTCACGGCCTTCGACTCCCGAGGCGTGAGCTGGGTCCGCGTGGGCGATGGGGGCGTCGACGCGCGGCGCCTGCGGCGACCGCGGACCCTCGCCACCAGCCTGGGCTTTCCCCCGACGCTGCTCTTCCGAACGCCCGAGACGAGCTGTGGCCCCTCGCGCTGCGTGGGGCGCTCCTTCGGCCTCGCGCCGCTGCGAGCCTCCGACGTGGTCACGCCGGAGCCGCGCTGGTTCGCCGCGCATCCGGACACGCTGCGCGCGGTGCACGTCGACGAGGAGACGGTGCGGGCCATCGCGCGCCAGGCGGGGGGAGCGCTCGAGCTCCGGAGCTTCCCGCGTCGGGCGGCCGCCGACGAGGCCGAAGGTCCCGTGGCCCCCCAGGAGACGCAGCCCCTCGGCGCGGGCCGTCAGGCCGCCTACGTCCACGGGGAGCCCACGTGGCTCACGCCCGAGGGCCTCCGCGCGGGCCGCGACGCGCGCCTCGTGCTCGCCGGCCGCTTCGATACGCTGGCGACCTGCGGTGGATGGCGGGTCGTGAGCGGTCCCGAGGAGCGCCACGGCCTCCTCGGCGACGCGCGGGTCGCCCTGCCGCCCGCGGGCGGGGTGACCCTCCTCGACTGCGACGGCGACGCGCTTCTCCTACAGCGCCGCGTGGCCGGGGAGACCGTGGTGCATCGATGCCGGCCGGGTGGATGCGACGCCGTCGCGCTCGGGCGCCGAGAGGTCGCCGGCGCGCTGCTTCGCGCAGATTCCGGCGGGACGACGGCGCAGGCCACGGTGCTCCTCGCCACGTGGACCACCACGCGCGGCGCCATCGCCATCGCACGCTGGCGCGACGCGCTCGAGCCCTGGCAGCGGCCGGCGGCTTGCTTCTCCGTGGCCGGCGGCTTCTGTGGGCCGGCCCGGGTCGCCGCGGCTCCCGGCCGCGTGGTCGTCGCGGGACGCCAGCGGGATGACCTGCTGGTCATCGAGAGCGCGACGGGAACGTCGTGGACGCCGCTCCGTGGCCTCCGCCGCGGCGCGCCCGGGCGCTGAGCCGGGTTCGCGCCGGGAGGCGCAGAAGCGGCCGGCGCCGTGGCCGACGGGACCGGCCGGCCCGCCGCCCCGCGAGAAGGCGCCGCCGGGACCGCAGAGGCTGCCCCGGGGAGGCTGGGCGCCGGGCCCGAGGGGGGTCAGGCAGTCGTCGCCGTTGTAGTCGTCCGCGTCGGCGTTTCGACCGACGTGGAATACGGCGCCGCCCGCGATGGCCGCCGCCCCGAGGCCGACGCTCACGCCGCCGAGCACGCGGGTCAGGCGCACGCCGCCGCGGCTGGCCTCGGACGGGCTCGCGGCGGTCGCGACGCGCCGCTCGCCGCTCTGCAGCGGCGCGATGGCGGTACCGCGCTCGAAGAGCGTGTTGCCCGCGTCGTCTTCGAGGCGGAGGAAGTAGTAGCCGTAGCCCGTGTCTCCGAGGCCAGGGACGTCCACGACGAGCTCCGGGGCGGCGCCGGCGGCCACGAGCTGCGGCTCGCCGGTCTCGCCCGCCCGGGCCTCGCCGTTCACGCGGCTGACCATGTCGAAGGGGTCGTCGATGGCGATGACGATCGCGCCGCGTACCAGGTTGAGGCGCACCTCGGCGTCGAGCCGCCTTCCCCGAAGCGCGGCGCGGGCCTCCATGAAGGGCCCGCGGAGCGTCGGGGATACGTCCACCGCCGACTCGGGCTCGAGGGCCAGGAGCCGCACGAAGGCGTCGTAGGAGGCGCGCTCGTCGCCGAGGGCGGCGTGGCTGATGCCCAGGAGCTCGTAGGCACGCATCACCTCGTCGCGCGAGCACATGCCCGTCGTGAGCGCGGCCTGCGCCGCCTCTCGGGCGCCCTCGAAATCCACCTGCTGGTAGGCGGCGTCGGCAGGGTCGAGGTCGCAGCGCTGGGCCGCGGCGCTGGAGGCGGCGAACAGCGCGAAGGCGAGGGCGAGGCCAGCTCGAGACAGCATGCGCATGGGTCGTCGGTCACTCGATGCCGAGGCGCCGGGCGAAGGTCCGGCCTTCCTCGATGGTCACCGTGTAGCGGGTCGTGATGCCCTGCTCGGGATTCGGCAGGGTCAGCGTATGCCGTCCCGTGGGCAGCTCGACGCGGAGCAGCGGCGTGGTGCCGAGGCGCCGGCCGTTGAGCGCCACGTGGGACCAGGGCGCCGTGTCCAGGGTCAGAAATCCCGTCGTGGACGGAGCGGCCTGCGCGGGCTCGGCCTCCATCTCCGCGGGGCGTGACGTGGCCCGTGCGCGGCGGCGCGCCGCGACGATGCGGGCGCGTCGCTCTTCGGGCGTCTCCTCCGCTCCCGTCGGGGGAGGGGCGTCCTCGC
>CALCTH010000055.1 GCA_937893795.1 uncultured Myxococcales bacterium | reverse complement strand
CCGGGCGAGCGAGCTCCGCGCCCGCGGCCTCGATCCGGCCGCGGTGGCGACGCATCGCCAGGCCGCGCGACAGCTGGCGCGCGCGGCCCGGGCCCCCAGCGAGCCGGGAGCGTCGCTCGTGGACGAGGAGGACGCGCTCGGGCTCGCGCTCCTCGCGGGTTTCCCGGACCGCGTCGCGCAGCGCCGGAGCGTACGCAGCCGCCGTCTCAAGCTCGCCGAGGGGGGCGAGGCCGAGCTCGCCGAGGAGAGCGCGGTGCGCGAGGCCCCGCTCGTCGTCTGCGTCCGAGCCCTCGAGAGCCGCGCCGAGGGACGGCGCCGCGGCGGCGTCCGCGTGCGCTACGCCCACGCCATCGAGGCCGAGCATCTCGCCGAAGTGGTCCCGGAGGCGCTCGTCGAGTCGCGTCACGTGCACCTCGACGCCGAGACCGGGCGCCTCACGGCCCGGGCGCAGCTCCGCTTCGGCGCGCTCGTCCTCGAGGACGAGGAGGCGGGGGCCCTGGGCGACGCGGAGGCGGCGGAGGCTCTCGCCGACGCGGCGCTCGCTGCCGGGCTGCCCCGCTTCGTCGACGTCGACGCGCTCGAGGCGTACCGACGTCGCGTCGCCTTCGCGTCGGCGCAGGGCGGCGAGGGGCTGACCGCCCTCGACGACGCGGCGATTCGGAGCGCGCTCGTGGCGCTGGCCTGGGGCCGTCGCAACCTCAAGGACCTGGAGGGCGTGGACCTGGTGGCGGCGCTTCGCTCCGCGCTCCCGGGCGACGCGCGGGCGGTGCTCCAGCGCCTCGCGCCGGCCACGGTGGCCCTGCCCGGCCGCCGCGCCGTACCGGTCACCTACGAGGTGGATCGTGATCCCTGGATCGCGAGCCGGCTTCAGGACTTCTTCGGTCTCGCCGAGGGGCCCCGGGTGGCGGACGGCCGCGTGCCCCTGGTGCTCCATCTCCTGGCGCCCAACCGCCGCGCCGTGCAGGTGACCACGGATCTGCGCGGGTTCTGGGCGCGCCACTACCCGTCCCTTCGGAGGGAGCTCGGACGCCGTTATCCCAAACACGCATGGCCCGAGGACGGCGCGACGGCCTCCCCGCCGGCGCCGCGCCGTCGGCGCTGAGGCTCACGGCATGCGCGCAGGCACGGTGAAACCACCAGAACATCCGTTAGGGTGCAGCCCATGGCGAGGGGGAACGCGTTGGAGGACGACGCCAGTGAGCTGCTCGCGCGCGTGCTCGATGCGTCGGGAGATGCCTTCTTCGTCAGCGATCGCGCGGGGAGGATCCTGCGCGTCAATGCCGCCGCATGCCGGCTGACCGGGTACGACGAGTCGACGCTCCTCGCGCTTCAGCTGCCGGACCTCGTCCCGAAGGACAAGATGGAAGAGCACCTCGCCGTCGCGTCGCGGCTGCTCGAGGGGGAAGCGTCCGCCTTCACGACCGAGCGCCTGCACGCGGACGGGCGCCGCGTCTTCGTGCGCATCGCGGCGGAGCCGCTCCGCCGGGATGGCGAGGTCGTCGGCGCGTGCGTCGTCGTGCGCGAGGTCCCCGGCGGCGGCTTTCTCCAGGCGCTCGTGGAGAGCTCGCTCGACGCGGTGGTCGGCCTCGACACCGAGGGATTGATCCGCCTGTGGAACGAGGGTGCCGAACGACTCTACGGCTGGACGCCGGAGGAGGTGCTCGGCCGGCCCGTCGCCTCCCTCGACCCGCGACCGCCCGGCGAGGTTGGAGACGAGCTCCGCCGGGCCCTCGGGGGCCAGCGCCTCCGGCTCAAGGGCCGGCGCCGGCGCAAGGACGGGAGCCTCGCCGACGTCGAGCTGCTCCTCGCGCCGGTCTTCGATGCCGAGGGCCGGACCGTGGGCGTCGCGTCGGTGGACCGGGATCTCAGCGAGCGTCAGCGCCTCGAGGTCGCTCTCCAGCGAAGCGAGCGCCTCTCGGCCATGGGCCAGCTCGCCGGGGGCGTGGTTCACGACGTCAACAACCTGCTGACGGTCATCGGCATGCACACGGAGCTCGCGCTTCGAAGCCTCGCCAAGGACCGGGCCGACGTCGCCGAGCTCGACGTCGTCCTCGACGCCGTCGAGCGAGGCGCGAAGCTCCCGCGCTCGCTCCTCACCTTCGCCCGTCGAGGCACGCGGGAGGACGAGGTCATCGACGTGCGGCGCGTCATCGAGAACCTCGCGCCGCTCCTTCGCCGGGCCCTCGGGGGCTCCGTCGATCTCCGGCTCGAGCTCGGCGAGACCTCGGCCGTGCGCTTCGGCGCCACGCAGCTCGACCAGGTCATCACGAACCTGGCGCTCAACGCCCGGGACGCTCTCGGTCCTGGGGGCGGCGGCCTCACCATCGAGACGCGGAACGTCCGCCTCGACTCGGTCTTCGCGGCGCGCCACCCCGGCACCGAGCCCGGTCGCTACGTGCGCCTCTCCGTCCACGACGAGGGCGAGGGCATGGACGAGGCGACGATGGCGCGTGTCTTCGAGCCCTTCTTCACCACCAAGGTGCCCTCGGAGGGCACGGGCCTCGGCCGCGCGACCGTCTACGGTCTCGTGAAGCAGGCCGGGGGTGAGGTCACCGTCTTCTCCGAGCCCGGTCACGGCACGACCTTCCGCGTCTTCCTCCCGCGAAGCACGACGCCGGCGCCGGCGCATCCGAAGGAGGACGAGCCGAGCATGACCTCGGTGACCGAGCCGACGGAGACCGTGCTCGTCCTGGTCGCGGACGCGGCGCTCCGTGGTGCCGTACGACGCACGCTTCGGGCGCAGGGTTACGAGGTCATCGACGCCGAGGACGGCGCGGCAGCCGTCGCTCGCCTCGCAGACGCGGAGGCCCCCCTCGACGCGGTGCTCTCCGAGCGCTCGCTCAGCGGCGTGATCGACGCCGCGTCGGTGACCGCATCCGCCGCGGCACGCAACGCGGCCCTCGGACACGCGGCGCCGCGGCTGCTCTACCTGGGCGGCGCGCGCGATGGCGCCACGAGCGACGCGCCGCAGCTTCCGAAGCCCTTCACCGGCGCGGCGCTGCTCACCTTCCTGCGCGAGTGCCTCGACGAAGGCCGGTAGCCGGGGTAGCCGGCCCTCAGCCTTTGTCGATGGCGCGCTGCAGCGTCGCCCGCGTCTCCTCGAGGAGCGCGGCCACCTTCTCGAGGGCGTCGACGTCGCCGTTCTGGAGCGTGGTCCGGCCGAGGCGGTAGGTCTGCTGCGCCTGGTCGAGGAGGAGCCGCGCGTCCGGGTCGCTCGCGAGGCGCTGGTAGGCCGTGGGGAAGATCCGGTCGAGGGCGGCCAGCGCCACCTCGACGGTCTGCCGGTCACGCTCCGTCGACTCGTCGCCGCGACGCTGCTCGAGGTGGAGCATGCTCTCCCGCGCGGCTTGCATGAGCTCGGAGACGTCGAGGCCCGAGTGGCCGCGAACCTCCACGCTCACGGCCTTGCCGGTCTCCGGGTCCTTCGCCGACACCTGGAAGATCCCGTCGTGATCGATCTCGAAGGTCACCTCGAGGTCCACCTCGCCGGCCGGCGCCGAGCGGAGCCCGGGCACGCTGATGTCCTTGAGGAGCGCGTTCTGGCTCGCCCGGTCGCTCTCGCCCTGACGCACCTGGAGCCGGATGCGCGTCTGGTGGTCTCGGCTGGTCGTGAAGACGCTCGGCACCCGGGTCGGGATGCGCTGGTTCGCCGGGATCATCACGTCCATCACGTCGCCGTGGGTCGCGAGGCCCAGGCTGTGCGCCGTCACGTCGCGAAGCAGGATCCCGCTGGCCTCCCGCGACAGGGCGTCGCCCTGGATGGCGGCGCCGATGGCCACGGCTTCGTCCGGGTGAACGCCGCGGCTCGGCGGTCGCCCGAAGAGCACGCCTACCTTCCGCTGCACGAGCGGCATGCGCGTCATGCCGCCGACCAGCAGCACGTCGTCGACGTCGTGCGTCGCGATACCGGCCATCTTGCAAGCTCGCTCCGCGATGTCGAGGGTGAGGTCGACGAGGTCCTCGGTCATCGCCTCGAGCTGCGGCCGCTCGATGCCGTAGTGGAGGTTGAGCGGCGCCTTGGGGCCCGAGGACACGATGAAGGGCAGCTGCACCTCCGTCGCCACGACCTCGCTGAGGTCCATCTTGGCCTTCTGCGCGGCCTGCTTCAGGCGCTGGTAGGAGATGGGCGAGTCCCGAAGGTCCACGTCGTGGTCCTCGCGGAAGCCCTGCACGAGCCAGTCGACGATGCGCTCGTCGAAGTCCTCCCCGCCGAGGTAGCTGTCGCCGGTGGTGGCGATGACCTCGTAGACCCCGTCGCCCGTGACCTGGAGCACGGTCACGTCGAAGGTGCCGCCGCCGAGATCGTAGACCACGAGGCGCGATCCGTGCGCGCCATGTCCCTTTTGCTTGCCGTAGGCGAGCGCCGCCGCCGTGGGCTCGTTGATGATCCGGGGGACGTCGAGGCCGCAGACCTTGCCCGCCTGGCGGACGGCCTGGCGCTGGGCGTCGTTGAAGTAGGCCGGTACGGTGATGCCCGCCCGCTCGACGCGCTCCTCGAGGGCCTCTTCGGCCACGACGCGCATCTCCTGGAGCAGCATCGCGCTGATCTCCGGGATGGCGTAGACGCGACCGCGGAGGCTGACCCGGGCGTCTCCGCCGGGGCCCTCCACGATCTCGTAGGGCATCGTCTCGCGGGCCCGCTGCACCCTCGAGTCGCTGAAGGGGCGGCCGATGAGGCGCTTTGCGGCGTGGACCGTCGCCTCGGGGTTGGTGATGGACTGGCGGCTCGCGAGCTGCCCCACGATGCGCTCGCCCTCCTCCGTGATCGCGACCACGGAGGGCGTGGTCGTATAGCCCTGACGGTTGCGGAAGACGCGGGGCTGACCGTCCACGACCGCTGCGACGCAGCAGTTCGTGGTTCCCAAGTCGATTCCGATGACGCGGCTCACGGCAAGGTCGCCGGCGAGCGCCGGCGTGCGCCAGGTTTGACGCTTCTCGGCGTCGTAGACAAGGACTTCGCGGACGCGCGAGCCCCGACGGTACTCTAACGTGCGGCGAGCTTGGCGTACTCGAAGTCGATGGGGCGGCCCTTCACGCCCTTGCGCGGGGGCGCGATCCAGGGCGCGAACTCGCCCGGCGCGTAGTGGGGCACCATCAGTGACTGGACGTACGCGCGGTCTTCGGGCGTCGGCAGCCAGTCGTCCTTGCGCGCGGTGAAGACCGCGTCGCTCACGATCTCGCCGGCCGGGTCGAAGCAGTGGTCGGCGTAGGCGCCGATGCTCCGGTTGAAGCGCCGCGAGGGGAGCGTGAGCGCCACGCCGGTGAGGCCGGACTTCCGGATGACCTGGTTCCAGCGCCGGCACGCGCGCTCGCAATCGCGGACGTATTCGTCGCGGAGCACCTCGTTCATGGCGTTCCGGAGCGGGACCTCCTGGGTGGTCACGCGACCGCCCTCGACCACGGGGAGGGCGTAGACGTCGCGGAGCGCCGCATGGTCGTCGTACTTCTTGCGCTCGTGGTGTCGGCCCTTGATGCCCGTGGCGAAGTAGTCCGCCGCGTTGGAGCTCACCTCGCCGCCGAAGAGCTCGACTGCGCTCGAGAACCAGAAGTTGATGTACTTTTGGATGGTCGTCAGGTCGATGGCCCCCTGGGCCCGCGCGTCACCGTTCGGATCGGCGAGGGTCGCCTCCGCGGCGCGCTGCACCACGCGACCCACGCCGTTCTCACCGACGCTCAGGTGGAAGGCCTCTTCAGTGAGCATGAAGCGCGTGCAGCGCGCGAGCGGGTCGAAGCCGGACTCGCTCAGGGCCGAGAGCTGATACTTGCCGTCCCGGTCCGTGAACATCGTGAACATGAAGAACGAGAGCCACTCGTCGGTGCGCTCGTTGAAGGTCGTCAGGATGCGCGGCTTGTCGACGTCGCCGCTCCGTCGCTCGAGCAGCGCTTCGGCTTCCTCGCGACCGTCCCGGCCGAAGTACTGGTGAAGCAGGTGCACCATGGCCCAGAGGTGCCGGCCCTCTTCGACGTTGACCTGGAAGAGGTTTCGCAGGTCGTAGAGGCTCGGTGCGGTCTTCCCGAGGAGGCGCTGCTGCTCGACGCTCGCTGGCTCCGTGTCCGCCTGCGTGACGATGATGCGCCGGAGCATGCCCCGGTATTCGCCCGGGACCTCGTCCCACGCTTTGACGTCCGCTTCGTCGCCGAAGCCGATGCGCCGGTCGCCCTGCTGGGGCTCGAGGAAGATGCCCCAGCGGTACTCGGGCATGCGCACGTAGTCGTAGTGGGCCCACCCGTCGGCATGGACGCTGATCGCCGTGCGGAGCCAGATCTGGTCCTCCTGGAACCCCTCCGGGCCCATGTCGCGCCACCAGGAGAGGAAGTTCGGCTGCCACTTTTCGAGTGCGCGGAGGAGCTTTCGGTCCGAACCGAGATCGACGTTATTCGGGATGGAATCGCTCAACGACATCAAATTTCCTTGTCCTCGGACGGTAGGTTCCATGGCCCCGCTGGGCCGTGTGGCGCCTCACGTTCATCAAGTCGAAGGGCGCTTCGCGTGACGCGAATCACGTGCGAGGCCACACGGGCCGAACGATAATCGGTGTAACAGCGTTTTTGCGAACGCGCGGCCTGCGGGTGGGGTTCGCTCCGGCACGTTCCGAGGGCCGGGGCGCGACCGTCGCCGTCCGAGGACGCTACCCATGTGTTCGACCACACCCTTCTCGCGGCCGCCTGGCGTATCGTCGGGCCATGGAGATCGCCTTCGAGACGCACCCGGATCGCTACCGGCACTGGCAGCTGCAGCTGGACGGCTCCGTCGCCACGCTCACGATGGCCGTCGACCCCAAGGGCGGACTCCGCGAGGGCTACGAGCTGAAGCTCAACAGCTACGACCTCGGCGTGGACATCGAGCTCGCGGACGCGCTCCGGCGGCTGCGCTTCGAGCACCCGGAGGTCGGCTGCGTCGTCTTCTCGAGCGGCCTCGACAAGGTCTTCTGCGCCGGCGCGAACATCCCGATGCTCTCGGGCTCCGGTCATGCCTTCAAGGTCAACTTCTGCAAGTTCACCAACGAGACGCGCCTCGAGCTCGAGGAGGCGTCGGCGCGGAGCGGGCTTCGGAGCCTCGCGGCGTGCAAGGGCGTGTGCGCCGGCGGGGGCTACGAGCTCGCGCTGGCCTGCGACGAGATCCTTCTCGTCGACGACGGCAGCAGCGCCGTGAGCCTCCCGGAGGTCCCGCTCCTGGCGGTGCTTCCCGGCACCGGCGGCCTCACGCGCCTCGTGGACAAGCGGAAGGTGCGGCGGGACCGGGCCGACGTCTTCTGCACGACCTCCGAAGGCATGCGCGGCGAGCGCGCCCGCGACTGGAAGCTCGTCGATCACCTCGCGCCGCGGAGCCGCTTCGACGCCGACGTCGAGGCGCACTCCGCTCGCCTCGCCGAGGAGGGTGCCGCGGGGAAGGCCGCCGCTCCGGGCCCCGGCATCGCGCTGCCGGCGCTCCAGCCCACCCGGGAGGGTGACCGGCTCCGCTACCGGCACGTGGAGCTCCACGTGGACGCGGACGCCCGGCGCGCCGAGCTGACGGTGCACGCGCCGACGGGCGAGGCCCCGGCGCGCGCCACCGCGCGGCAGAAGGCCGGCGCCGACGCCTGGTCGCTCCGCGCCTTCCTCGAGCTGGACGCCGCGCTCTTGCGCCTTCGCCTCAACCACATGGACGTGGGCCTCGTCGTGCTGAAGACCCGGGGCGATGCCGCCGCCGTGCTCGCGCACGACGCGGCGCTGGCCGCGCAGCAGGAGCACTGGCTCGCGCGGGAGACGCTGCTGCTGCAGGCGCGGGTGCTGCGCCGCCTCGACCTGACGAGCCGGAGCTTCTTCGCGCTCGTGGACGAGGGGAGCTGCTTCGCCGGTGTGCTCCTCGAGCTGCTCCTGGCGGCGGACCGCTCCTACATGCTCGAGGACGACGACGAGGCCGTGGCCCTCCAGCTCGGCCCGGCCAACGATGGTCCGCACCCCACGGTGACGGGCCTCAGCCGCCTCGAGACGCTCTTCTTCGGCGATCCCTCGGGGCTGGCGCGGGCGCGGGAGACGTCGGCGCCGCTGCCCGCGCGCGCGGCGGACGCGCTCGGCCTCGTCACCGTCATCGCCGACGACATCGACTGGGACGACGACGTACGCATCGCCCTCGAGGAGCGCGCGAGCCTCTCGCCGGACGCGCTCACCGGCATGGAGGCCTCGCTTCGCTTCCCCGGGCCCGAGACCGTGGCGTCGAAGATCTTCGCGCGGCTGAGCGCGTGGCAGAACTGGATCTTCCAGCGCCCGAACGCCGTCGGGCCCGACGGCGCGCTCACCAAATACGGCCAGCCGGACCGGCCGAAGTTCGATTGGACCCGCTGCTGAGAGCCGCGCTGCTCCTGGCGCTCGCCTGCGGCTGCGGCGGCCCGGCAGCGCCGACGCCGCCGCCGCGCGCGGCGCCCGACGGTCCCG
>CALCTH010000054.1 GCA_937893795.1 uncultured Myxococcales bacterium | reverse complement strand
GGCTGCCGTGCCGCGCCTGGGTCTCGAGGCGCTCGCTCCGCCAGGCCAGGTAGGCGCGGAGCTGGGCCAGGGGCGTGTCGGCCTCGGCGCAGGCCGCGAGGCGCGCGTCGGACTCGTCGCGCAGCTGCTGGAGCACGGCGGCGAGCAGGTCGTCCTTGGTCTTGAAGTAGTAGTAGACGTTGCCGAGCGGCACCCCGGCGCGCTTGGCGATGACGGCGAGCGTGCTCCGCTTCAGCCCCAGCTCGTGGAAGGCCTCGCGCGCCGCGGTCACGAGAGCCGCCCGCTTGTTCGTCCGCCGCGCCATCCGAGCACCCTACACCGTGTGGGTGGGCGGCGCGGGGCCTATCCCCAGCAGCGCAGGACGGCTGCGCCCCAAAAGAGAAGACCCGCGCGGCCGAAGCTGCGCGGGTCTTCCCGATGGGTCGCTGAGACCCGGGGGGCCGGGGTCAGCCGCCAAGCGCCGGGTAGTCGGTCCAGCCCTGCGTCCAGTCGGTGCCGCCGGGCTCGATGGCGCCGATGTAGGTCGCCGTAGCGTCGAAGTCCTCGTCGTTCGGCAGGTTCGTCGGGGTGACGGCGTCCGTCGTCAGGTCCGCGCCACCGGCGGGCGTGAAGTCCTGGTTGGCAGGATCGGTGAGGAACATGCCGGTCTCGCCAAAGCGGTTGCCCGTGGCGAAGTCGAAGGTGCTGGTCGGGTCCACCAGGATGTCGGTCTCACAGTTGGTCGTGAGGACGCCCTCGAGCACGCAGTCACCCGCCTCGCAGGCATCCACCTGCTGCTCGTCGTCGAGGTCGATGCACTCGTTGAACGGGTAGTTGGCGATGAGGATGTTGCGGAGCTCCGCGTGCGTGTTCTCGGCAAGCTCGATGCCCTCACCCTGACCGTCGACACCCTCACCGAAGAGCGTGCCGTTCCACACCTTGGGCCGCGAGATCGGGCTGGTGTTGGTGAAGGGCGCGTCCTCCGAGTTGTCCATCTCGAAGCCGTGGTCGGAGCCGCCGCCGCCCTGGACGATGATGAACTGCACCGTGCCGAGGTAGCCCTGGTCCGTGTCGAGGCCGTCGTCCTCGGTCGAGCTCACGACGAAGTGCGTGCCGTTGGCGGTGCCACCGAAGAACTCGATGCCGTCGTCGAGCCCGCCGTGGCTCTGGATGAAGTCGAGGTCCGTGCCCGTGCCGCAGCCGCCGAGGGTGAGGCCGTTGAGCTCGTTGGCGCCGCCGAACTCGAAGCCGGCGTACTGAATGCGGACGTAGCGCAAGGAGCCGCAGTCCGCCGCGTCGTTGGAGCCGCCGTACTGGGCGCCCTCCGCGCCGGGCGGAAGGCCCTCGATGTTCGCAACACCGGCTTGCTCGTTGAGCGTGGCGTCGCCGAGGAGGACGACGCCGCCCCAGTCACCGGGGCGACGGGCGGCGCCCTCGTTGGCGCTCGTGAACGTGATGGGCGCCGAAACCGTACCCACGGCCTCCATGCGACCAGCCACGGTCACGATGATGGCGTTTTCGCCCTCCGCGCCGCCGGCGCCACCGAGCACGGTCGTACCCGGCTGGATGAAGAGGGTGCCTCCGCGCACGAAGATCGCGTTCGTGAGGCGGTAGGTCTCGATGGCGCACCAGACGGTGTCCGCGGTGATGTCCTCGGAGACCATCACCATGCCCGCGCTGCGACCTTCGCACTCTGCGAAGGGGGCAGTGGGCATGTCGGTCGGCATGTCGTCGCCGCCGCCGTCCATGGGGCCCATGTCCGGGTCCGGAGTGCTCGTGGTGCCGTCGTCGTCACCGCAGCCAACGACGCCCAGCAGGCCAGCCATGAGGCCAACGATGAGCCAGTTCTTGCGAGTCATCTTAAGTCCCTTTCGATCCGTCGACCGGAGCATCCGGCAATCTCGACAGGCCTGGTTGCGCGCCGTCCTTACCGAGCGGATGAGCCGCGCCAACGCCAGGCGGGTGACGACTCCGTGACGCCGAACTCGCTCAACGGTTCCGGTACGTAATCGACAGTGAGACGTCGACACCCGGGTCGTTGCAGCGGAAACACGCGCGCGCCCCCCGGAATTCGAAGACCTCCTCGTACCGGTCGTTGAGGAGGTTCCTCACGCGAAACTTCAGGCCCCACTCCTCGGCGATGTCCCACGCCACCAGCAGGTCGAGGTTGTGGAACGGAAGCCGTCGTGTGTCGGGGATGGGATTGTTGCCGACCTGCGTGATGAAGGCGCCTGAAACGAGATAGAAGAGATAGACACCGAAGTCGCTGCCGTCGGGGTCGTAGCCGAGCGAGGCGTTCACCAGAAAGGGTGCCTGATATTGGAGCGGGCGCTCAGCATTCGTCGCGATGAGCGCCAGGTCATCCGGCAATACGGCACGGCTGTTCACGTACGTGAAGTTAGCCCCGGCCTGAAAGCCCTCCAGGACCTCGGTCAGCCGCCCGAGGCCCATCTTCGCCTCGAGCTCGAAACCGACGTTCCGCGCCGACTCGACATTCTGGAACGAGACCGTCTGGTTCTGGTCCCGAATCACGAACTCGATCGGCGCATCGAAGATCTTCGCGAACACGGAGGCCGCAATGACGTCGGTACCACCGAGGAACCACTCCCACCGGATGTCGAGGTTCTGGATGGTGGCGATGCGGATGTTGGGTTCTCCCGCGATCAACTGATTGTTGATGAAGTCCGGCCGGAGCGTACGCGAAAGCTCCGGGCCACGTGGCCGGGCCACCGTCTGACTGTAGCCCATTCGGAGGTTCATCCTACCGAGCTGGTCACCGTCATCCTCGGAGTCGTCGTATACCTTGATGGTCACCGCACCCGCGGGTAGGTAGCTCAGGTCGTAGCGTTCAACGATGCTCGTCTGTCGGGCTGGGAACGGAATATCACCCGTACCGGGAAGGAGAAACTGACGAAAAGCCTCGATCCGGACCCCGCCGAAGAACCGGATCCGCGGATGCAACTGGAGCGATGTCTGCCCGTAGATGGCGAAGAGGTCGTCCCGCGAATCAAAGCTCGCCTCACGCCCGGTACGTTCCGTTAGCTCCCAGTTATCTGCACGGTTCTCGTTGAGAAAGAGAACCTCAGGCGGCGTTCTCGCGAGCGGCGCTTCACCGACGGACGAATAGCGAAAGTTCCGAAAATCGAAACGGCGGCGAGATATACTCATCGCGCTCCCGACTTCGAAGATGTACTCTCCAGCCTGGTTGTAATCGTACTTCAGGCTGGTGGAACCTCCGACGTCCGTCCCGGAGAGCCGAAGGAAAAGACGGCGGCCAGCTGTGGCGGTCTGGCCAGGCCAGAAGAAATCGCTGCCCTCCGGCCAAGGACCCGGCGGGAAGGCTCCACTCCCATCGAGCCGGGTCTCGTAGAAGAAGTCGAAGGTGTTCGGCTGATCACGCTCGGCGAGGGAGAAGAAGATCTGGTAGTTGACCTCGGCGTCGCCCAGGAAGTGCTGGCCTTCGAGCTGGTTGAACCAGAACTTTCGCTCGGTCCATTGGTACCGTCCGCGAAGATCACGCGGGTCGCCTGTCCGGTTCGTGAAGCCGATATCGAAACCGAAGTAGCTTTCGCCGATCTGGTTGACGAGCGAAGTCAGCGTGAGGCTGTTGTTCTCGTCGAAGCCCAACGAGGCTGTAGCGATGGCGGCGGTTCGTGCCTCTTGCTCGAAGCTGAGGCGGCGGAAATCCTGCTGCGCTTGCAGAGGCGCTTCGCCTTCCCGTGTGTCGATGGCATAGGCGCCCACCGCCCCCTCGCGACGTTGTCTATCGAGGTCCCAACCCGCCGCAACGTAGTAGCCGAAGGTGCGGCCGCCACGGAGCTTCAACGAATCGCCGATGCTGAAGCTGAGCGAGGTTATCGGGGCCCACGCCGTGCGCTGTTGGTTGACCTCGAAGTCGTCGCTGAAGGACTCCTGGAGCGCCTCGAAGCCCTCCGTAGTCGTCCTCAGCTCGACGTCACGAAGCTCCGACGGCAGCCTCCGGCGCGTCGAGCGGTCAAAGCCGAAGATGTCCGTGGGGCTGCCGCTCGCCGGAAAGCCATCGCGGAACGTCGTTTCGCTGTTGAGCGACGTGCCCACGGAGAGCTCGTAAGTGAACTCCTCGGGAAACTCACGGGTGCGAAGCACTGCCGCGCCGCCACCGAACGAGCCGGGCAGGTTCGGCGAGTAGGTCTTCACGACAGAGATGCTGCTGAGCATGAAGCTCGGCAGCAGATCGAGCTCTACGCCCGGGGAGTTGATGTCCAGCTGGGGAATCGGAGCCCCGTTCAGCGTCACCGACGTGTTGCGACCGCCGAGACCGCGCACGAAGAGGTACTTGCCTCCGACGATTTGCGTCGCGACCACGCGGCGGGCCGCCGAGCCCGCGGAGCCGTCGCCCGTCCGGGAAATCTGCTCCTGGCTGACCCGGTCCTCGGAGACGGCCGCATTCTCTCGAATGCGCGTCTGCGCGGCCTCGGTGTTCGTATCGATGCGGTAGTTCGTCACCGCCGCCTCGCCGAGAGAGCTCGTGTCGAGGCTCATCGGGATGTCGTCCTCGTACTCGATGCGGCCGGGGCGTACCTGGATGCCGTCGACCTCGAGGGGCGCGTAGAACTCGAGGAGGAACTTGAAGGTGTAGGTGCCCGGCGGGAGGCGCACCTGGTAGCGACCGTCCTCGAGGGTCCGGATGCGACGGATGGGCGTCCCGTTTCGAAGGATGGTGACCTCGACGCCGTCGAGGGGGGCGCCGTCGGCATCGACGTCGACGACCTTGCCCGTCGCACCCGTATCGCCCTGCTCGAGCACATCGCCGGGGTCCAGCTCCTCGCTCTCGCCGCCGCTGCCCTCGATGCCGCCCTCGGCGGGCCCTTCGACCGGGCCCTCGATGGGCCCTTCGATCGGCCCCTCGACGGGCTGCGCGCTGGCCGGAAGGGCAAGCGCGAGCGCGAAGAAGATCGCCGAGACACGACACGTCACGGCCGCGAGCCTCCCGCGGCCCGGTGTCGCGCGCTCACCGGTCCCGCTCCGGGACCGTGACGGCCGGTCAAAACCCAGACTCGACATCGGTCCGCCTCAGTTGGGAAGGGGCTCGGTCATCACCGCGATGGTCGCGGCGCCGCCCTGCTTGGCGAGGTCCATCGCTTCGGCCGCGCGCTCGAAGGCCACGCCGTTCGCCGCATCGAAGAAGATCTTCCGGTCCCCCCGCGCCGCGAGCACGCGCGTGAGGCGTTCCGGAAACTGCGCGTCCGGCACCACGTCCCGGTTGATGCGGATCTCCCCGCGCGGGTTGACGCTCACCACCAGCGGCGTCTCCGGGTCCGCCTGGCTCGGCGGCACGTCCTCGTCGGGATCGTCCGGGATGTTGATCCAGAACATCTTCGAGAGCGCCGGCGTGATCACCATGAAGATGATCAGCAGCACGAGCACCACGTCGACGAGCGGCGTGACGTTCATTTCCGGGGTGTGGCGACCCTTCTTCCCTCCGCCACCGCCGAGATCCATGCCCATGCCGACCGCCTAGGGGTTCTGCGCGACCCCGGTGCCCCCGGGGATCTCGTTGCTCTCGGGGTTGCCGTTGACCCGGAGCATCACGCCCGGGAAGCCGACGGTCTGCGCGATCTTGAAGAGCGTGCGTACGGTGCCGTAGTCCGTGTTCCGGTCGACGCGAAGCATGATCTTCCGGTCGATCTCGGTCGCGTGCGCCGCGTCGAGCTGCTCGGCGAGCCGGTCCGGGACGAGCTCGCTCGCCTCGAAGAACATGCGCCCGTCACGGTCGATGCTGAGCGTGAAGGGCTCGCCGTCCTCCGGGTCGTCCTCGCCCATGTCGAGCGTCGGCACGTCCACGGCGGCGCCCTTCTCCTGGTTCGGAAGGACGACCATGAAGATGATCAGCAGCACGAGGACGATGTCCACGAGCGGCGTGACGTTCATGACGGGCGCGGGCTTCTTGCCGCTGCCGCCGCCTGAGCTCATCCCCATGCGTCGTGCTCCGGCTCAGCCGTGGCCGAGCTTGGTCTCGAGCCGGTCGATGAGCTCCATGCCGGCGTTCTCGAGGCCCGCCTCGTAGAGCGCGATGCGGTTCGAGAGGTAGTTGAAGACGAGCACCGTCGGGATCGCGACCACGAGGCCGAGGCCCGTCACGACGAGGGCCTCACCGATGGCCGCACCGATGGTCGCGATGCCGCCGGAGCCGGTCTGGGCGATCTGCTGGAACGCGAAGAGGATGCCGAGCACCGTGCCGAGGAGACCGACGAAGGGCGCCGTCGAGCCCGTCGAGGCGAGGATGTTCATGCCCTTGTTGAGCGCGGCGCTCGTCTGCTCGCGTTGGCGACCGAGGGCGCGCGCCGAGAGCTGAAGCGCGGCGGGCACGGCCTTTCCTTCGGCCCGGCGGTCGAGGAAGGTCCGGATGCCCAGATAGATGGTCGACGCGAGGTGGCTCCCGCTGGCCTTGCTGGCGAGGCCGAGCGCGCCCTCGAAGTCGCCGCTCTCGAGCTTGGGTGTCACCTCGGCCGCGAAGGCTTTGTTCTTCTGCGTGCTGAGGAAGAGCATCAGCATCCGGTCGATGACCGCCGCGAGGCTGAGCAGCGCCTGCATCAGGAGCACGACGACGACGGCGGCGACGGCGGTGGGCATCGCGGCCCAAATGTGAACGGGGTCCAAGTGCATGGTCTCTGTCCAGTCGAGAAGGGTCCGTACGAAACGACGTCAGATGTTGGTGGCGCGGTAGGTGAAGGGAGCGCGCCAGGTGTGCTCCAGCGGGCGGCCGTCGAGAGTGGCGGGTGCCCAGCGCTGCCAGTTGGTGCGAAGGCACTGGCGCGTCGCGTCCTGCAGGACGGGGTTGCCGCGCTGGATGTCGTAGCGGGTGAGCTGCCCCTGGGCGTTCACCACGACCTGCACGATGACGGTGCCGAAGATGCCCTGGCTCCGGGCCTGGGGAGGTGCGGCGCAGCGGAAGCGAGGCCGACCGGTGCGAATCTGGGCCGTGCGGATGCTGCGCATGCTCCGGCCGTCGCGCATCGTCGTGGGCGGAGGAGGCGGCGGCGGCGGCGGCACCATGCGGGTGGCGCGACCGCCGCCCATGCCACCCGGCACGCCGCGGATGTCGCCGCCCGTTGGCCCGGAAGCCTCCGCCTCGGCGAGCTCGCCGTCGGACTCCTCCGGGCGCTCGTCCGGGATCTCGTCGGGCGGCGGAGCGATGGTCGGGCGGGCGGCGGCCGGACGGAACACCTCGGCCGCGGCCACGGGCTCCACGGGCTCTTCCTCGATGGGCTCGGGCTCGTCCTCCGCGTCGGGCGGCGGCGCGAACTCCACGAGGACCTCTTCCTCGAGGACCTCTTCCTCGGCCTCGTCGCCCGGGCCCGCCGCCACCTGGATGCCGTAGAGGAGCCCCGCCATCGCGGCCGAGCTCAAGCCGAGCGCCAGCAGGAACATGCCTGCGGCGCGCCGGTCGAACTGCGGCTGGAAGAACTCGAACATCGGAGACGGCTTCCCGGCGGGCGTGGGCTCCGCCTGAAATTCTTCAGTGGGAAGGGGTTCCATCGGGGGTGCGTCGGCCCGGGTGCCACCCGAGGCCAGAAGGTGAAGTGGCTCGCGTCTCGCTCAGCGCGTCCCTGCGCTGCCCCCGTGAAGTCCCTCGGCGCGCATCCGGTACCCCACTCCGCGCACCGTCTCAATGCGATCTGCGGCAGATCCGAGTTGTTCACGCAAACGTCGAATATGGGTATCGACGGTCCGCGTGCTGGGAGAACTATCGGGCCATACCCGTTCGAGGAGCTGCTCGCGGCGCTGGACCTGGCCGACCCGCCGGGCGAGATCGGTCAGTAGACGCAGCTCGATGGCCGTGAGCGCGACGGGCCGGCCTTCGACGCGCACGACCCGCGTCTTGGTGTCGATGGTGATGGGCCCGCACGCGAGCAGGCTCGATCGCCGGGCCCCGCGCCGGGTGCGCGCTCGGCGCAGCACCGCCCGGAGGCGGAGCACCAGCCCCCGCTCGCTGACGGGCTCGGCGACGAAGTCGTCCGCGCCGAGCTCGAAGGCCAGCACCCGGTCGATCTCGTCGCCTCCTCGGGAGAACGCGATGACGGGGAGAGCGCCCATGGAGTCGTCCCGCCGAATGCGACGAAGGACCTCCGGCCCACGCACCCTCGGAAGCTCCATGCCCAGCATGAGGAGGGCAGGCGGGGCGTTCTGCAGATCGCTCAGCGCACGCTCGCCGTCTGCGGCGACGCCCACGCGATACCCCGCCTCGTGAAGCGCGTCGGCCAGCCGGGCGGCCCCTCGGGTGTCGCCGTCGGCGATGAGAATCGCATCGTCCATGAGCGGGTGCCGCGATGCTCGGGGAGCGTCGCAACGCCAGCGTGGCGCCACGGTGTCTCTTTGGACTCGGCGACGAGGAGACTCAGTCGATCATCTGACTGAGTGGCGAGCGAGCCGCGGGATCCCAGGGGAAAGAGAGAATCTGC
>CALCTH010000053.1 GCA_937893795.1 uncultured Myxococcales bacterium | reverse complement strand
CGCGTGGAGGTCGGCCGCGAGGCGCCGGAAGGGGCCGCGCTGGCGGCCCTCGTCGATGCGGGTCGCCCCGCCGGAATGGCGCCCGGCGACGGCGCGCTTCCAGCCGGCGAGGGGGCGGTCCCGCTCGACGAAGGTGAGCAGCAGCCCGAGGAGCGCGAGCAGGAGCGGAAGGCCGACGACGAGCGGCCAGCTCACGGCGTCCATCGCGGACTCCGGGGCCTCGCTGAAGAGCGCGAGCGGCGACGCGACGCTCGTCGTGGGGCGCGCGATCACGTAGCCCACCCGCGCGTGCGCGGCGGAGCCGGTCAGATAGGAGACGACGCCCTGCGCGCGCTCGCCGACGGGCGCGGGGGCCGTCGCGCCCTCACCGAGGGCCTCGTCCGCGAGCGCGCTCGGAAGCACGGCCTCGAGCTCCGGCCCGCCGGGCGCACCGGCGACCGTGGGCGCGTAGCTGGCGAGGAGCTGCGCGCCACGGAAGAAGCCGAGGGAGGCGCCCGGAATGCGCCGCGCGAGACGCTGCGCGAGCGTCCCGTTGAGGGCCATGCCGTGCACGATGGCGCCGACGTATTGGCCCCCGTCCACGACGGGCCGGGCGGCGATGCGGTAGGCGGCCTCGTTGTAGACCCAGAGGTCATCGCCCACGTAGCCCGTGAGCGCGCGGCGCACGACGGGGAAGCGCCCGCCCCCCGCGCCGGCCGGCGGCGCGTCGCCTCCGCCGAGCTGGGCGATGATGGTCCCCGCGCGGTCCACGGCGAGGACGAGCTGTCCGGCCCCTTCCTCGAGCTGATTGTTCAGCGTGACCAGCGTGCGGCTGAGCCGGTTCCGAAGCCGGCTCGCCACGGCAGCGGTGCGCCGGGCGCTGGCCTCGCGGAGCGCGCCGCGGACGTCGGCGTTGGCGGCCATGGGCGCGATGGCGTCGACGCGTACGCGCGCGTCGTAGCGGAGCCAGAGCTCCAGCTCGGCCCGGTCGCGCACGAGCTGCTCTTCGAGGCGGGTCGTGTGCAGCTGGTTGAGCGACCCCTGCGCCACGAAGGCGGCGGCGATGCCCACGCCCACGAGGGCGGCCACGACGAAGTACCAGAAGCGCGAGAGCATGGGTCAGGGAATGGCGATGGCGCCGACCTCGAGGCCGCCGGCGGGAACGACGGCCTGCTGGGACCGAATCTCCGCGTCGCCGCGAAGCACCTTCAGGGTGTACTCGCCCGGCGGGACGTCCTCGAAGACGTAGCGCCCGTCGGCGCGGAGCGTGGCGCAGGCGGCGAGGTCGTCGATGACGTGGACCCACCCCTCGACGTGGGCGTAGAGCCGATCGGCGATCACGTGCGGGCCGCCAGCGGGCACCCCCGTGACGCGGCGTGCGTTGCCCGGGGCCGTCGCGAGGGGCGGGAACTCGGGGATGGTCGCGCTCGTCAGCTCGTGGCTGCACCCATCGCCGTTCTCGATGCGCAGGGTGCCGCCAGGGCGCACGGCCATGGCGCTCGGCGCGAGGCCCCCCTGCGCGAGGCGCACGTCGCAGCCGACGGGCTCGGCGAGGGACCCGCCGACGAGCACGACGGAGAGCGTGTGCCGGGGATCCTCCGCCGGCGGTCGCAGCTCGAGGAATCCGTTCCAGGCGCGCCAGTAGCCGAGGGCGTCACCGGGGGCTTCGCGGGCCGCGGCGGGCATGCGCAGCTGGCCGACCACGCGGGCCGCGTTGGCCTCGCCGTGGGCGAGTGCGCCGAAGGCCAGGGCCAGGGCGGGGAGGAGCAGCCGTTTCGTGGGAGGGCGGGGCACGTGCGTCGGGAGGCGCGAAATCCTAGCGGTGGCCGTTCTTTCGGGTCAACGCGGAGAAGCACGCCGGCTCTTCCGGGTCGGGCTCAGCTCACCGGCGGGGGCGCGTAGTAGTCGACCACGCGAATGGGCTCCTCCGAGAGGCGGAGCTCCACGGACTCGCGGCGTCCGGCGAAGTCGCCACCGATTTCGAGGGGCGTTGGCCCGTCCGCCTGCACGTGAACGGCGTCGACGAGGAAATCGTGGACCCCCCGGGCCCGGTAGGTCCCGCGCCAGATGCGGCGGAGGTGACGGGCCACCTGCGCCGGGCCGAGGTCGACCACGCGGAGGTGGAAGCGGTCCTCGCGCTCTTCGGCGAAGGGGAAGATGCGGGCGCCGAAGCCCCAGTAGGGGATGGTGGAGGCGACGACGCCGCGCATGGTGCCGTCGTAGAGCACGGCGCCCGTGGCGATGGGTGGGCCGGCCGGCTGACCGTCCTCGTCGAGGCGGGTGGCGGGCGCGCCGCGGTTCACGATGCGCACGCGTCCGGGCGCCTGCCGGAGCACTTCGGGGGCGGCGCCGGTGGTGATGGCGAGGGCGTGGGAGACGCCGCCGGTGAGGTAGCGGCCCACGCCGGGCACGGCGCCCAGGCGAGGCTTGATCGCCTCGAAGTGCTCGAGGGCGAGGGCGCCGGCGCCAAGGCCGGCGAAGGGGGAGAGCGTGCCCTCGACGTCGAGGAGCCGGAGCGTGCGCGTGCCGCCTTCGGTGCGCACGCGGGCGAGGTCGGCGACGGCGGTGCGGGCCTGACCGCTGCCGAGCACCCAGGCGAGGGCGTTGCCCGTGCCGAGCTTGAGCAGCCCGAAGCGCGGCGGCTCCTTGCCCTGGGCGCGGGCTTCCCGGGTCACCCAGGTGACCATCTGCGTGAAGGTCCCGTCGCCGCCGCCCGTGAGTACGGTGCGGAAGTCGCGGTTCACGATGCGCTTCGCGATGTCCTGACCCTCTTCGAGGCTGCGCGAGACGAAGAGGTCGCCGCTCTTGACGAGCTCGTCGAGGATCTCGACGAGGTCCTCGGTGACGCGGCGCGCGTTCCCGTTGACGACGACGGCGACGCGGTCCCCGGGTGCGCTCGGGGCCATGCGTCAGCCGTCCTCGAAGACGTCCTCGATGGCGGCGGCCAGGTGCGTGTCGTGGCGCGTCAGGCCGCCGGCGTCGTGCGTCCAGAGCACGATGCGGATGCGGTTGTAGACCCAGTAGAGGTCCGGGTGGTGCTGCGCGCCCACGGCCAGGTCGCCGATGCGCCGGATGAGGCGGAGCGCCGCGCGGTCCGAGCTGGCGACGTACTTGCGGAGGAGCTTCCCTTCCTCGAGGGCCCACTCGGGGTGGTCCTTCAGGAAGGCGTCGACGTCGGCGTCGCTGAGCTTGGGGGGCACGGCCATGAGAGCGAAGGTATCGCCCGCGCGTGGCGAGGAACAGGCCGGCGTGACTGGCCGCCACCGCCCCCCCGCGCTACGCCTTCGCTTCCCGGCCGAGTGGCGAAATGGCAGACGCGGCGGATTCAAAATCCGCTTCCTTCGGGAGTGCCGGTTCGAGTCCGGCCTCGGCTACCACAGGGGATTCCCTCACTCCCCTCCCTCCGCGCTCTGGGCTGTGTCTGCCCTGGTGTCTGTTTCGCGCCGGCTGAGCGCATCCAGCGCCGCCTTCGCCTTGCGCTCGCGCGGGTGCACGTAGCGGTTCGTGGTCGTCACGTTCTTGTGCCCCGCCAGGTAGGCCGCGGTGGTCAGCTCCATGGAGTCCGCCATCTCCGTGAGGCGGGCGTGCCGGAAGTCGTGGTGGCTCACGTGCCGGGCGTCCTCCGGCGGGAGCCCGATGGCCGCCGCCGCCCGCTTCAGCGCAATGCGGATGTCCACCCGACCGAAGATCAGCCCCCGCGTCGGAGCGTGGCGCTCGAGGGCCGCTTGGGCCTTCGCGGTGATAGGGAGCACCCGGGCGAACCCAGCCTTGTCGATCGTCTTCGTGATCGTTAGCGAGGCCTCGCCGAGCGTGAAGTGCTTCGGCGTGGCGAGCTGCGCCACAGTCCCGTAGCGGAGGCCCGTCTCGAAAACGACGGTCATGAAGTCGCGGGCCGGCGCCTTCCCTCGAGGTGTCACCTCCGGCAGCGCGGCGATGAGTGCGGCGACCTGCTCCGGGGAAAGCTCCACCACCTTGTGGCTTCCGTTCTTGTGAGGCGTGCCCTTCATCCGGGGAGGGACGCTATCGATGGGCAGCGGGTGCTCCCGAAGGCCCTGGCGCCGGCTCCATTCGAGGAACTGCCGGAGCACGGTGAGCTCGCGGTTCACGGTCTGTCCGCGCACTTTCTTCAGTCGCAGGCTGGTGTAGCTGGCTACGGTGGCTTCGGTGATCTCTTCGTAGGTCTGGAAGAACGGGATGATGAACGCGCGGCACTGCTCGGTGTAGCGTGCCAGGGTGGGCGCCCGGACGCTCGGCTCCTTCTCGGCGAGCCAGAGCCCCATGAGCTCCTTGAGGGGCGGAACGACGAACCCCCACGCTCGAGCAAGTCGAGCGCGGGGGCGTCTGTGTGTGCTGCAGCGAAAGCGACTAGCGGTCGACGAAGAGCGAGCAGCGCGAGGGTGGTGCCTCTCGACACGGCTGTGAAGGTAGCGGTGGCGGGGCGGGAACCCCGGCGCATGAGTACTCAAGCTCCAGGAAGTCGCAATCGTACGCATCACGGAGCGAGCAGTCGGGTGGCAGGTCGTCCAGATTCTCTGCGACTACGCGATGGCAGGCCTCGATCCAGATGGAATTGTCGGCGGGGGGGACTCCGACGCCTGTGGCTGCAACGCATTCGCGCCAGGGTTCGAGCAGGAACTCGACCAATAGCTCGTCGCAGATGCGTTCCCGGTCTTCCTCAGTGGCCGCCAGGGAAAGGGGTGAATCGGGTCCCGCTAGTTCAGTATCGATGGGTTCCACCGAGCTAGCACACGCGGCAGCCATCAGAGCCCAGCCGAACAAGCATAGTGAGCCCTTTCCTGATGGTCGGCATGGACTCGAGCGTACCGCGGAATGACGAACTCCCGCGCCCGAGCAAGTCGAAAGCGTGGGCGTCTGGGAGTACTCGGTCGGAGCCGAGTCAGCAAGCGTGGCGGCGCCTTCAGTACTTGCTAGGGCACTCGGATCAACGAGCACTCCGTATGGGGGGTGTTGAGACATTCGCGGCCTGCGTCCCCGAGCTCCTGGTCCACCACACCGCCGCACGCATACTCCAACTCTAGGAAGTAGCAGTCGTAGGCGTCACGGAAAGTACATGTGCCGCTGAGCAAGTCAAATCGTTCCTCGACCTGGGTATGACAGTTGCGAATAAACTCCCCGTACCTGCCGGGAATCGTGCCAACGCCCGTCGCAAGGCCGCACTCGGTCCAAGGCTCCAGGAGGGCGCTGACAAGAAGCTCGTCACACAAAAAGTCGCGTTCCTGTTGGGTGTCGGCCAGTAGAAACGGGTCGTCAACGTCGTCATACTCACCCGCCGGCGAGCCGGAAGAGCTAGCGCAGGAGATGAGCGCGCCTGCCGCCAGGAAAGAGAGCCAGATTTGCTTCGGCATAGTGCAGCGCCCCAGCTTCACGAGGCAGTCGGCCCTGAACGCGACGACGTCCCTGTGATCTTCCGGCGCGTCGCTGACCCGTAGGGCGTGGGCGCCGCCGTAGCGCACCCAGCGCTCGGACTCGATGGCGGGCATGGTGCTCGAGCGTAGCGCGGAACGACGAACCCCCGCGCTCGAGCAAGTCGAACGCGGGGGCGTCGGTGTGTCGCGGCCGGAGCCGCTAAGACGGTCAGCGGCGCTCGAAGAAGACGCAGGCGTCGCTCGGGCCTTCGATTACCTCTAGCTCCTCGAACCACGTCGGTGGAGGCCCCTGAGGGTCGCATAGGACCGGGATGACGTTATCGATGGCCCACTCGTACGCGTCTCCCACCGTCTCCTGGCGACATCCAATGAAGCCCATATTGGTTGGTGAGACAGGGAAGGTGCCGAGGCATTTGTCTAGCATTCCCAAGCAGTTAGGGTCACCGTCGTCACGGCCGGGGTAGCCGCAGCCGAAACGGCCCTGCCGATCCCAGTCGTAGGTGTCCGGGCACCCTTCCGTAGTAAACACCTCGATGTACCCGGAGCAGAACCGAACTGCCTCTTCGTCGGTGTCGACCTCAAGCAACGGTAGGTCCCGAAACGGCCGTTCGACGGGCGCATCGGGCGACCCATCGACTACCGTGGTCGCACAACCGAACATCACCAGCAGACACATCCAACGAGACATAGCTACAGCGTAAGACACGCGAGGGACCCGGTGCGCTCTACGCGAACCCGGGCCTCAGCCCAGCCGCCTCGGTGGGCCGCTCACGCGCATTCCGCGCGGAACAGACACCGTGTCTACTATCGGCCCGCGAGGGGCTCCTGCTGCCCGCCGCTGCCTTCGCTTTGCCCGACGATCGGCGTGTTCGTCCGGCCCTCCAGCGGCTTAAAAATCCGCTTCCTTCGGGAGTGCCGGTTCGAGTCCGGCCTCGGCTACCACGGCGAGATCACTTGTCATCGCTCGCAGGCCCGCCGAGGCCTGCACCGGCGTCGCCCGGGACGTGTCCCGATTCATCGTCCACGCCCCCGAGAGCCGGGACAACACGCCCGAATCGCGAGTCGTGCACGCTGCTTGCGATAGCGGCTTGCGAGCGCCGCGCGCAGCTGTCTCCGCGCCAGCGTTCATTCGGCAACCTCGAGCGCGTCGACGGTGGTAACACCGGCGGGTGTGGTTTCAGCGCGCCCGGCATCCCGGTGGTCCCCTACGTTGTCTTCCAGGTCGACGGCGACTCCTACAGGGCGGAAGCGGATCGACTGCTGACCTTCAGCTTCACGGACAGCGTGGCCACCGTCACTGGCTTCGCTGCCCGGTGAGGCTCTCGCTCATGAGCGTCGTCGCGCTCCTCGCGGCCTGCCCCGGCGAGGAGGCCATCAGCGTCACTTCCTCCGCGGCTGAAGTGTGCGTCGGAGCGACGGGGACCCTCGACGTTTCGGGCCGCCTGGGGAATGACACCCTCACCGTGGACACCACGTCCGTGCGCGCCGCGCTCACGGGGCGTGGCACGCCCGCGCCCGCGTCCGACTTCCGGGGATTCGTCAACCGCGTCGAATACCGGTCGGCGGATGGTGAACCTTCCTTCGAGTTCTACTGTCTTCGCGAGGGTCCGGCGGAGTTCCGGGTCCGTGGTTTCGACCTCGAAACCGAGGCGATCACCTTCGAGCGCTTCCCTGGGCTCGAGTGCATCGAGTGCGGCGCCGTCGATCCCATCGGCGATTTCATCGACTCCATCAGTACGCAGGCTGCGACGCGGCGCGAGGGTGTCTTCGACCTCGTCGCGTCATTTGCCAAGTACACCCGCGACTTCGACCTCCGCTTCGCGGATTTCCAGGAGGCCTTGCCTTGCGGCCAAGATGACGTGGATGGGCTCGTGTTGTGCAGCGATGACGCGCTAGCGTCGGCGGCCGACGAGGAGGGCTTTCTTCACGTCACCATGAAGCTGGCCGAGCCCATCTCACGAAGCTCGGAGAGCACGTCTCTCGTCTATGCCGCCGTGCTCGAGAGCGACGGCGACACGGCGAATGACTGGGTCGCGCAGCCCCCCTTCGACTGGGACCTCTTCCAGCAAACGGATCGCTGGTACCAGGTCGTCTACGACCACCAGGCCGACCGCTGGTCGCTCGTGGTCACCCAAGTCGAACCGGGGCCGCCTCAGACGCAGACGACGGTGCCCAGCGCCGCTCGCGTCGTCGTGGACGGGCAGCAGATCAGCTTTCTCATTCCCCGCGGCGAGCTGTCCGGGGCCTTCCCTACCGTGCGCATGACCTCCTTTGGGCACGGCGGCATGTTCCTGATGCGTGGCGCCGACGTCTCCGGCTCGGACCCCACGGAAGCGCCGCGGGCGCCCGACCCAGCGTAGCGGAGCCAGGGCACACGGTGGCTCGAGCTCTCGAGGCTGCCTGGCCGTGCGCCGCGGCGAGCTCGTGAGGACAGCACGCCCGCGGGCCCGCCGTACCCGCGGCCGATTGCTCCGAATCGTGATTTGTGCTCGACCCCAGGGTGCGCGGCACAGCCGCTACGCCAGCTATGGCGCAGCGCCCTCTTCGATCGACTCTCGACGGGCGCGCAGCGCGGCACCGAACGGGTTGCAGATGTCGGCGTTTGCGGCGTCAGCTACAGGCGCCACGTTCTCTTCTTGCCACTGAAGAATCTCTGAGACCGTTCGCGAGAGAAGCTCCTCATCGCAGAACAGCGGGAGGGTCACGGTGCGCACACGAAGCCCCTCACCTACCGTCGTCTCGCACTCCGGCGGGTAATAGCGCGGGTCAACGTTGGGAGCGCTGTTCGTCAGGCACAGTTCCAGGGCCGTCGACCGGCCCGAGACCTCGCCCCACACGTCTCGCGCAGGGTCGCAATCTGCCCGTGCAGCACAGCAGTCTGCGGCGGGTTGCAGAAACTCCTGCGACAGCGCGTCGCAGAGCAGCTCAGGCTGCGCCAGGTTGCGCAGTTGAGTGTTGACGAGGTCAGTTGGCGCCGCCGAGGAGCTGCAGGCGACGAACAGACACATGGGGAGGCACCGAGTGTTGGCGACGCTCAGCACTGCGCGAGCCTACCGCGGAACGACGAATCCCCCAGCTCGAGCAGGTCGATGAGCGCGGGGCGTCGGGTCTGCGGCCGGAGCCGCTCGGAGTCCGCCAGCGATGGGGGAGCGGGCAGTGAGGCTCGAGGGGCCGAGCCCGATGAGCTCCCGCGCCTCGTTCCTCCCCTCGACGGCCTGGCGGAGCCGCGCTCACGTACGGCCCGCCGTCGCCGGAGCGGCATAAGTGACTTTCGCAGCTCGTAATTCAGCCCAACGGGGCTCCGAAAAGTAGATCCCCTCAGAGACCGATCGTGGCGGAGCGGGGGGGCGACCGTCGACGTGCGGGGGACCGACCACGCCGGCGGAGCGATGCTCGACGGCGGTTCCGGATTTCGGTCGGGTCCGCGCCGGGGACCGATTCGCCGGGGGCGGGGGACCGCTCTCGCCGCACCGGGGGACAGGAGCGGCTCGACCTCATTGCACGACGCGGCGACCCGGGGACCCCTTCCGCGCGAGGCGCGCGCGCGGTGCGCCGAGCTCCTAGGGGATGTCGGTCGCGCGCCCAGCGGGGGAAGGCGGATGCCGAAGAACGGTGAACGGCCCTTTCGCGACGGAAATTCCTCGTGAAATGAGCCGTCCCCTGGCAAGAGCTCGGCCTTGGCTACCAAACGCTGCGTGCGGCGAGGCCGCGTCGCGCGGCAACGGCGAGCGCCGTAGCGCCGGCCACGTGGCCACGTGGCCTGTAAACCAAGTTGGCACCGGCGGTCGGTCGCGTTCGCCCCCGGGGTCGGTCGCGGGCGGGTCGCTCCCCGATCGCGGATCCGACCTCTCGACGTCGCAGGTTCGCTCCGGCGAGCGCCGCCTGAGCCAGGCCCAGACGGCGTGGCGTACCCCGCCTTCCTCGGCCCCGACTAGCGGAGTCGGGGCGCGACTCGCTCGCGGCCCGGCGTGGGCACGATGCGGCGG
>CALCTH010000052.1 GCA_937893795.1 uncultured Myxococcales bacterium | reverse complement strand
AGGGCGAGTGGGGTTACGACACGAACCTGAGCGGCGGCGGCCCCTGGGAGGCCATCAAGCTGCGTCGGCGTGAGCCCGAGAACTGCCCGGGCGCCGACGCCGGGGGTGAGGCGCCGAGCGACGACGCCGCAGGCGAAGACGGCTGAGGTCCGTGGCGCAGGTCAACCCGCTCACCCAGGAGCTCCTCGTGAAGCTCGTGGTCCATGGGCCCGCCGGGGCCGGGAAGACCACGTGCCTCCAGGCCATCCATGCGGCGGTCCCGGAGAGCCGGGGGCAGCTCGTCTCCCTCGCCACGCCCGTCGACCGGACCCTCTACTTCGACTTTCTCCCGGCCGAGGCGCCGGAGGTGCGCGGGCACCACGTGCGCCTTCAGCTCTTCACCGTGCCGGGGCCCGTACGCCTGAACGCCACACGCAAGCTGGTGCTCACGGGAACGGACGGGGTGCTCTTCGTCGCCGACTCCCGTTCGTCGCGCCGGGAGGCGAACGTCGCGTCCCTCGCGAACCTCCGCGCGAACCTCGAGGAGCTCGGCCGGAGCCTCGACGACACGCCCCACGTCTTCTTCTTCAATCAGCGCGATGCCGACGACGCCGCGCCGGTGGGGGAGCTCGCGCGGGAGCTGGGCACCGCGGACGCGCCCGCCTTCGAGGGTGTCGCCAGCCGCGGCGAGGGCCTCTCCGCGGCGCTGCAGCGGCTTACGGCCGACGCGCTCGCGCGCCTGGAGGCCACCGGCGCGTTCCGGACCGGTCGCACGGAGCGACCGCCGAGCCTCGCCCCCGGCGGAGCCGAGGGCTGGCAGGCCCGCCTCGAGGACGCCCTCTCGGCGGCCGGCGGGGCGCTGGCGCCCGGCTCGGCGCCCTTCGCCCCTGGCGTCTCGAAGGCCCGGGGCCCGAGCTGGGCGCCGCTCTTCCCCGAGCTCTCCAGCGAAGTCGAGGAGATCGAGGCGGCCCTCGGTGCCGGCGAGCTCGCGAGCGCGCTCCGGCGCCTCGAGGCCCTGGCGGACGCGGAGCTCCTGGCCTGGGCGGAGGCGGCGGGCGAGAGCCATGGCGGGGACCGGGCCGGCCTTCTCGCCCTCGCCGGCATCCCGGCCGACCGCTGGTTCGCGTTTCGTGGCGCGCTCCGCCGCGTGAGTGAAGGCGCGCCCCTCGACATGCGAGACGCCCTGCGCAGCTTCGCGCTCGTCATCGAGCTCCGCCTGCGCCGTCCCTGACGGCGTCCCGGGACCTCCCTCACCGTCCTAGGGCGGCGAATCGGCTGCGCGGGCGCTACATTGCCCCCTCATGGCCCTTCGCTTGCTCCTCGCGGCGCTCGCCGCGCTGATCGCCCTCGGCTGCGGAGACGCGGGGCGAGGCCCCGGGGACCTCGGTCTCGACGGCGGCGGCGCCGACGACGACGTCGACGGCGACGGCATCTCGAACCTCGTCGAGGGCTTCGAGGACGAGGTCGACACGGACGAGGACGGAACGCCCGATTTCCTCGACGCGGATAGCGATGGCGACGGCATCGATGACCGCTTCGAGACCAGCCGGGACTCCGACGGTGACGGCGTCCCCGACTTCCGGGACCTCGACGCCGACAACAACGGCATCCCCGACGAGGACGAGCTCTTCCGGGACACGGACGGGAACGGCATCCGCGACTACCAGGACCCGGACGACGACGGCGACGGCATCTTCGACGTCGAGGAGCTCGAGCGCGGCATCGACACGGACACGGACGGCGACGGCCTTCCGGACTGGCAGGACGAGGACAGCGACAACGACTTCATCGTCGACGGCGACGAGCGGGGCGCGGACACGGACCGGGACGGGCTCCTCGACCTCGAGGACCTCGACTCGGACAATGACGGCCTCAGCGACGAGGTCGAGAGCGGTGACCTCGACCTCTCGACGTCCCCGGTCGATACGGACGGTGACCTGGTCCCGGACTTCCGGGACCTCGACAGCGACGACGACGGCCTGAGCGACACCCTCGAGGCGGCGTCGGGGACGAGCCCCACCGACGCCGATACGGACGACGACGGCGTCAGCGACCTCATCGAGGTCGGTGCCCGCACCGACGCCCTCGACGCGAGCGACAACCCGCGCGAGAACGGCGACTTCGTCTTCGTCGTTCCCTTCGAGGACGATCCGGACCCGGCGATGGACACCCTCGAGTTCGAGACGGCGCTCCGCGAGGTGGACCTCTACTTCGTGTTCGATACCACCGGGTCCATGGGGGCCGAGCTCGACGTGATGCGGAATCCCGCGACGGGCGTTCCGGCCATCGTCGACAGCTTGCGCTGCCAGCCCTTCGACGACCCCCGGACGACGGGCTGCATCGAGTCTCTCTGGACCGGCATCGGACGCTTCGACGAGCTCGACACCTACACGAATCTGCTCGTCATCCAGGATGACCCGACGCTCACGTCCATGTCGGTGCCGAACACGGGAGGCGGCGCCGCCGAGGCGCCCCTGCAGGTGCCCGTCTGCGTGGCCGCCCCGGAGCTCTGCAACCTGTCGTCGCCGAACTGCTCGGAGCTCCGCGGCGCCATCGGCTGCCCGGGCTACCGCCGGGACGCCGTGCGGATCCTCTTGCAGGTCAGCGACGCCAACGATCAGTGCCGCGACGACGAGGGCGGCGCCCGCTGCGACATGTTCGACGCGAACGCCGCCGGCTCCGTGCTTCGTGACACGGGCATCAAGTACATCGCGCTCTTCAGCGACACCGACGGTCGCTTTGGACACCGCGAGCTCTACGAGTCCCTCGGCACCGCCTCCGGCAGCGTCGACAACGAGGGGAACCCCTTCGCGCTCGAGGCCCTCGACGCCGCCGTGGCGGAGCAGGCCGTGAACGCCGTCCGCGCGCTCGCGGAGACGGACTTCCGCGTCACCATCAGCGGCCGCGAGCTCCCGGAGGACGACGGCGACGCGCTCCGCTTCATCGAGGACATCCGCGTGAACAACAGCGGCGAAGGGTCCTGCACGGCCGTCCCCGACGAAGAGCTCGAGGACGCGGACGGGGACGGGGACTTCGACGCCTTCGCCGCGCTCCTGCCTCGGACGCCGGTGTGCTGGGACGTCATCCCCGTGCGCAACGACTTCGAGCCGGCGGCGCGAGAGCCGAAGCTCTTCCGCGCGCGGCTCAGCGTCTTCGCGGACAACTCGCGCGTCGACGAGCGGGAGGTCTTCTTCCTCGTGCCTCCCACCATCGGGTCCATTCCCGAGTAGCGTCGGAGGTAGCTCAGGCCGCGGCTGGCAGAAGCCGCGTTTCGACGGCTTCGACGAGCGCGGCCCGCGTGACGGGCCGGTCCAGGTCTTCGCCCAGGACGAGGACCCGCGCCCCTTCGTCCTCGAAGTGAGTCCGGAGCGCGCCCGAGACGAGCGCCGGATCGGCGACGACGAGGTCGACGCTGGTCGCGGGCTGCTCCGCGGGGCTCCGCGCCAACACCACGCGCACGCCCCAGGCGGCGAGGCGCCGGGCGAGGGCGAGGCGTTCCGGTCCCGGCGGCGCGAGCACGGCGGCGCTGCGGCGGCGACCGTGCGCACAGTGCACCAGCACTGGC
>CALCTH010000051.1 GCA_937893795.1 uncultured Myxococcales bacterium | reverse complement strand
GCCTCGAGGGCCGCTTTCTGGTTCTCGTGGGCGAAGTCCGCCCGGTCGAGGTTCTCGCGGATGGCGAGCGCCCCCTGCTGCGAGCGCACCGCACGCACCTGACTCGCCGCGCCGAGCAGGAGCGCCAGCGGATCGGCGCCGGCCGGCGGGGCATGCACGGCCGGAAGCGAGACGCCAAGGGGCATCGTGCCTTCGCGAATGGCGGCAACCATCAGCTGATCTGCTGCAGGATCTGCTTGTCCGTATCCGTGATGGACCGGATGACCTGCGTGAAGAGGGTGATGGCCTGAGAGCGCTGCGAGACGAGCGTCTGGAGCGTGAGCGAGTCCTGCTCGGCGTTGGCGTTGATGGCCTCCGCCTCGTGGCGGAGGTCCGCCGAGAGGCTATCGAGCTGCTGGAGGCTGACCGTGCTTCCGGCGAGGGGCAGCGCGAACTCCCCGAAGAGCTCCGCGATGGTCTGCCCGTTCGGCAGCCTGGTGTCGGTGGGCAGCGTGTCTCCCGCGTCGTTCAGCCCTTCCGCCGCCATCACCTGGCGCACGGCCTCGACGGCGCGCTGCTTGGCGATGACCTCCTGGGCGCGCTCGACGCGGGACGTGATATTGGAGGTCGCGTCGGAGATCTGCGCGTCGAGGTGACCCATCATCCGGCGCGCGAGGAGAAGCAGCCCCTGCGGCGAGATCGAGCCTTCGAGCTGCAGGGACCGGCTGAGCCCGCTCGCCGCCATGAGCTCGTCGATGGCGGAGAGGTAGTCGGCGGCGGCCTCCAGCCGGCGCTGGCGCGTGAAGGCGTCCCGGTCGACGGTATGCGGACCGGCACCCGTCGCGGTGGCGTTCGGGGCGAGGGTCTCTCCGGAGACCGGATCGTCGAAGGCGGGGCGTTCCGCGCCGCGCCAACGTTCGAGAAGCGTGGGGGGTGTGATGGGCTCGGGCATCGTCCAGATCTTCCGGCTCAGGCCCGAAGGCCACGGTTGAAGGCGCCGCGTGGGGATGGCGCCCCACGCCGCGAAGGAGCGCCGAGGAGGCCTGCCTCCCGTGCGCGTGCATCCTGCGTGGCGAGCTCTTCCTGGACGGACTGCAGGAAGCGCGTCGTCCGCTCGATTCTCCGTTCGTTCATCGGGTCCTCCGTTCGAGACGGGACCCCTTCGGGAACGCGAGGCGCCAGTTGCGCGCTACTCGCCGAAAATCTCGCGGAGCTCCGCCGTGAAGAGAAGGCGAAGGCCCGAGGCGAGTCCGTCGGCGGGCACGGTCAGACGAAGCTCGGCCTCGTCTGCGCCGACGGCGGCCCGATAGCTCGGGAGCGCCGCCTCGAGGCCCAGGGCCCGGCCGAGGTCCGACGCCGCCATCGCGTGCATCCACGTCCGGAAGTTCCCATCCGCGCCCGGCGGGAGCTCTCCCCGGATGGCCACGCGCAACCCCAGATCGCCGGCGTTCGGATCCACGCGAAGCGCCGCGGCCTCGTGCCGGGCGAGCACGAGGCCGATGCCCCGGCTCCGGTCGAGGGGCAGCGGGGTCGGCGCGACCACCAGGGCCGGGGCGTCGGCCCACTCCTGCGCGAGCTCTCGACCCGGGCTCTCGAGCCCGAAGGCCGCGTCACCGCGACGGACCGCCGCCAGGAGCGTGGCTACCGACGGGCCTGCGCCGCCGGACACCAGCAGCACCTCCGGGGCGAGGGCGACGAGCTCGCGGCGCCCCGACGGGAAGACACCCACCCGGCGCACGAAGGGGGCGTCCGCGGAGACCTCCACCGGCGCCATGCGCTGGGCATTCGCGCGCACCACGTCGGCGGCCGGCACGTGCGGTGGCAGGCGCACGAGGCAGAGGAAGCCGCTCGCGCCCATACGGGCGTAGACGGCCTCCTCGATCTGCGGCAGCGGAACGCCCGTGCGGTTCTCGAAGGCCTCGAGACCGCCGGGACGGATCAGCGGCCGAAGCGTCGTCCGCACCGCATCCTCGGTCCAGAGCCGGGCGGGCTCGAGGCGAGCCACGTAGCGCGCGCCTGGAGGCACGTGGGCCAGCAGGGGACCGCGGAACCGGGGCTCGGATGCGGGCGGCTCGGGCGGCGGCAGCGCGTTCCCACCGCAGCCGCAGAGCACGGTCGCCAGCACGGCGACGATGGGCGGCGCCGCGACGCGCGAGGAGCGGGTCACGGCGCCAAGGCTACGCGACGCGCCGGAGCATGCCAGCGCGCTCCCTCCACGACCTGCGGCCTCAGTTGGGTCGAGCGCGGCCGCGCTTGGCCTTGCCGTTCGCGGCCGCCTCGGCCTCGCCCTCGGCCGGGGCATCGCCCGCGCGCTTCAGTCCATGCTTCTCGAGCAGCTTGTTCTCGATCTCCGCGAGGAGCTCCGGATGCTCTTCCAGGAAGGTCCGCGTGTTGTCGCGACCCTGGCCGAGGCGCTCTCCGTTGTACGAGTACCAAGCGCCGGACTTGTCGACGATGTTCGCCGCGACCCCGAGGTCGAGCACGTCACCGCTCCGGCTGATGCCCCGGCCGAAGAGGATGTCGAACTCGCAAAGCTGGAAGGGCGGCGCGAGCTTGTTCTTGACCACCTTCACGCGGACGCGGTTGCCGATGGCCTTGTCGCCGACCTTAATCGTTCCGATGCGCCGGATGTCGAGGCGCTGGGAGGCGTAGAACTTGAGCGCGTTGCCGCCCGTGGTCGTCTCCGGGCTGCCGAACATCACGCCGATCTTCATGCGGATCTGGTTGATGAAGAAGAGCGTCGTGTTGCTCTTCTGCACCGTGCCCGTGAGCTTCCGGAGCGCCTGACTCATCAGCCGGGCCTGAAGGCCGACGTGGCTGTCGCCCATCTCGCCTTCGATCTCGGCCTTGGGCACCAGCGCGGCCACCGAGTCCACCACGATCATGTCGACGGCTCCGCTGCGCACGAGCGTGTCGGCGATCTCGAGGGCCTGCTCGCCGTGGTCCGGCTGGCTGACGAGGAGCTCGTCGACGTTCACGCCGAGCTTCCGCGCATAGGTGGGGTCGAGCGCGTGCTCCGCGTCGATGAAGGCGGCCACGCCGCCCTGCTTCTGACACTCGGCGATCGCGTGCAGCGTCAGCGTGGTCTTACCGCTCGACTCCGGACCGTAGACCTCCACGATGCGCCCGCGCGGGTACCCGGCGATGCCCAGGGCGAGGTCGAGGGAGATGGAACCCGTCGGAACTACGGGAATTTCGACCTTCTTGCCGTCCCCGAGGCGCATGATCGAGCCCTTGCCGTAGGCCTTCTCGATCGATCCCAGCGCCAGCGCCAGCGCCTTTTCACGGTTGGAGTCTTGTCCCATCGTCTTCCCCACTGTCTCGAGTGCCGCCGCCTCGGACGCCGACCGCTCGGTCGCCGCTCGTCCGTTCGTTGCGTATCCCGTTCGCTGCTCTTCCCGTTGGCCGCCGCGGCGCTTCCGCCGCCGGAACTGAACGTGTGTTTAGTCGAAGTGGCGTGACCATGCAAGGCCCGTCACGAGGACAGCCTGCCCGGGGGGTGTGACGCGCGCGGCGGCGCGGGAGCGCTGCGCTAGGCGCCGAGGCGGGTTTCGGGGCGGGAACCGGGCGCCGGCTCACCGCTCGCGTCGGGCTTCTGTGCCGCCTGTCGCACCATGGCCAGCGCCGTGTAGGCCGCGCGCGTGCGGATGCGCTCCCGGTCACCGTGGAAGAAATGGTGCGCGGTGATGGTGGGACGTCCGCGCTGTGCGAGGCCGAGCCAGACGGTGCCCACCGGCTTCTCGTCCGAGCCCCCCCCGGGGCCGGCGATGCCGGTGATCGAGACGGCGACGTCCGCGTCCGCGAGGCGCCGAGCGCCCTCGGCCATCGACGACGCGCTCTCGCTGCTGACGGCGCCGTAGGCGCGGAGCACGTCGGGGTTCACGCCGAGCACGGATGTCTTCGCCGCGTTCGAATACGTCACGGCGTCGAGGAGCAGGTAGTCGCTGCTCCCGGGCACGCTGGTGAGCATCGCGCCCACCATTCCCCCGGTGCAGCTCTCGGCGACCGCCAGCGTCATCCCCGCCGTGCGCAGATCGTTGCCCACCGCGCCCGGGTACGTGTCGTCCCGGTCGCCGTACACCGCGTCGCCCAGCCGGTCCCTGGCCACGCGCGCGACGCTACGCGCCTTTTCCTCGGCTGCCCCGGCGGTGCTGGCCCGGGCGTGCACCTTCACCTCGATCTCGGGGAAATGCGCCCGAAAGCCCAAGGTGATGCCATCGGTCTCCAGGTCCTGGAGCCGGTCGCCGACCTCGGATTCGGGCATTCCGAAGAGGCGGAGATGCACCTGATGCGTCGTCCGCGTCCCGAGGCTGGCGACGTGCCGGATCACCGCCTCGCGGAACATGGCCTTCATCTCCCGCGGCACGCCGGGAAGGAAGAAGGCCCGGGCGCCGAAGGCGTCCACGGCGAAGCCCGGGGCCGTTCCGATGGGGTTCGGCAGGATGCTCGCCCCGGCGGGGAAGTCCGCCTGCTTCTCGCTCTGCCCCGCCAGCTCGCGGCCTCGGGAGGCGTAGAGACGCCGGATGTGCTCGTAGCTCGCCTGGTCACGGACGAGCTCCACGCCGAGGGCCGTGGCCACCGAACGTGCGGTCAAATCGTCCGAGGTGGGCCCGAGCCCCCCCGTGGCGACGATCACCCGGGCCTCGCTCGCCATGCGCTGGAGCACGCCCGCGATGTGCCCCGTGTCGTCTCCCACGGTGAGGTGAGTCCGCACCTCGAGGCCGAGTGCGGTGAGCTGGTCCCCGAGCCAGGCGGCGTTGGAGTTGACCAGCTCGCCGCGGGTGAGCTCGGTGCCAATCGAAAGAACGGCGGCCGTCATGGGGATCGGCGATGTTGGAGGCGAGCCGCGGAGCCGTCAAGAGAACGGGGAGCGGCGCCCTGGCGGGCCTCCGGGGCCGTGATAAGCCGCTCGCAGGCCGAAACGGCCCGAAGACCTCCCATGAGACGAACGACCTCCGCATCCCGGCGAGCCGCAGGCGCGCTCCTCACGCTGGCCCTTTCGGCCCCGCTCCTGGCCCCCGCCCAGGAGAGCGACGACGCCGCCGCGTCGTCCCTCGCGCGCCTCCCCATCGAACGACACACGCTGAGCAACGGCCTCCGGGTGGTGCTCAGCCCGGACCGCACCGTTCCGACGGTGGCCATCGCCGTCTACTACGACGTCGGCTCGCGCAACGAGGTGCCCGGCCGGAGCGGCTTCGCGCACCTCTTCGAGCACATGATGTTCCAGGGTTCGGCCAACGTTGGAAAAGCCGAGCACATCGCGCTCGTGACGAACCGCGGCGGGTCCATGAACGGCACCACGAGCGAGGACCGCACGAACTATTTCGAGACGCTGCCCTCCAACGAGCTCGCGCTGGGCCTCTGGCTCGAGGCGGACCGCATGCGCTCGCTGGCCATCACGGAGGAGAACTTCGAGAACCAGCGAGCGACGGTGAAGGAAGAGCGTCGGCAGCGCGTGGACAATCAGCCCTACGCGGCCAGCTCGCTTCGCATCAACGAGCTCGCGTACGGCGACTACTGGCCCTACGCGCACTCGGTCATCGGCGACATGCGGGACCTCGACGCGGCGACTCTCGAGGACGTGCAGGCTTTCTTCGACACGTACTACAAGCCGAACAACGCCGTCCTCAGCCTCGCCGGTGACTTCGACTCCGCGGAGGCGCTGGCGATGGTGGAGCAGTACTTCGGCGAGATCCCCGGAGGCGAGGTGCCCGCCTTCGCTCCGGAGCCGCTGCAGCCACAGACGGCGGAGCGGAGCGAGGTGATGCCGGACGCGCTGGCGGAGCTTCCTGCTTTCCACATGGCCTATCACATCCCCTCGTCGCGCGAGGAGGACCACTACGCGCTCGAGCTCCTGGGACTCGTGCTCGGCGACGGCGAGAGCTCGCGCCTCTACCAGGAGCTCGTGAAAGAGCGGGAGATCTGCCAGGCCGTCTACGTCGGGACCGACGACCGACGGGGCCCGGACCTCTTCTCCTTTTACGGACAGATGGCGGCGGGCCACGAGCCCGCGGAGGCGCGCGAACGCATCGTGGCCGCGCTGGAGAGCGTCGCGTCGAACGGCATCGCGGGGCGGGAGCTGGAGAAGGCCCACAACCGGGTGCGGAGCTACTTCCTCTTCGGCATGCAGACGAACCTGCGGCGTGCGCAGGTGCTCGCGGAGTTTCAGCTCTACCACGGCGACGCGACGCTCGTGCGCAGCGAGCTCGCCCGCTACCTCGCCGTGACGGCAGCGGACGTGCAGCGCGTGGCGGGCCAGTACTTCCCGGCCACGAACCGGACCGTGCTCGACGTGGTGCCCACCGAAGGCGCCGAGGAGGGCGGGGAATGACCATCGAGACGACCCGCGGGGGAAGGCCGAGCCTCGGTCGCCGCGTTCGCCCGACGACCGTGCCCTCCCGGCTCCAGCTTTCCGCCCTCGCGGCCCTCGCGAGCGTCGTCGCCTGCACCTCCATGCCGGCGGCGCGCACGCTCCCCGCCGAGGACGGGCCGCCGGAGACGCCGGGGGCCGTGGCCGGCAACCGGGAGGCGCCCCCAGCCTCGGGTCCGGCCCGGGACATCGCGTTCCCACCCATCGCGCGCTCGGAGCTGGCCAACGGCCTCGAGCTCAACGTGGTGCAATGGGAGCAGCTGCCCATCGTCTATCTCCGCCTCGTGATCGAGAGCGGCGCGACCGCGGACCCCGTGAACCTACAGGGCCTCTCGAGCCTCGTCGCGGACATGCTCAAGGAGGGGACGCGGCGGCAGTCGAGCGCCGAGCTCGCCGAGCGCATCGAGTTCCTGGGCGCCGACCTGAGCACCGGTGCCGATCAGGAAACGGTATCCCTGGTCTTCCGCGCGCTCTCGCAGCACCTGGACGAGGCCATGGACATCCTCGCCGAGGTCGCGACGCAGCCGGCCTTCGCGAACGCGGAGCTGACCAAGCTGAAGCGCCGGGAGGGCGACCGGCTCGCGTTGCTCGCCAAGCAACCCTTCTTCCTGGCGCGCCGAGCGCTCTACGCCGGCCTCTACGGCGATCACCCCTACGCGCGCATCGAGACCACGCCGGCGACGGTGGAGCG
>CALCTH010000050.1 GCA_937893795.1 uncultured Myxococcales bacterium | reverse complement strand
GAGCAGCTCGCCGCGGAGCGCATCGTCCGCGGTGGGCAGGGCCTGCTCGATGAGCCGCGCCGCCGCGGCGGGGTCCCCCTCGCGGAGCTGCGCCCGGATCGCCGCGACGCTCGCCTCGGGACGGGCCACGGCCGGGTCGAAGCGAGGCTCCGGCGCATCGGCCCGCGCCGGCGTGGTCTCGAGGGGCCGCGCGCTGCCGCCGCAGGTGCTCAGCACGAGGGCCACGAGCCCGATCAGCGGGCGCGGCGTCGCGCGAGGCAGCCTGGAGCGAGGCGAAGGCACGTCCGTGTCACCGTAGAAACGCCGCTCGGTGCGAGCAACATTCCGGCGGGCGGGCACGGCGACCTCACTCGAGGCGGCAGAGGTCGCCGAGGTCCGAGATGGTGGTCTCGTCGCCGTCGTCCGAGCGCAGCACGGCGCGATTGCGTCGGCCCCGGGTGCCGTGCACGCGGGTCACCGTGCCCACGCGGTCCGGAAAGCGCGGCCGGCGCTGCACCACGCGCTGGCCCACGAGCGTGCGGAGGTCGAAGGGCGCGAGCCCCGCGGCGTTCGCGCCCGTGAGCGCCACGTCCCCGCGGCGCAGGTCCAGGCGGAAGGCGCCCGCCCCGTCGGTCTCGACCTCGGCCAGGCACTGCCCGCGATCGTCTTCCCACCAGACGTAGGGCGCCTCGCGGAGCGGCCCTTCGCCTCCGAAGAGGAGCTCGGAAAGGAAGCAGCTCGCGATGCCGCCGAGCCCCCAGCCGACGATGACCGACCCGATGGTCGCGCCGCGGAGCGCGCGCCGGGCCTGCGTCGCGAGCTTGGCGACGTGCGTGGCGCCGTCCCGGACGAGCCAGGCGTGGTCGTTCTGTGCGATGCGGCGCGAGGCGGCCGTCGCGGCGCGCGCCTCGCTCCCCACCAGGTTGTCCGCCTGGCAGAAGGAGCAGCGGACCACGGCGACGCCGCCGGCCACGGCCACGGGCCCGCCGCAGACGTGGCAGCGGTGCGGCTGACCCGGTCCGAGCGGCGGCAGCGCCGCGACGAGGCCCCGGAGCTCGTCGAGCGCGGCGCGAACGCGGCGTTCCCCGAGGGCGATGCCCGCCACGCTCAGGAACGCGGGCAGGAGACAGACGAGCAGCCCGACCACGCTGCCCGGGCCCGCGGCGCCGTAGCGCACGTCCTCCAGGGTGCCCCGCAAGGCCACGGCAAAGGCCAAGAGGAAGGGGACGAGCACGAGCGCGGCGCTCAGCAGGTAGCGCTGGCGGCGGAACGCGCTGCGCGCGAGCAGGTCGCGCTGCTCGGCGCTGAGCTGATGCGTCCGCGCGTCCTGCGCTCGAAGCTCGGCTTCCGCCGTCGCGAGGGACTGCGCCACCTCGGCGGGGAGCGGTCCGTGATGGCCGCAGAAGGGGCAGGAGAGCTCCGACGGCGTCGCCAGCGAGAGCGGCGCGTTCGCGCCGCAGGTCGGGCACCGGGTCGTCAGCACGGCCGGGAGCATCGCACGCCCCGCCCGCCGCTCAGCGGGGCAGGACGTCGATGCGGACGAAGCGCCAGCTGTTGAACCCGTGGTTGTGGAGGTGGAGCCCGAGGCGCGCGTCGGGGCCGGGCGCGCGCAGGATGGGCACCTCGGCTTCGATGACGGCCGAGGGCGCCGGGATCGCGACCTCCGTCTCCCAGAGCACGTCCTCGCCCACCCAGAGCGCGACGTGGCCCGTGCCGGGCTCCGGCGCGTCGAGCAGGTCGTGCCAGAGCGTCACGAGCAGCGTGTCGCCCCTCGCGAGCACCATCGGGAGCGGCTGGTCGAAGGCCGCGTAGGCGCAGACGCCCGTCTGGATCTCGAAGCCGCCGCCTTCCGGTCCCCAGGCGGCGGGCGGGCAGGCCACGTCGCGGGGCCGGTGGTGCCACAGCGGGTCCCGCGCTTCGCTGACGGGCTGCAGCGCGGCCGGGTCGAGCGCCGCGATGGTCCCGTCGGGCGCCACGAGCTCTCCGCACCCTGCCAAGAGGAGCGCGAGCGGCCCGGCGCGCCGCACGTCAGAGCCCGGTCACGTAGAAGGCGCCGAGGCACATCTCGTCGGTCGTCCCCTCGCCCCAGCTCACGTCCTGGGGCTCGCGGACGGCGCCGTCGTGCACGGGCTGGTTCGCCGGGCCGTTGTCCCAGTTGCAGCCCATCCAGAGCCGGTCGCCGGGACGGATGACCACCGGGGCTCCGAGCGTATAGGAGCCCTGCCATCCGAAGTCCCAGTCGGGAATGTCGAGCAGGCACGTCGTCGACCCGTCGGGGTGCCGCAGCTCCGTCCGCTGCTGCCGGCCGAGCTCGTGCATGTGGTGGTTGGCCGTGTGCACGACGAGCGGCGCGTCTTCCGGCAGCCCGAGGGTCGCGCGCGGACCGGCGAAGAAGAGCGAGTCGAAGGGCGCCGAGGTCTCGTGGGAGACGCTCTCGGCCCCAGCCGGGATCGTCATGGGGTCTCCCAGGAGCCCGTCCGACACCCAGCCCGGGTCGAGGAAGCCGAGCATGGTGGCCTCGCGCTCGACGCTCTCCGCCGTCGCGATCTCGATCACCGACTGGTCCGCGGCCGGTGCCGACGAGAGCGTGTTGTAGTGGAACTGCGCGACGAGCAGCGAGCCGGGCTCGACGCGGATGCCCGTCCCGGCGGGATAGGGGCCGTTCGGCGTGCCCGGAACCCACGAGCCGAGGGAGTTGAAAGCGTTCAGGCTGCCGGCGGCGCCGACGGCCTCGAGCAGCGCGAGCACCTGCTCCGGGGGCACCTCGCCGGCCTGGAGCTCGGCCAACGTGAGCCCGAGCTCGTCGAGGGCGGCGAAGAGCTCGGCGGGGTCGATGCCAGCGAGCAGGCCGCCCGCGTCGTTCGCCGTCGGCCCGCCGTAGCAGGTGTAGCCCGGTCCCTCCTCCGCCTCGTCGTAGGCTCGGTACTGCTCCACCTGCTCCGGTCCCACGAGAAAGACGATCACGTGGTGCACGATGTCCCGCCGGTCCGGCGTCACCCGGAGGCCGGTGACGTAGCGGGTCTCGTCGGCCGGCCACTCGATGAGCTGGCAGCGGTAGTCGTCGGGCTCGCGCACCGGCGTGTAGGCCTCGGGGAGCCGGAGCGAGAGGTCGGCCTCGAAGCCCGGGAGCGCGTCGGGCCCGGGTCCCTCGGGGGCGTCCGCCGGGTCGCCTTCGGGCGCTCCCTGGTCGAGGAAGTCGAGCAGGGTCTGGCGCTCCTCGGGCGTGAGGTCGAAGTTGAAGGCGTAGTCGTTGCACTCGTCCGCGGGCTGCCACGGCGGCATCGTCCCGAGGGCGATGGCCGCGCGCATCGGCACGGCGTAGGTCTCCACGTCCTCGTAGGAGGTCAGCGAGAAGGGGCCGATGTTGCCGGGGCTGTGGCAGGTCGCGCAGCGCGCGTCGACGATGGCCTTGGCGTCGCCGTAGTAGGTGAGCGCGGGGCCTCCGCCGCGGGGGCCTGCGGCCGCATCGTCGCCGCCGCAGGCCAAGAGGGCGCCGCACGCCAGGGCCAGGGCGTGGGGGCCTTTCTGAATCTCTCGAAGCATGGTCAACCTCTCCTCGAGGGAAGACTCCCGCAAGGATGTGGAGCGCGTGTGGACCCGGGCGCTTTCCCGCGCTCACGACCTGCTCCACATTCTCGCGGCATGCTCCGGCCAGCGCCCTGGCGCGAGCCCTTGCCCCCGAGCCGAACCATCGCCGACCCCGCGACTCCTCACGCCCGCCCCCACGTCCTGATCGTCGAAGACGACGTCGGCGTGGTCCATGGCCTCGTGCGCGGGCTTCACCGCGCCGGCTTCGAGACGAGCCTCGCGAGCGACGGATCCGAGGCCATCACGCGCATCCTCCGCGAGCGCTTCGACCTGGTGCTCCTCGACCTCATGCTCCCCGAGCGGAGCGGCTTCGAGGTGCTCGAGGCCGTCGCGCCCCGCGTGTCCATCCCCATCCTCGTGCTCTCCGCGCAGAGCGAGCTCCCGGCGCGGCTCCGCTCCTTCGCTTCCGGCGCCGTGGACTTCGTCCCCAAGCCCTTCTTCGTCGAGGAGCTCGTGGCGCGCATTCGCGCGCGGCTGGCCCTCGATGCGCCGACCCCCAAGCGCGAGCTGGCCATCGCCGACGTGGTCCTCGACATGCACGCGCGGGTGGCCCGCCGCGGCGGCGTCGACCTCGGCCTCACGACCCACGAGTTCAACGTGCTCTCGTTCCTCCGGCAGCGCGCCGGCCGCCCGCTTCAGCGCGCTCGGATCGCGGACGCCGCACTCCCGGAGGGCGGCGAGCGCAGCGCCCGCACCGTCGACAGTCACGTCTCGCGCATACGAAAGAAGCTCGGCGCGGCGGCGGCCGAGCACATCGAGACCGTCTGGGGCATCGGCTACCGATGCCGGGACGAGGCATCCCCATGAGCCGGCGGGCGCCATGAAGCGCGGCATCCTGCTCAGCGCGGTGCTCAGCGTGACGCTGGCTGCCGGGCTCATCGTGGCCGCCGTGGCGGCGGCCCGACCCACCATGCGCAGCGCCGTGCTCCGCACCCTCCTCGGTCCCGACGCGGTCGACCGCTGCGTGGCTTCGCCGGCGGACTGGGGCTGGCGCGCCGAGCGCATGTCCGTCTTCGCCTACGACGACGATGGTCACTCCGCCGCGCCGAGCGCGCCTCCCCTCGAGCCGCCGTTGCTCGAGCGAGCGCGCCGCACCGGCCAGGTCGTGCACCGTGAAGGCGCGTCCGTCGTGTCCGTCCTTCCCACGGGGCGTCCCGGGCCCTGCGCGTTTCTCCGCGTGACCTCCCTCGACATCCTCGCCGTGGCGGGGCCCCGGCTCGGATGGGTCCTGGCGGTGGCGATCCTCATAGGGATGCTTCTGGCGGCGCTGCTCACCCTCGGCCTCGTCGTGCGGCCGCTCCAGCGCCGCATCGACGCCCTGGCGACGGCGGCAGCGGCCGTGGGCGGTGACGCGTACCGTCCCGAGCCCCTCTGGCCGGACGCGCTCGGGCAGATCGGGGCGGTGCTCACGGAGAGTCACCTTCGGGTGGTCGAGACGCGCGACGCCCTCGAGGCGCGTCATCGGGAGCTCGAAGACCATCTCTCCGGCATCGCGCACGACCTCCGGACGCCCCTCGCGAGCATGCAGCTCGCTCTCGAGGGACTGGCCACCGACGCCGAGGGACCCCTGCGCCAGGAGGCCCGGCGAGCGCTGGCCGACGTCGTCTACCTCGCGGCGCTCGTCGAGAACCTGCATCAGGGGACGCGACTCCGGCAGGACGTCGAGGTCGCGGCGGGCGACGTGGAGCTCGGTGGCCTCGTGGATCGCCTCGAGCGCCGCTTCGCCATCGTGGGTAGGCACGGGCGCATCGAGGTGGCGGCCAGCGTGCCCGAGGAGCAGGTATGGGTGGCCTGCGCGCCGGCGCTCGCGGAGCGCGCCATCGCCAACCTCGTGCAGAACGCCGTCGAGCATCACCCCGGGTCGGGCCACGTCGCCATCACGCTCGCCGTGGAGGAGGGCACCTTCGAGCTGGTCGTCGCCGACGACGGTCCCGGTCTCCGCGAGGCGATCCCGGCGAGCCTCGACGCGGCAACCTTCGTCCAGGAAGCGGCGCGGCGCCGCGGGCCCGGCCTCGGGATGCTCATCACGGCGGAGGTCGCGCGCCGCGCCGGATGGACGCTGGTCTACGAGGCTCTGGAGCCCCACGGCCTGGCGGTGCAGCTGCGCGGGCCCGTGCGCGCGCGCTGAGCACGGCCAGGGGCTTCAGGAGCGCCTTTGCCGCGCGGCCACGCGCGCCGCGACCTGGTCGTCGGCCTCGTCCTCCCGGCGCCGCTCCGCCTGGGCCTC
>CALCTH010000049.1 GCA_937893795.1 uncultured Myxococcales bacterium | reverse complement strand
AGATGGATAAGAAGTCGCTGGGGCGCCTGATCGACAGGGCGTATCGCTCGTCCGGCTCCAAGGCCACCGTGCTCTTGGCCGATGCGCTGCGCATGATGGGCTACACCTTCTCGACCAAGGCGGGCGTCTCCATCTCCGTCGATGACATGGTGATCCCCGCGAACAAGTGGAACATCGTCGGCAAGGCGACCGACGAGGTCACCGAGATCGAGGAGCAGTACAACGAGGGCCTCATCACCGACGGTGAGCGCTACAACAAGGTCGTCGACATCTGGGCCGAGGCGTCGGACCAGGTCGCCCGGGACCTCGTCGACGGCATCGCCTACGACGAGATGTTCGACGAGGCGACGGGCGACAAGGCCACGGTCCCGAGCTTCAACTCCATCTACATGATGGCCGACTCGGGAGCGCGCGGCTCGAACCAGCAGATTCGTCAGCTGGCCGGCATGCGCGGCCTGATGGCCAAGCCGAGCGGCGAGATCATCGAGACGCCCATCACCGCGAACTTCCGCGAGGGCCTCACGGTGCTCCAGTACTTCGTGTCCACGCACGGCGCCCGTAAGGGCCTGGCGGACACGGCGCTCAAGACGGCGAACTCGGGCTACCTGACCCGGCGCCTCGTCGACGTCGCGCAGGACGCGGTCATCACCGAGTACGACTGCGAGACGCTGGACGGCATCTGGGTCACCAAGCTCGAGGAGGGCGGCGAGGTCGTCTCCCCGCTCGGCGAGCGCATCCTCGGCCGCGTGGCCCTGGAGGACGTCGAGGACCCGGTCACCGGCGAGGTTCTCGTCGAGGCCAACGAGCACATCGACGAGGCCAAGGTCGCCCTGGTCGAGGACCGCGGCATCGAGCGGGTGCTCATCCGCTCCGTGCTCACCTGTCAGACCAAGCGCGGCGTGTGCGCCCTCTGCTACGGCCGAGACCTGGGCCGCGGCTACCGGGTGAACATCGGCGAGGCCGTCGGCATCATCGCGGCGCAGTCCATCGGCGAGCCGGGCACCCAGCTCACCATGCGGACCTTCCACGTGGGCGGCACCGCCTCCCGCGGCAAGATCGAGCAGAGCGCCATCGAGACCCGTTCGGCGGGCACGGTGAAGTTCGAGAACGCCATCTTCGCCAAGAAGTCGAGCGGCGAGGTGGTGGTCATGAACCGCCACGGCGTCGTGAAGGTCATGGGCGAGGGCGGCCGCGAGCGTGAGAGCTTCAACCTCACCTACGGCAGCTTTGTCCGCGTCGAGGAGGGCCAGGAGGTCGAGCGCGGCGCGACGCTCGCCGAGTGGGACCCCTACGCCATCCCGATCCTCACCGAGGTCTCGGGCGCGGTGAAGTACGGCGACGTGGTCGAGGGCGTGACGATGGAGGAGCGCACGGACGAGGTCACGGGCCTCAGCCGCCGCGTCGTCATCGACAGCCGCGACCCGAGCGCGCGGCCGCGTATCACGCTGATGGACCCGGAGACGGGCGACCCGGTGATGATCGGCGACCAGGAGGCGCGCTACTTCCTCCCCGTCGGCGCGAACATCATCCCGGCGGACGGTCAGCAGATCGAGGCCGGCGAGATCATCGCCAAGATGCCGCGCGAGACCACGAAGACGAAGGACATCACGGGCGGCCTGCCGCGCGTGGCCGAGCTCTTCGAGGCCCGCAAGCCCAAGGACCACGCCATCGTCTCCGAGATCGATGGTCAGGTCAGCTTCGGTAAGGACACGAAGGGCAAGCGGAAGGTCATCATCACGCCGGACGTCGGCGAGCCGAAGGAGTACCTGATCCCGAAGGGCAAGCACCTGACGGTGAAGGACCGCGACCGGGTGCGCGCCGGTGAGCCGCTCATGGACGGCGCCGCCAACCCGCACGACATCCTGAAGGTGAAGGGCGAGAAGGAGCTCGCCAGCTGGCTCGTCGACGAGATCCAGCAGGTCTACCGACTCCAGGGCGTCGCCATCAACGACAAGCACATCGAGGTCATCGTTCGGCAGATGCTGCGCCGGGTCCGCATCAAGGATCCCGGAGACACGCGCTTCCTCCCGGACGAGCAGATCGAGAAGGCCGTCTTCGAGGGCGAGAACGAGCGCATCATCGCGAAGGGCGGTCAGCCCGCCGTCGCGGAGCCGCTCCTGCTCGGCATCACGAAGGCCTCGCTCAGCACCGACTCGTTCCTCTCGGCCTCGAGCTTCCAGGAGACGACGAAGGTGCTCACCCAGGCCGCCATCAGCGGCAAGGTCGACTACCTCCGGGGCCTCAAGGAGAACATCCTCATGGGTCGCCTCCTCCCGGCGGGCACGGGTCTCAAGGCCTACGAGAAGCTCGACATGGTCACGGACGAGCCCGCGGGCTACGGCGTGAGCGACGCGCTCGCGGCAGCCAGCGAGGAGTGACGAGCGCGGCGCGAGCCGCGACACGCTGAAACGCGCCGCCCGGTTCGCCCGGGTGGCGCGTTTCGCGTTGGCGACGGCCCACCACCTGATCCCCGTTCGGCGTTATGCTTGCCGCGATGGGGGACCGCTGGAGCAAGAAGACGCTCGAGTTCCTTCGGCGTCCGGGGGAGGTCGAACGGACGCCGACGCTCGACGTGGGCGCCCACGCGACCATCGTCGGGCGCACGGACCAGGGGTGCGTGCGCGAGAAGAACGAGGACCAGTTCGTGGTGGCCAGCCTCGAGCGCAGCATGCGCCTCGAGCAGTGCGGCTACCCCGAGAACGATGGTCAGCGCCTCACGGACGGGGGCACCGGTCGGCTCATGATGGTGGCCGACGGCATGGGCGGGCAGCAGGGCGGTGAGGTCGCGAGCGCCGTCGTCGTGGACGCGATGCTCAGCTACGCGTCCACGATGATGCCCTGGCTGCGGGCGGCGTCCGACCAGGCCGGGCGAAGCCTCGCCGACGGGCTCCGCGAGGCCGTGCTGCGCTCGAAAAGGCGCATGCAGGACGTCGCGCGGCGCAAGGGGTTCGACCGGGACATGGGCAGCACGCTCACGCTCGGCTACGTGGCGTGGCCGACGCTCTACCTGGTGCATGTCGGTGATAGCCGCGCTTACCTGCATCGCGGCGGCGAGATGATCCGCCTCACGCGGGATCACAACCTGGCCGAGACCATGGTCCGGCAGAACGTGATGACGGAGGAGGAGGCGCAGAACTCGCGCTTCGCGAGCGTGCTCACCAACGCCGTGACCTCGTCCAACGAAGAGCTGGAGGTCGAGCTCCACCAGCTCGAGCTCCAGCTCGGCGACAAGCTGCTCCTCTGCACCGACGGGCTCTACGGCGAGGTCTCGGAGCGCGACATCGCGGGCCGGCTCCTTCACGTGGTCAGCCCGGATCTGGTGGCGCCCTGCGTCGCGAGCCTCGTCGACGCCGCCAATCAGGCCGGCGGCCGCGACAACGTGACCGCCGTGCTGGCCTATTTCTGAGGCGCGCGTGCCGGCGAAGGGGGGGCCTGGCGCCCGCTGGCTCCTCGGGCTCCTCGGAATCGCGGCGTGCGCCGCGACGGAGCGCGGGGCCGTGGCGCCGTCCCCGCCCGCGCCGCTCCCCAGGGCGGAGGAGGCCCCGCTTCGACGCCTGCGCCTCGGGCCCCCGCTCGACGGCCCGGACGTGGAGCTCTCGGGCATGGATTGGCTTCGGAGCCCCCGCGGTCCCGCGCACGACCGCCTCGTCCTCTTGCCGCAGTATCCGGAGCGCGTCGGCGGCGTGCTCTTCACGGTGACGCGGCGGTCGGTCAGCGCCGCGGTCCGGGAGGGGGCGACGCTCCACGCCCGCGCCCTCCCGCTCGCCCTCAGGGACACGCGCAACGGCTGCCTCGTGCTGCCCCTCGAGAGCTTCGTACGGAGCTGGGCGGGCTACGAAGGCTTCGAGGCCATCGCCTTCACGGGCGACGGCGCGTTCCTCACCATCGAGCGGGGCCTCGAGGACGGCTCGTCCGACGGGGTGGTGTTCCCCGCCGTCCTCGACGCGGTCTCGGGTCTCTTTCTCATCACTCGGGAGGGCCGCCGCCTCCGGCGGCAGGTGCGCCAGGGCAACCTCGCCTACGAGGCCCTCGTGGCGATGGGAGAGCCGGAAGCGCTGGCGCTCCACGAAGCGAACGGAGCGCCGAACGATCGGCCGGTGGCCTTCGCCATCTGGGAGAGCGGGCGGCCCACGGAGCGCCTCGACATCGTCCCCCTGCCTGGGCCTCCGCTCGAGTACCGGGTCACCGACGCGACGGCCGCGGACGGCGCGGGCCGCTTCTGGGTCACCAACTACTTCTGGCCCGGGGAAGCCTGGACGCCCGGAGCGGATGCGCTCGTCCTCCGCCATGGCCAGGGCGCGACGCATCGGCGCTCGTCCGCCGTCGAGCGCCTGGTCGAGCTTCGCTTCGACGGGGAGCGCGTCGTCGTGACCGAGACGCCGCCGATTCCGCTGGAGCTCGGGCCGGAGCCGCGAAACTGGGAGGGCGTCGCCCGCTTCGGCGAGGGCTTCCTCCTCGTCACGGACAAGCACCCCGAGACGATCCTGGCCTACGTCGAGGCGCCGTAGCGGCCGGGCCGGCGCTCAGATGGGCTCGTCGGCGTAGCCGTCGTCGGGCGGGTCCTCGTCACCGCTCGTGTAGGTCTCCTCCGTGGGCTCGTCGCTCGGCGCCGGTCCCTCGCCGGAACCCGAGGTGGTCTTGCAGCCGGCGAGGCCGGCGAGGAGGAGCAGGAGGAGCAGGAGCCGCATGGAGCTTCGTTAGCGGCGAATCGCCTCGAGCACCAGCGGGCGTGGCGCGGGCCGTCGCGCCCCGAGCGTGAACGCCGCCTCTACCCGCTCGCGCACGGGCGCGGTCTTCCGCCGCGAGCGGACGTGGAGCGTCGCGAGCGGGGCGCCCTCGTCGACCGCGTCGCCCGGCTTCGTGTGCACCGTGATGCCCACGGCGGGGTCCACGGGCTGGTCCGAGCGCGTGCGACCCGCGCCGAGGGCGACGGCGGCGAGACCGAGCTCCCGGCCGTCGATGCGCCGGACGAAGCCGCGGCGCGGCGCGCTCACCACGACGCGCTTGGGCGCGATGCGCAAGCGGTCCGGCTCGGCGACCACGCGCGGGTAGCCGCCCAGGGCCTCGCCGATGCGCTCCAACATCCGGAGCGCCGAGCCGTCCCCGAGCGCGGCCACCCGACGGCGCCGGGC
>CALCTH010000048.1 GCA_937893795.1 uncultured Myxococcales bacterium | reverse complement strand
CGTATGCCCGTCGTCGGCCCGAGCTCCACCGGCGCACGCCGCGGCCCGCCCGCGGCCGCGCGATACGCGGCCAGACCACGGAGCTCCGTGGCGACGTCGAGCCTATCGCCCGGCGCCTCGCCGGCGCCGCCGAGCGCCCGCGTCAGCTGTTCCTGGAGCCCGAGGCCGCCGGCCTCGACGAGGCTCTGGCTCATGGCCTCGTCGACGAAGTGGAAGTAGGTGCCGCCGCCCGCGCCGCCGGCGCCGAAGGCGCGGCTCGACACGGTCTTTCGGAGCGTCTGACAAAGCAGCTGAAGGAGGAGTCCTACGACCAGCTTGGCCGCCTGCTCCGCGCTCTCCGCGTTGCCCGCGCCCTCGGCGCTCCGCGGGCTCGCCACGGGAGCGAGCGGCGGCGGCAGCGCGTCGGGACCGCCGGGCAGCGTCATCACTGCACCTCGATCTCGGCCTGCAGCGCGCCCGCGCTCCGGAGCGCCTGGAAGATGGCGATGAGATCGCGCGGGCCGGCCCCGAGGGCGTTCAGCGCCCGCACGACGTCGGCCAAGCTCGCCGTGGCGGGCACGTAGGCGACCGTTCCTTCGGCGCCTTCCACGTTGAGCCCGGTCTCCGCGCGCACGCCGCTCTCCTGCGTCACGACGGTGGTTCCGTCGGCCAGGGCGCGCGGCTGCGATACGGCGAAGCGTTCCGAAACCTCGATGGTCAGGCCACCCTGGGCGATCGCGACCTCGCCGATGGTCACGCCGGCGCCGAGCACGATGGTGCCCGTGCGCTCGTCGATGATGATGCGGCTCGGCTGGTCCGGGTCGACCTCGAGCTGCTGGATGGCGGCCACGAGCCCAACGCGGTTCGAAGCGTAGGCCTCGGGCACGCGGACCTGCACGGTGCCGCTGTTGGTGGCCTGCGCCGCGTCCTCCCCCAGCTCGCCATTGATCGCCGTGGCGATGCGGCTCGCGGTCACGAAGCTCGGCTGCTGGAGGTTGAGCTCGATGATGTCGCCCTCGAGACCGCTCATCGGCACGGCGCGCTCGACGATGGCGCCATTCGGCACCCGGCCGGCGGTGACGTGATTAAGGCTCACGGAGCTGCCATTGCCGCCCTGGGCGGAGAAGCCGCCGATGACCACGCTGCCCTGCGCGACGGCGTAGACCTCTTGATCGGCGCCGAGCAGTGGTGCCTGGACGAGCGTGCCCCCGAGCAGGCTTCGCGCGTCGCCCATGCTCGAGACCGTGACGTCGACCCTCGTACCCGGGTTTACGTGCGGGCCGAGGTTGGTCGTGACCATCACCGCGGCCGCGTTCTTCGTGCGGATGAGCGCCGGGTCGATGGTCACGCCGAGGCGCCGGAGAATCGCGGCGACGGACTGGATGGTGAAGCGGGACTGCTGCGAGTCCCCCGTTCCGTTGAGCCCCACCACGATGCCGTAGCCCGTGAGCTGGTTGTCACGAACGCCGGCGATCTCGACGAGCTCGCGCACCCGCGCGGCTTCCGCGGGTGAGGGCAGCCAGAGCGTGAGAAGCGGCAGGAAGACGAGGAGGCGGTTCATGAGGGGGGCCATCAGAAGGGACGTACGCGGCTCAGAAGGCGCGAGAGCCTACCCTGGCGCTGGTTGCTCGAGTGCGACCCGCGTCCGGTGAACTCGATCTGCGCGTCGGCGACGAGGCTCGAGCGCACGGAGTTGTCCTGCTCGATGTCCTGGGTGCGGATGACACCGGACACGTACACGTGGAGCTCCTCGTCGTTGATGAGGATGACCTTCGTGCCCTCGACGAAGAAGTCGCCGTTCGGGAGGCGCTGCTTGAGGCGCACGGCCACGACGGCGCTCACGCGGCTACCGCGCTCCGTCGACCCGTCGCCGTCGAAGTTGTACTCGCTCATCACCTGGAGGAGGCGCGAGGGGTCGACGCCCGGGGCGGCGGCCTGGAGCGCCGAGAGGAAGCCGAGGGCGCCCCCCAGCTGGAAGTCGTGCTCGGCCTCCCGCTGCATGCTCGTCGAGGCTTCGCCGCTCGCCGATGCCGTCTCGTCGATGCGGATGGTGACCAGGTCGCCCACGCGCCGGGCGCGCGGGTCCACCAAGAGGCCACCGTAGCCCTCCGTCCAGAGCGAGCCGGGGCTCACGGGGGCGGCCGACGCCGCGTAGGCGCCGGGCTCGTAGTTCCGCGTGCGCGGCGTGTGCGGCTGAATGTGGTTCGGCCCGCAGGCGGCGAGCGTGAGCAGGAGGACGAGGCGGGTCATGGGAGCAACTCCACGGTGTCGGCGTCGAGGACGCGGCCCCGGAGGGCGGCGCCGGTGGCGGCGTTTTGAAGGCGCACGACATCGCCGACGCGCCCGGCCTGCCGGGCGATGGCCGGGGCCGTGGCGCGGATGCGGCCGACGGTGATGATCGCGCGCACCTGGCGCCCCGGCGCGATGACCGGTGGCGGGCAGCGGAGCCGCGCCCGGGCGGCGATGCGGCGGGTGACGTTTCCCGAGGTGACGTGCGCGAAGCCGCTGGCGCTGGTCCCCGTCAGGGTCGGGCGGCGCATTTCTGCGCGAAGCACGATCTC
>CALCTH010000047.1 GCA_937893795.1 uncultured Myxococcales bacterium | reverse complement strand
AGCGACGCCCAGGTCTCCATGAAGAGCACGGTGTCCTCGCGGGAGGTGTGACGGAGCGGGCGGCGCGCCGCGGGGATGCGCCGCACGACGTCGGGCTGGTTCAGCCGCTCGAGGTAGCCCACGTCCTCGGGCTCGAAGCCGAGCGCGTACATCTCGCCGAGGATGACGTCCATGGGCAGACCGCTCGTGGCGCAGTACTCCCGGGCCTGCTGCCCCCAATCGCCGCCGCGCTGAAAGGCCGCGTCGTAGATCTCCACCGCCGAGTAGTCGGTGATGGTCTGCGCCAGGTTGCCACAGTTGCACTTGGCGAAATGCGACCAGCGATAGGCGGAGCCTTCGCGGAGCCGGAGCGCGGTCTTTCGGAGGGCACGGACCAGAGCGACGGTCGGGTGAGCCATGCCGGCGAGCATAGGGCCGCCGCGCCGGCGCGAACAATCCGCTATCATCGACGGCCCTGGAGGCGCTCCATGCCCGTCTGTCGCGCGTGCAAAGAAGAAGTCGACGAGCTCCACACCGCCAAGGTGGACGGCAGGCGAAAGCGCGTCTGCGAGGACTGCCTGGAGCTCATCGAGGAGCAGGCGGAGATCGCCGCGATGAGCGAGGACGCCATCCGCGACATGATGGGCTACAAGGGCAAGTGGTAGGTCAGGGGTCCCCCATCCCGCCGTCCATGCCGGGCGCGGGGGGACAGAGCGAGAGCGGCGGCGCGCAGACGACCTCGGTGCCGTCGCTGCAGGTCACGACCTCGTCCATGCAGATGCCTTCGATGGGGGCCGACGCCGTCTGCGGGAGCCCGTCGAGCGAGTAGCTGCAGTTCACCATGCCGCCGCACACGGGCCGCGGGGCGTTGGGCGCCACGAGGCCCATGGGGTTCGGGCACATGACGGGCCCATCCGCCTGGCCGGCACAGAGGTCCGCGGGGTCTTCGCCCTCGCTGCCGGAGCTGCAGGCCAGAGCGAGGGAGAGCGCGAGGCTCGTGAGCGTCGAGGAGCGCATCCCGACGTCGTAACAGCTCGCGCGGGCGCGCTGCGTGCGTCCGCTCAGAGCGACGCGAGGAAGGCGAGCAAGGCCGCGCGCTCGTCGGCGTCGAGCGCCTCGTAGGCCAGGCGGCTGGCGTCACCCTCGGTCTCGTGGCGAGCGATCGCGTCCTCGAGGGAGAAGGACCGGCCATCGTGCCACCAGGGCCCGGTCTCGCCCACGCCCCAGAGCGGCGGCGTCCGAAACTCGCGCTCCGTCGCCTCGAAGTCCGGCACGCCGCGGAAGCCCGCCGGCTGAACGTCGTGGAGCAGCAGATCCGTGTAGGCCGGCACGGGACCCGAGGGCCCGTCGAGCACGGCGTGGCAGGAGACGCAGCCGACGCTGGCGAAGAGCGCCTCACCGGCGGCCTCCTGGCCCGGATCCGTCGAACGCGGCGCCGGGGGCGCGAGCTCGTTGAGCCAGAACTCGAGGTCCCGCATGTCTGCGAGGCCGATCTCCGGGTCCGGCGCGTCGTCGCCGTCGGTCTCGGCGCCGAAGGTCTGGCCCGGATCCGGAGGCAGGGTCAGGCCCAGCTCCGCGGTGAGCGCGTCGCGCACGAACTCGCGCGTCGAAGGCACTTGAGCCTTCCAACCGAAGCGACCGACGCGGCCGTCGGGCGTCCGATTCACGCGCCCGCTGATGCCATCGCCGTCGAGGTCCTCCGGGTCGGCGAGCGCCTCGAGGAGGGCCTCCGGGAGCGCATCGAGGAGCCCCATGCCCAGCATCGTGGGGGTCTGCCGCGGCTCGAAGAAGGTCGCTCCCTCCGCCGGCGCGGGCCGCTGGGGCTCCGTGCTGAAGCGGTGCGCGAGACCCATGGGCTGGTTGACCTCGCCGGGGATGGCCTGGCGGAAGACGTCGACGTCCGTCGGGCCGGCGCCGCCGGGGACGGGGTCGAAGTGACACGCGCGGCAGGCGTCCCCGTTGAAGACGGGACCCAGCCCCTCCGTCCGGAACCGGTCCGTATCGGCCACCTCGCGGCCGCGGAGGAACTGGGCGGCCTCGTCGGCGTTCAGCGGACGGCGCGGCCCTCCGGGCGCACCGACCGGGCTCACGGGCGCGTCGGGCGGGATCAGGCCCGGCGTGCGCTGCGCGCGGCCGCCGAGGCTCTCGAGGAAGGCCAGGAGCTCGTCGCGGGCCCCGCTCGGCAGCGCGGCGTAGCCGTCCCGCGCGGCGCTCCCTTCCCCCCCGTGGAAGCGAATCGCCTCGTCGAGGGTGTCGGCACGCCCGTCGTGGAGGTAAGGCGCCGCCGCCGCGACGCCCCAGAGCGGCTGCGTGCGGAACTCGGAGCCGGAGGCGTCCCGCATGGGCACACCATCGGCGAGCTCGGGCCCCATGTCGTGGAGCAAGAGATCCGAGAAGAGCGGCAACAGACCTCGCGGGCTCTCGAGGCTGCGCACGTGACAGTCGGCGCAGCCGACGGCCTCGAAGTGGCCCTCGCCGGCCCGGGTCCGCTCGGACGGCTCGTCCGCCTCCGGCGCGGCGAGGAGCATGGCCCAGGACACGAGCGCGAAGAGGTCGTCCTCGGCGAGCTCCGGATCCGGGATTCCGTCGTCGTCCTCCGTTGGCTCGTCGGGCGCCGCGGCCTGGAACTGAACCGAGCGACCCACGTCGCCTCCGGTGAGCGGCGCGCGGCTCCCGCGCACGGTCTCCGGGCTGGGGACCGGGAGCTGCGCCCGGGACGTCGGCCCCAGGGGATCCGTGGTGATCCCGAGGTGGTTGAAGAGCGGGCCGCGGATGAAACCCTCGATGCTGACGGGCTGCGCCTTGCGGCCGAAGCGACCGACGAAGCCGCGGTCGAAGTTCGGCCGGCCGCTGATGCCGTCCCCGTCTCGGTCCTCCGGGTCCGCGTGGGCGAGGATTGCCTCTTCGGCGAGCTCCGCGATGAGACCCACGCCGAAGAAGGGGATCGGATTGCGGAGGGCGAAGGCGTCGGCGTTCTCGTCGGTCGGGCGGCGGTTGTCGTCACCGACCGTGTAGTGGGGAAGGACCCCGTTCACGCCGCGCTCGAGGTACCCGTCGATGCCCACGCGCTGCCCGACGAGGAGGAAGTCCCGGTAGCGCGCGCCGGCGCCGCCGAAGACCGGCTTCTCGTGGCAGGCGCAACAGAAAACCACGTAGAAGTGCGGCCCGAGCCCGTCCGTGGGGGCGAAGCGTCGCAGCGCGACCTCTTCTCCTCGCTCGAACACGGCGCGCTGCACGTCCGTGGCCGTCGGGATCGCGGTCCCGAGAGGTCCGTAGACGCCCTCCGCCACCGGGACGGGGTCACTGCAGGCCACGAGGAGCACGAAGAGGCTCACGCGGCTCCGCATCACTCGCCCCCTCCCAGGCGCCGCGAATAGACCAGGCCCCGGAAGGGACCGGCGCTCTGCGCGAAGTTGCCGCCCACGGTGAAGATCCACCCGTCGACGCCGAAGACCGCATGGACGTCCGCGCAGGGGAAGGTCGGGCAGTCCGTGAAGAACTCCTCGAGAACGTCCCCCGTCTCGAAGTCGACGCGGTAGAGGCCGCCTTCGACGCTTCCGAGGTGAATGACGTCCGGCGAGCGCATCCACACGCCGTTGAGGCCCGGCGTCGCGCCGAGCGAGCGCTCGGTCCAGTCGCTTCCGTCGTAGGTGACGAGCACGGCGTTGCTTCGCCCGCCGGCGATGGCGATGCGGTCGGGTCCGCTCCCCCACACGGAGATGAGGTCGCGCGTCGTGTCCAGCACGACCTGCGACCACGTGGTGCCGTCGAAGCGGAGGAGCACGCCTCCCTGGCCCACGACGGTCACGTCGTCGGCTCCGGCCCCCCACACCTTGAAGAGCGCGGCGCGCGGGCGGTCGAGCTCCGGGAGCGAGATCGAAGACCACGTCGCCCCGTCCCAGCGGAGCAGCGTCGCCTCGGAGCTTCCCTCGCGACCGAAGGTGCCCCCGCCGACGGCCCAGAGCGAATCCGGCGCGTCGCCCCAGATCCCCCAAAGGTCCTGGTCCGTCGGGCTCGCTACGAGGGCCCAGCTCGTCCCGTCGTAGCGCGCGATGGTGCCGGCGTTGCCGACGACCCAGACGTCGTCCGGGCCGAAGCCATGGACCCAGTTGAGGAGCGGGACCTCGAGGCCCGTGGCTTCGAGGGACCAGTCCGTGCCGTCGAAGCGCAGCACGCGCCCGGCCCCGGGCACGCCGCCGACGGCGAAGAGCGCGTCGGCCGAGGGGCCCCAGGCGCTGAGCAACCAGCCGTCGACCAGCGCGACGGCGTCGGAGGAGGCGGCCCATTCCGTCCGGCCCGCGTCGCCCTTGCTGTCGTCGCCGCACGCGGCGAGAGCGCAGAGAAGGACGAGGAGGCTGGCGGCACGCCCGATGGCGCGCGCCCACGAGAAGCGTCGGTTCTTCATAAGATAGCCAGGCGCGTGGAAGCGCGCGGGGTCCCAGAATGCAGGCACAGCGAGCAGCGTGCCAAGGCTAGGCCCCGGAAGAACGAGGGCGGGCGAGGAAGCTCTCGCGCCAAAACGCGCCGATCGCGCCAGAGTGGCGCAGGCCAGGGGCCCTCGCTCAGCGCGGCGACGCGGTGAGGTCGACGTCCGTGGCTCGCGCGTAGCCGTCCCCGGCGAGGACCCAGGCCTGGCGCGCAGCGAGCATCGTCTCGAGGCGCTCGCGAAGCGCCGCGCGACGGGGCCGGTAGCCATCGGTGAGCTCCACGGCGGAGGCCGGAACGAGGGCGATGGCCCGGGGCCACGCCTCGCGGCGAAGCGGCGCGAGCGCCGCGGCCAGCATCGCTGGGTCTAGGCGTGCCTGGGGGGCCAGGGCGACGACGGCCGCCGGGCCCTCGTCCCGGACGAAGACCTGCGCCAGCGCGACCCGGCCGTCGGTCTCGAGCGCCTCCTCGATCTCGCGAGGCCAGACCGGCGCGCCGTCGCTCCCGTGGGCCACCTGGTCGAGGCGCCCGAGGAAGCGGTGGTCGCCTTCCTCGTCGCGCACGAGCACGTCGGCGCTGACGAACCAACGGTCGCCCTCGCTGAAGACGTCGCGGAGCACGTCGTCCCGGGCCGGCCCGCCCCCATGGCCCGGGTGGCGCTCGTCGTCGCGAAGCAGGAGCACCCCGGGCTCGTTCGCCCGCGCACGCCACATGCGCCCGTCGGCGTCCCGGGGGAAGGCGCGCGCGGCCACGTCCGGCGTGACCAGAGCCATGGCGACGCTCCCGGGGAGCGGGCGTCCCACGCTGCCCACCTTGCGTCCCGAGGCGTTCGCCAGGACCGCGCTCGACTCCGTCGAGGCGTAGAACTCGAGAACGCCCACCCCGAAGCGCTCGCGAAGCGCGTTCCACACCGCAGGGCGCATGCCGCTGCCCGCGAAGAGGCGCACGGGGGAGGCCGCGTCGGCCGGATCGTGCGGGGCCAGCACCAGGGGCCGACACATCTCGCCGGCGTAGAAGACGACGCTCGCGCCGTAGCGGCGCAGCTCGGACCAGAAGTCCTCGACGTTCGCGTCGAGGCGACGCGCCAAGGGCTCCTCGGCGAGGGCGAGGCGAGCGCCGCTCACGATGGCGCTGCCCACGGCGACCAAGATGCCCGCGGCGTGATGCAGCGGCAGCGCGGCGTACACCGTGTCGTCGGGGGTCAGCGTGCACGTGGCCGCCGCGCCGAGGGCCGAGAACGCCCAGCGTCCGTTGGTGATGCGCGCCATGCGCGGCGCGCTCTCGCCCGGTCGTGGCGCGGTGAAGAGCACGAGCGCGAGGTCCCGGGCCCGTCCCGCGT
>CALCTH010000046.1 GCA_937893795.1 uncultured Myxococcales bacterium | reverse complement strand
GCGCCGCGAGGGCGCGGGCGGCGCTCAGCGTCGAGCCCGAGGCGAAGGCCCGGAGGCGGAGTGCGCTCGCAGGCGTGAGCACCTCGCGCCAGGGGAGCGCCGCGGCCTCGCGGGCGAGCGTCGTCAGGTCGGGGCACGCGAAGCGCCCGAGGCGCAGGCGCACCTGCTCGGCCACGCCCAGCTCGAGGTTGAGCCGCGCGATCGGCGCGAGGCCGCGCGGGGTCACGACGTGCGCCCCGCCGCTCGTGCGCTCGATGGAGGTGCCCTCGAGCGCGAGCTCGCGAAGCTCTTCGGCGAGCACCGTTTCGAGGCCGGCAGCGCAGCCGACGAAGAGCTCCTGCGTGTGCGGGTCCGCCATGGGCGAGCGGGAGTCTGGATCCCGACCGTCCTGCGCGCGAGCCCTCGCGGCCCGCGGCGGATTCAGGCGCTCGGGCCCCGCGCGAGGTGCGCTTCCGCCAGCGCACGGATGCGCTTGATCATGGAGTGGAGCCCGTTGCTTCGTCCCGGGCTGAGGTGCTTGTCGAGGCCGAGCTCCGCCAGCGCCGCCGCGTGCTCGGTCTCGAGGATCTCTGCCGGCGTCTTGTCGCCGTAGAGCATGAGCACGATGGCGATGAGCCCCTTCACCAGGTGCGCGTCGCTGTCGGCGAGGAAGTGCATGCGTCCCTCGGAGCCGAGGGTGCCGACGAGCCAGACCTGGCTCATGCAGCCCTTCACCTTGTGCGCGTCCACCTTGAGCGCCTCGTCCATGGGATCGAGCTCGCCGCCGAGATCGAGGATGGTCTTGTAGCGGTCCATCCAGTCGTCGAGGAGCTCGAAGCTCTCCGCCAGCTCCTCCAGCGTGGTCTCCACGGGCACGGCCGGGAGCTAGGACGCCGGGCCATGCCCGGCAAGCGCCGAAGCTACGCCACGGCCGACGGAGCGCGCGCGGAACGCCGCTGGGCAAAGGGACGCGGCCATGCGATGGAGCGGTCCATGCGCCCCTCGCTCTTCATGTTCCTTCTTCCAGCGCTCGCCTGCGGCGGTGCCACGGTGACGCCGCCGCAGGGATCTCCGGAGCCCGAACGGGCGGCCTCCGCCTACCGGGTCCAGGCGCCCGGCGGCGCCGAGTCCACGCTCGTCGGCACCCTGCACCTCGGCGTCGTGAGCGAGGACATCCTGCCGCTCGGGCGCGAGGCGCTCCTCGACGACGCCCGGGTGTTGCTCCTCGAGATCGACGAGACCCAAGCCCAGTCCGAGCTCGACCCCACGCGGCTGCTTCTCCCCGCGGGCAGCTCGCTCCGCGACACCCTCGGCGCCGAGACCTTCCTCCGGCTTCGCAGCGAGCTCCCGGACATGCCTGGCGCCGGGTTGAATCGGCTGAAGCCGGCCGGTGCCTTCTTTCTCTACTTCGTCCAGCGCATTCAGCGGAGCTACGCCGAGCTGAACGCCGGCGGAGGCGACGCTCCCGCCATGCCGCAGATGGACGCCGACCTCGCCGCCGAGGCGCGCTCGCAGGGTGTGCCCACCGCCGGGCTGGAGACGCTGGACGAGCAGCTCGACGCGCTCTTCGCCGTGGGAGACGAGGTCTGGGTCGAGGCGCTCGCGAGCGCCTTCGAGGCGCAGCCGGAGCTCGATGGGGAGCAGATCTGCGCCCTCGCCGACGAGATCGACGCGGGCGGGGCCTACACGATGGGCATGGGCGAGGCCTTCGACCGCATCCTCCTCGACGAGCGGAACGCGCGCTGGATGCCGCGGCTCGAGCGGGAGCTGAGCGAGGGCAAGGCCGTCGTCGCCGTCGGCATGGCGCATCTCTACGGCGAGGGGGGCCTGGTGCAGCGGCTTCGCCGCGCGGGCTTCGAGGTGCAGCCGCTCGCGGAGCCGCCCTGCGATCCCGACGAGGCCGAGGCTCTTTTCGCCGTGTTCACGGGCGGCCGGGAACCGGACGCTGTGGCGTGCTTCGACGTTGACGTGGCCGCGGCCGGCCTCCGGCTCGCGGAGCGCATGACGGCGATCCGGGGACCCGCCGGCCCCGACGGCGCGGCTCCCAGGCCGAGCGACCCCGAGGCGCTCGCACTCTGCCGCCGGGCCGTGGCGCTCGGAGCCGAGACGTCCTGCGCACCCTTCGAGTCGTCGGCG
>CALCTH010000045.1 GCA_937893795.1 uncultured Myxococcales bacterium | reverse complement strand
GGGCTTCGGCCAGCACCGGCGGGACGTCGCCGAGGCGCGCCGCGGCGTCGCGCGCGAGCGCGGTGAGCCCGCGCGTGCCGTCCGTGAGCGAGAGGGCTCCGGCGCCCGCCAACCACAGAAGCCAGCGCGGGTCGGTGCACGCCTCCCACGCCGCTTCGAGGTCGTCCTCCGGGAGCGCCGCGACCCACTCGAGGAGCTCCCCGGGCGCGTCCATGGCGTCGAGGAGATGGCTCGCCAGCGCCGCGCTCATCCGCCGAGCCACTCGTGAACGCGCTGCTGCTGGGCGTTCGCCTCGGATGCGCAGAGGCGGATGCGTTCCGTCGCCGCCGCGAGGTTCCGGGGGCCGCCGGGCAGGTCGGCGACGCGCGGCCCGAAGAAGGCCTCGACGGCCGCGGCCGCATCGTCCTCGCAGGCGCCGGCCATCACGAGGGGAAGCCCACCGGCGGAGCCCGCGGGGAGCCGGGCCACGAGCGCGTCGACGTTGGCTTGGAGCCAGGTCCAGGCGGCGTCCCGGTGCGCGGGAATGCGCCGCTGCGTGCGGAGCGGCACCAGCACTTCGTTGACGCGGAGGGCGTCCGAGAGCGCCAGCGCCCGCGCTTCCTCGGCGAGCTCGGGATCGCGTGCGGCGGCGAGCGCGCCCAGCAGCCGGCGGCGGAGCACGCCGTCGTTGGACTCCATGAGCTTCGCCTTCAGGTGGGCGAAGAAGGCGCGGGCCTCGGCGCCGCGGGCTTCCTCCATGGCGATGCGAAGCGCCGTGCCGGCGAGGTCCGGCGTCACCGCCTCCGGGTGAATGCGCCCATCGCGCCCGAAGCCCACGTAGCGGCGGCCACGGAGCCGCCCTTCCCGCCGCGCGCGCGCGTAGTCCACGTCGAGCGCGAGGAAGGGAAGCACCCGGCCCCGGCGCAGCCGGTCCGCCTCCGTGTCCTCTCCCCGGCCCCGACGGGCCCAGCCGAGCTCCCGGTAGGTGTCCTCGTAGGCGTCACGGTAGCGCCGCGCGAGGGCCTCCCGATAGCCCCGGGCGACCGTGTCCTGGTGCACGTGGGTCAGGAAGCGAAGCGCGTGTGTGGCCACCGCGTGGTGGGCGTCCTCGGCCAGCTCGAGCAGGCCCTCGAGCGCATCGCCCCCCGCCACCTCGCCGGAGGCGAAGCCCGCCATGAGGCTGTCCGCGACGGAGAGTCGTTCGGTCACGCTCAGGCGCCAGAGGCTCCGCCGGAGCTTCTCGAGCTGCGCGGGCGGGAGCGTCCAGCGGTAGTAACCGGCACCCGCCGCGTTCGGATGCACCCACGCCGGGCAGCGACCCTCGAGCTCGAGCGTGCCCTCCGCCTCGGCGAGGAGCATGCACTGCTCACGCGGCGTGGCGCGGCCGTCCGGCTGGTAGCGGAGGCATACCGGGATCTGCCAGCGGTCCTCGGCGGAGCCGCTCGATCCCGTCGGCAGGTAGCGCCGCTGCGTGAGCGTCACTCGGGGTGGCGAGCTCTCGCAGCTCACGTCTACGCCCACCACGGGCACGCCGGGCTGCGTGAGGAAGGTGCGGAAGGACGTCCCGACGTCGCGCCCGGCCGCCTCGCCGAGGGCTCCGAGCAGGTCCGAGGTCGTCGCGTTCCCGCCGCCATGGCGCTCGAGGTAGGCCCGCACGCCGGCCTGGAAGCGCTCGGCGCCGAGGTAGCGCTCGAACATGGCGAGCACGCCGGCGCCCTTGCCGTAGGTAATGCCGTCGAAGGCGTTGTGGATGTCGTGGCTCGCCTGGATGGGCTGCTGGATGGCCCGGGCGCTCGTGAGGCTGTCCTGGTCCATCGTCTGAAAGACGTAGCGGGCCAGCTCCACGGGCGCCTCGTAGGGCGGGCGCCAGCGCGCGACGGCCTGGTGCTCCATCCACGTGGCGAAGGCCTCGTTGAGCCAGAGGTCGTCCCACCAGGCCATGGTCACGGCGTTGCCGAACCACATATGCGCCAGCTCGTGGGCCATGATGTAGGCCCAGAAACGCTTGAGCCGGAGCGGGCTCTGCTCCTCGTCGACGAGCAGCAGCGTGTCGCGGAAGGTGACGAGCCCGACGTTCTCCATGGCGCCGGCCTCGAAGTCCGGGACCGCCACGACGTCCAGCTTGGCGTAGGGATAGGGGCTGCCGAACCAGCTCTCGAGGGTCTGGAGGATCGCCGGCGTGTGCGCGAGCGTGTAGTCGAGCTCCCCGCCGCGTCCCTTCGGCGCCAGGGCGCGGAAGGGCACGGGCGTCCGCGCGGCGCCCTCGACGGCGGGCACGTCCCCGCCCTCGCGGACGTCGAAGGGGCCGACGGCGAGGGCGAAGAGGTAGGAGGGCATGGGCAGCGTGCGCGCGAAGCGGACGACCTTGCGCGGCCCGTCCACGCGCTCTTCGACCACGGGCGCGTTGCCGGCGGCGGTGTGGCTCGCGGGCACGCGCAGCGTCAGCGCGAAGGGGACCTTGAAGCGCGGCTCGTCGAAGCAGGGAAAGGCCTTCCGCGCTGCGAGGGGCTCCATCTGCGTGAAGACGTAGTCGTCCTCGCCGTGGCGCACGCGGTAGAGGCCGTCGAGGGCTCTCCCGAGGGGCGCCGAGTAGCGGATGCGCAGCTCGGCCGCGTCCTGCACCGGCGTGTCGACGAGGATCATGGCGAAGCCGTCCTCGTCGTCCGCGCCCGTCCAGCGGCCGACCTGCGTCGTGCCCTCGGAGCGCACGATGACCTGCTCCACCTCGAGGCCCTGGCCGTGGAGGAAGAGGGCGCGGCGCGCCCCGTCGAGCTCCACCTGGATGACGACCTCGCCGCTGAAGCGCTCCCGCCTCGGGTCGATGGAGAGGTCGAGAGCGTAGGCGGTCGGGCGCGTGTCGCTCGGGAGGCGGCCTTCTTCCGGCGGCGCGCCCACGGCGCGCGCCTCGACGGTGACCTCGCCGGCGGTCTCCCGGTCCTCGCCGAGCACCAGCTCGGGCGGTCCTTCGGCGACCGGCGGGGGCTGCGTTCCACCGCAGGCCACGAGCAGGAGAAGGGAGGAGAGGAGCGGGTTCCCCGAGCCACGCATGGGGGGCGCTTAGCATCCGCGCGGGCCGCGGGAAACGGTGCCGGGTCCGCCGGCTGCGATAACGCCGTGTGGCGCGGTCTTCCCCTACTCGGCCGGTTTGGCCGCGGGGTCGGCGCCGATGGGCGCCATGGCGATGCCCGGCTGCGTCGGCGTCGGCGAGCGGATGCCGATGGAGAGCTCGCGGTAATGCAAAAAGAGGCTCTGGAGCACGCTCAGCACGGGCACGGCGAGCAGGGTCCCGGCGATGCCGAAGACCGACTCGCCCGCCAGGAGCGCGAAGATGATGAGCGCGGGGTGCATCTTCGCCGAGTCACCCATGATCTTCGGGTTGAGGAGGTTCCCCTCGATCTGGTGGATGACGACGATCCACACGAACACGCCGACCGCGGTCGGGAGCGAAATCTCGAGCCCGAGCAGGATGGCCGGGACGGAGCTGATGAGCGTGCCGAAGATGGGGATCACGCTCAGCACCGTCGTGAAGAGCGTGAGCACCGGCCAGTAGCGGAGATCGAAGAACCAGAAGCCGATGCCGCTGAGCACGCCGTTGACGAGCGCGATGAGCAGCTGGCCGCGCACGACGCCGCCGAGGCCCCGGTCGATGCGCCGCACGAGCCGGTCGAAGGAGCGGCGCCGGTCCACCTCCCAGAGGTTCCGGAAGAAGCGGAGGATCTGGTCGCTCGTGACCAGGAGATAGGCGCTCACCATGAGCATCAAGAAGAAGGTGAAGACGCCGCGCACGAAGGACTGCACGGCCTTCTGCGCGCCGCGCAGGAGCGTCGTGGCCTGCTCGCGCGTGTCCTCGCTGGCTCCCTGGATCGCGGCCGTGAGCGCCGCGGTGATGTCCCCTTCGTCGCTCTCCTCGTCCCGGGCCATGCGGAGGCGGTAGCCGTCGCCCTGGGGCTCGAGGACCACGCCGCGCGGCGGGAGCTCCAGTCGATAGCCGCCGCCTTCCGAGGGAGCGCCAGGCACGACGCGGATGGAGGGCGCGCGCTCGGCCTCCCCTTCGGCGCTGGTCACGACGTCGGGGCCGCCGGGCTCGCCGGCGCCGCGGCTGCCCACGGGGCGCGACGCGTCGTAGGTGCTCATGGCGCCGCGGAAGCGCCGCTCGAGCTCGGGCAGCCACTCGTCGCGGGCCGTGTTCACGGCGCGCGGGACCTCGAAGGCCAGCCGCTCGATCTCCACGGCGAGGCGCGGCGCGCCCACGGCGACGAAGGCGGCGAGGATGCCGACGAGCACCAGATAGACCGTGGTGACCGCAGCCCAGCGCGGAAGCCCACGCTCGCCCTCGTTCTTCTCGAGGCGACGCACCAGCGGCGCCATCACGTAGGCCAGCACGATGGCGAAGGAGAAGGGGACGAGGACCGCGCGGAAGGTGACCAGCGCGATGAAGAGGACGCCGCCCCAGATGCCGAAGAAGAGGCGGCGGCGCCGATTCGCCGTCGCCTCGAGCGACTCGCCGAAGCTGCCCCCGGGTTCGGTACCCATCTCCTTCACGACCTTCATTGCTTAGCAAACACCCCGCAAAACGCCGGCCTTCCTTCCACGAAAAAGCGGCGCCCGGCAGATGCCGGACGCCGCTCGTTCCGTCCTAGAGCGTCAGGGCCTCAGCCCTCGTCGCCCTCCTCTTCGCTCACTGCGATGCTGCCGAGCTTGTCCTTCAGCAGGTCGCCGAGCTTCGCGCTCGGGCGGCCCGTCGGGGCGTTCGGCGCACGCTGCGCGCGCTGCTGCTTCTTCTCGGCCACGAAGCGCATCTTCTCGTCGAGCTCCGTGTTCTCGAGGTCCTTCAGGCTGAGCTTGATGGTGCGGTCATCGTCGTCGAGGCGAATGACCTGCGCCTTCATGATGTCGCCCGCCTTGACCACGTCCGAGGGGTCGACGCTGAGATCGTGACCGATCTCGGCGCGGGGCACGGAGCCCATGACGCCCGGCTCGAGCTCCACGGTGGCCTCGTATTCGTTGGCCGCCACGGCGCGAACCTCGAGGACGGTGCCCTCGGGGTAGCGCTCCGGGATGTAGCTCCAGGGGTCCTCGAAGAGCTGCTTGATGCCCAGGCTGACCTTCTTCTCCTCGTGGTTGATGGAGAGGATGATCGCCTCGACGTCGTCGCCCTTGCGGTAGACCTCGGCCGGGTTGTTGATGCGCTGGGTCCAGCTGAGGTCCGACTTGTGGACCATGCCGTCGACGCCGTCCTCGATGCCGACGAACACGCCGTAATCGGTCAGGCTGCGGACCTTGCCCTCGATGATGTCGCCGGGCGTGTACTTCTGCGTGAAGAGCGTCCAGGGATCGGGCTCGAGCTGCTTGAGACCGAGGCTGATGCGCTTGTTCTGGATGTCGATGTCGAGAACGACGGTCTCGACCTCTTCGCCCATCTCGAGAACCTTCGAGGGGTGCTTGGGCTTCGTCCACGTCATCTCGCTGACGTGAATGAGGCCCTCGACGCCCTGCTGGAGCTCGACGAAGGCGCCGTAGTCCGTGATGGACACGACCTTGCCGCTGACGCGCACGCCGGGCTTGAAGGTCTGCGCCGCCATGTTCCACGGGTCCTCCTGGGTCTGCTTCAGGCCCAGGGAGACGCGCTCGGTGTCGGAGTTGTACTTGAGGACCTTGACCGTGACCTCGTCGCCCACGTTGAAGAGCTCGGAGGGGTGGTTCACGCGGCCCCAGGTCATGTCCGTGATGTGAAGCAGGCCGTCGATGCCGCCGAGGTCCACGAACGCACCGTATTCGGTGATGTTCTTGATGGAGCCGGTGACGATCTGACCCTCCTGGAGGTTCTCCAGGGTCGCGGCCTTGAGCCGGTCGCGCTCGCGCTCGAGGAGCACGCGACGGCTGAGCACGATGTTGCCGCGCTTCTTGTTGAACTTGATGACCTTGAAGTCGAAGGTCTGGCCGAGGAGCTTGTCGAGGTTCCGGACGGGCCGGAGGTCGACCTGAGAGCCCGGCAGGAACGCCTTCACGCCGCCGCGGATGGTGACCGAGAGGCCGCCCTTCACGCGCTGCGTGATGGTCCCGCTGATGAGCTCGTCGCGCTCGCAGGCGGCGCTGATCTCGTCCCAGACCTTGAGCTTGTCGGCCTTCTCCTTCGAGAGCATGACGAGCCCGTACTCGTTCTCCTTGCTCTCGATGAGGACGTCGCACTGATCGCCGGCGTGGACCTCGATGTTGCCTTCGGCGTCGTGGAACTCGTGGATGGAGATGACGCCTTCGGACTTGTAGCCGATGTCGACGACGACGGAATCTTTGCCGACCTTGATGACGGTCCCGGCGACGATGTCGCCTTCGCGCAGCTGATCCGTGCGCGTCGAGGACGCCTCGAAGAGGTCGGCGAAGGACTCGCGCGGGGCCGCGGGCGCCTCGGCAGCGGGCGGGGCCGCGGGCGGCGGCGCGGCCGGCGTCTCGGCCTCGGTCGGGGTGGTTTGTTCGTTCATGGGGTGGAACGGGACGCGAGGCGTGGGCCGCGCTCCCGGCTGGGGTGTACGGTGAGGCACCAGGCGAGGCGTTCCGGACCATCCGGGGCGCGCGCCAGATCGTCCCCGAGCGGCGGGTCGGATCCCGAATCCTCGGCGAAATCCGAGGCTTCGTGGAGCGTGGGGAAGCTCGCTGGGCGTGGTGCGCCCGGCGGAGGCGACGGGGTAGCAGTCGCCCCCAGGGCAGTCAATGCGGGGCCGAGGCCCCTCAGGAGGCGTGTTGCTGCATGCGGCGGCGCACGATGGCCTCGAGGGCGTCGACCACCTCCTCGAAGGAGAGATTCGTGCTGTCGAGGGTGAAGCCGTCCTCGGCGGCACGAAGCGGGGCCACCGGACGCATCGAGTCGCGCCGGTCCCGGGCGGCCATGGCGGCCTCCAGCTCGTCGAGCGGCGGCACGGGCTTGCCCCGCGCCTCCAGATCCTCGCGGCGCCGGAGCGCACGAGCGCGCGGCGTGGCGGTCAGGAAGACCTTCACCTCCGCGTCGGGAAACACGACGGTACCGATGTCTCGGCCTTCGAGGACGACGCCGCCGCGGGCGCCGAGGCGGCGCTGCACCCCGAGGAGCGCGTCGCGGACCGGCGGGTGCTGGCTGACCTTGCTGGCGCCCTCCCCCATCTGCGGCGTCCGTAGCTCGTCGTCCCGGTCGATGCCCGCGAGGTGAAGGCGCGCCGCGCCGCTCGGGCCGGGCCGGAAGGAAAGCTCGAGCTCGCCGGCCAGCGCTCCCAGGGCGTCGGCCTCGTCCCAGCCGACCTCCGCTTCGCGGGCCGCGAGGGCCACGGCGCGATAGAGCGCCCCGGTATCCACCAGCACGAAGCCGAGGCGTACGGCGAGGTCCCGCGCCGTCGTGCTCTTGCCCACGCCGGCAGGGCCATCGATGGCCACCACGGGCCTGTCTCGCTTCGCTCCCGTCACGGAGCCGAGTCGTAGCGCAGATCCCCGCCGAGCGCCCCGAGGAGCGCGGTGAAGGTCGGGAAGCTCGTCGCGATGCACGCCGCGTCCTCGATGACGGTCTCGCCGGCGCCTGGCGGGCACGCGAGGCCGAGGCAGGCCGCGGCCATGGCGATGCGATGGTCGCCGCGGCTCGCGATGGTGGCGGGCCGAAGGGGCCCTCCTCCCTCGATGACGAGGCCGTCCTCCAGCTCCGTGCAGGGCACGCCGAAGGCCGTGAGCACGGCGGCCATGGCGGCGAGTCGGTCGCTCTCCTTCACCCGGAGCTCGTGGGCGTCACGGATCTCCGTCCGCCCCGGGAGTCCGGCGGCCAGGGCGCAGAGCGCGGGGACCTCGTCGATCATCCGGACGAGGAGCTCGCCCCCGAGCACGCTGCTCCGGCCCTGCGTCGCGCTCACGCCGACGGCGTGGATGTCCGCCACGGGCTCGCCACCGGCGCCGTCGCCCTTGGGCACCGCCTGGACCGCGAGGCCCATCAGCCGAAGCTGGTCGAGCAGGCCCGTGCGCGTCGGGTTGACCCCGACGCCCTCGAGGACGACCTCGCTCCCGGGGCGGAGCAAGGCGGCCACGAGCGGAAAGGCCGCGCCGCTGATGTCGCCGGGGACGTGCCAGTCGAAGCCGTCCCAGCCGAGCGGACCCTCTGCGCCCGCGGGGTCCAGGACCACGGCGCTTCCGGCCGTCCGAAGGGGCAGACCGAGCGAGAGCATCATGCGCTCCGTGTGGTCGCGGCTGAGCACCGGCTCCTCGAGCGCCGTCGGCCCCGCGGCGTAGAGCCCGCTGAGCAGGAGGCAGCTCTTCACCTGCGCGCTCGCCACGGGCAGCCGATACTCGAGGCCCGTGAGCGTCTCGTCCTCCGTCAGCGGCGCGATGCCGAGCGGCGGGTAGACCTCGTCGCCCTCCCCGGCGGATCGTTCGTCGCCGGGCGCGGCGCTTCCGGCGATGTGCGCGCCACGGGCCCGCAGGGGAAAGACCACGCGCCCCATGGGGCGCCGCGTGAGGGACGCATCGCCCACCAGGCGGCAGCCGAAGCGCTGCCCGCTCAAGAGCCCGGAGAGCAGCCGGATGGTGGTCCCGGAGTTCCCACAGTCGAGCACCTGCCGTGGCATGCGGAGCCCGCCGAGCCCCACGCCCTCGATGCGGGCCTCTTCGGCGCCGGGCACGCCGGCGCGCTCCACGGGCACGCCGAGCGCCTCGAAGATGGCGAGCGTGGCGCGGTTGTCCTCGCCGCCGCTCAGCCCCGTGACGTGGCAGGCGCCCCGGCTGAGCGCGGCGAAGATCACCGCGCGATGGCCGATGGACTTGTCGCCCGGAAGTCGGGCCCGGCCGCGGAGCGGCGTCGTCCCGCCGCGCCCCCGGAGCGTGCCTCCGTGGCTCACGGGCTCGTCGGGGGGGGGGGCGGGGGGGCGCCGGGGGCGCCGTTCTGGAACATGCCCACGAAGCCGGAGACCACGGCGTAGAACGCGCGCACCGTCGCGTCGGAGATGTTCACGTCGACGACCACGTCGCCGCCGGCCGCGGCCACCGTGACGCCCGCGAGCAGCGGCTCGATCGGCACGAAGGGAGGCGCTTGGCTCCGGGCCTCGGCGAGCTGGGCCTGCAGGTCGGCGGCCACGCGTTGAGCCAGCGCGGGGTCGGAGGTGAGCAGCGCGGCGCTCACCTGAACCCCGTCGGTGGCGTCCATCTCGGCGGCCGCGGCCACCACCTGCTCCACGTCCTCCGGGTCGAGAGGCGAGCCACGCATCGCCTGACGCACGCCCTCGTTGCCGCCCAGGAGCAGCACGTCCACCATCGGCGCCGGCAGCGCGACGCGGTCCTCGGCCTGGCTCCAGCCCGCGTCCGCGAGCGCCCCGGGGAGCGCGGGGCTCGCGAGCGTCGCTTCCAGGCTCTCCCGGGGACCGCCGACCCACCAGTCGTCGGCGAGATGCACGAAGGCGCCCTGGTCGTCCCCGAAGGCCTCCCGGCCGCCCAGGGTCATGGCGACGATGTCGTCCTCCTCGGTGAAGCGGACGATGTGCTCACGAAGCTGATCGGCGCCGAGCGTGCTCCGGAAGAGCACGGCGCCGAGGTCGGGGCTCCGGGTGCCCGGCACGAAGGCCACGTGCAGCTCGGACACGCCGCGCGCGAGCGCGAGGAAGACCTCGGCCTGCTCCGTCTCCTCGGGGGAGAGGCTCGTGGTGGCGAAGGACTCGTACCAGCCGAAGTAGGGGCTCGCGAGAATCCGCGGGACGTCCAGGCGAGCCAGGGCGAAGGTCTCCGCCGGCAGGAAGCTCCGGGGCTCGAAGGGCGGCGGCGCGGGCGGCGTGATGGCCGCGGCCTCGGGCGTCTCCGGGGGAGGCGCGGTCTTGGCGCAGCTCGCCAGGGCGATGAGCGCGAGGGGGACGGCGATCAGGCGTTTCATCGGCTCTCTCCGGGCGCCGCGGGCGGCGCTGGCGGGAGGAACGGCGCGAGGGCCGCCGACGTGAGGGTCTGGAGCAGGCGATCGTTCATCTCGCGGGTGCCGAGCGTGATCCGGAGATAGCGCCCGAGGGGCGGCGGCATGGGCCGGGTGATCACCCCCTGCCGCAGCAGCGCCGCGTCGACCTCGGCGCCCGAGCCCGGGAAGCCCACCAGGAGGAAGTTGGCCTGGCTGGGCGCCACCTCGAGGCCGAGCGCCTCGAGCGCCTTCGCCACGCGGGGTCGCTCCTCGGCGTTGAGGCGCACGTACGCCTCGACGTGCGCGGAATCGGAGAGCGCCGCGAGGGCCCCGGCCTGGCCGAGCGCGTTCACGTTGAAGGGGGCGCGCATGCTGTGGAGATGGCCCACGAGCGCGGCGGGGCCGACGGCATAGCCCACGCGGAGCGCGGCGATGCCATACGCCTTCGAGAAGGTGCGCAGGACCAGGAGCCGCTCGCGGAGGTGCCGGAGCTCGAGCGCGCTCACGTAGTCCGGGGCATCCGGGAACTCGACGTAGGCCTCGTCGATGACCGCCACGACGCGCTCCGGGAGCTCGCTGAGCAGTCGTCTCAGGTCGGCCTCGCCGACGTAGGCGCCGGTCGGGTTGTTCGGGTTGGCGAGGAAGAGGACCTTCGTCTCGGGTCGCACCGCCGCGAGCATCGCGTCGACGTCCCAGTGCAGGTCGTCGCGGAGCGGGACCTCGGTGTAGGGCACGCCGGCGGCGGTGCAGCCGAGCCAGTAGCAGACGAAGCTGGGTTTGCCGTAGACGACGTGCTCGTCCCGTCCCGGGAAGGTCCGGCAGATGAGGTCGATGAGCTCGTTCGACCCGTTCCCCGTCACCACCTCGTCCATGGTCACGTCGTGATGGGACGCGAGCGCCTCGCGCAGCGCGTAGGCGACGCCATCGGGATAGAGCGCCAGCCCGCCGGCCGCTTCGCGCACCGCGGCGACCACGCGGGGTGAGGGGCCGAGGGGATTTTCGTTGGACGCGAGCTTCAGGGCCCCGGAGATGCCGAGCTCGCGCTCCAGCTCTTCGGCGGGCTTGCCCGGCTTGTAGGGGATCATGCGCGCGACGTTCGCGGGAACGAGGGCGCTCGGGGGCGTGGGCATGGCGGGAGCGTGGTGCGAGGGCGCGCGCGGCTCAAGGGCGGAGCGGTCGCTCGGCCCCACCGTGAGGGATCTCGGGGCCCCGCGCGATTGGCGCGGATGGCGCCGCCCGGCGGCCCTAGGTCCCTTCCTGATGGCGGACCGAGACGAGCACGAGGCGATCTTGGCCGACCTCGAGACGGCCGACGCGAGCCTCGCCTCCGCCTTGGACGCCCGCGCGAGCGCCGTGCAGCGCCTGGTGGCGCTGCGTCAGCGCCAGCCGGACGGGTTCTTCCGGGGTCCCCTCGACGAGGTCGTCCTCGGCCGCGTCCGCGACGCGCTGCGCGTGTTTCCGCCGAAGGACGTCGAGCCGCTCGTTCGGGAGCTCCTGGGCGTGAGCGCCTCCCTCGCGGCGCCTCGTCGCATCGCGTTCTTCGGTGCCGACGGCGGCTTCGCGCACCTCGCGGCGCGAAGGACCTTCGGCGAGGCCGCGACCTACGAGTCCCGGGAGTCGGTGGCGGCGCTCCTCGACGAGGTGCGCGACGAGCGCGTGAGCCGCGCGGTCTTGCCCCTGGAGACCTCCATGGACGGCGTAGTGACGGCGACGCTCCACGGGCTCACCGCCGTGGAGGAGGTGCGCATCTCCGGCGAGGTCACCGTCGCGACGAGCTACCACCTCTTCTCGCCGAGCGGAAACGCCGCGAACGTCGACAAGGTCTACGGGGCCGTCCCGGCGCTCGGCGCCTGCGAGCACTACCTGCAGCGCGAGCACGGGCGGGCGACGATCCTCGACGTCCCGAGCGGTGCCATGGCCGCCAAGCTCGCGCGCGACGACCAGGGCGCCGCGGTGCTCGGGACGGAGCTGCTCGGGAGCCTCTACGGGCTCACGCGCATCGCCGAGCGGGTCGAGGATGAGGGCGAGGCGCGGACACGCTACGCCATCGTCGGTCGGGATCTCGTGCCCCGTACCGGACGCGACCGGACCATCGTCTCGCTCGCGCTCCGCGACGAGCCGGGGGCGCTCTACCAGTCGCTCGCGCCCTTCGCGGACCGCGACGTGAACCTGACGCGGCTGGAGTCGCGTCCCGCCACGCGCGGTCCCTGGCGCTACGTCTTCTATCTCGAGATGGACGGTCACGTGAGCGACCGGAACCTGGTCACGGCCCTCGAGGACGTCCGGGCCACGAGCCGCCACGTGCGCATCCTCGGAAGCTACCCGCGCCCCACCGAGGACTGAGGCCGGCTCAGCCCTCGCTCTCGCCGAGCAGGCTCTTGAGCCGCGCCAGCGCCTCGATGGCCTCGAGGGGCGTCATGCGGTCCGGGTCGAGAGCGGCGAGCGTCTTCTCGACGGCGCTCGGCTCCCGCGGCGTGGCCTCGGGCGCGGCGAAGAGCTCGAGCTGCGCGCGGCCCGAGGCGTCCACGGGACGCATGCGCGCCGGGGTCCCGCTCGGAAGCAGCTGCCCGGCCTCGAGGTCGGCGAGCAGCGCCCGGGCGCGGGCGAGGAGTACGGGCGGCAACCCCGCGAGGCGCGCGACCGCGACGCCATAGCTCCGGCTGCTCCCCCCGGGAACGAGCTTGTGCAGGAAGACCACCTCGCCATCGTATTCGCGCGCGGCGACGTTCACGTTGGCGACGGCGGGCCGGGTCGCCGCGAGCTCGCAGAGCTCGTGATAGTGCGTCGCGAACATCGTCCGGCAGCCCACCACGTCGTGGAGATGCTCTGCGACGGCCCAGGCGATGGCGAGGCCGTCGTAGGTGCTGGTGCCCCGGCCGATCTCGTCGAGGACGACGAGGGCGCGCCGGGTTGCGCCGCGTACGATGCGCGCGGTCTCGGTCATCTCCCCCATGAAGGTGGACTGGCCGCCGCCCAGGTCGTCCGACGCGCCCACGCGCGTGTAGAGCCGGTCCACGAGGCCGATGTGGGCGCTCCGCGCCGGCACGAAGGCGCCCGCCTGCGCGAGGATCACGGCCAGCGCGGTTTGGCGCATGGCGGTGGACTTGCCCGCCATGTTGGGGCCGGTGACGACCAGGAGACTCGGCGCCTCGGTCTCGGGGCCCTCGCCGGCGGGATGGGCGCGGGCGGCCAGCTCGACGTCGTTCGGGACGAAGGTCCCGGCGGCCGCGAGCTGCTCCACGATGGGGTGCCGAGCGTCCCGAAGCGTGAGCACGTCACTCGTGTCCACCACGGGGCGGACGTAGCCCTGCTGCTGGGCCACCTCGGCGAGGGCCGCGTGCACGTCGAGCGCCGCGAGGGCCCCGGCCATGCGGCGGAGCGCCGCGGCGCCGCGCCCGACGACCGCACGCAGGTCCTCGAAGAGCTGCTGCTCGAGGCGGCGGCTGCGCTCGTCGGCGCCGAGGATCTTCTCCTGAAGCTCTGCGAGCTCCTCGGTGACGTAGCGCTCGCCGTTCGCGATGGTCTGCTTGCGGACGTACTCGCTGGGGACGCGGTCGAGGTGGGCGCGCGTGACCTCGATGGTGTAGCCGAAGACGCGGTTGAACTTCACCTTGAGCGAAGGGATGCCGGTACGCGTCCGCTCGCGCTGCTCGAGCGCGAGCACGATGTCCTTGCTCTCCGAGGAGAGCGCGCGAAGCTCGTCCAGGTCGGCGTCGACGCCGACTCGTACGATGCCGCCGTCCCGCGCCGTGGCCGGCGGGCTCTCGACGAGGACGTCCACCAGCGTTTCCTCCAGCGTCGCCAGCTCCGGGCCGGCGGGCGGTACGAGCGCCGAGAGCGTGTCGTCCACGCTTTCGCCCGCGGCCTCGAGCAGCCTCTCCCGGAGCGCGCGGGCGGCGCCGAGCGAGTCGCG
>CALCTH010000044.1 GCA_937893795.1 uncultured Myxococcales bacterium | reverse complement strand
CCTGAAGCAGGCGCAGCGCCGCCTGCACCATCGCCGCACGCCCCTCGACGGGAGCGACGAGCCTCCGGCGCCCTTCTCGGCCACGTCGCGGAGCCGCTGCACCAGCTCGCCCCAGGTCTCCGGGCGACGGACGACGGCCACGCCGCCATCGCTCATCGTGTTCTGCAGCTCCTGCGTCATGCGGCGCAGCAGGTCGACGGCGGCGAGCGTCAGGCTCGGGACCGCGCCCTCGTAGCGCATCTCCTGGGAGCGCAGCTTCGAGAGCACGTTCTCCGCCGCGTGGGCGAGCTCCGTCAGCAGCGTGAGCTTCAGGAAGCCCGCGATGCCCTTGACCGTGTGGAAGGCCCGGAAGGTCGTGTCGATGAGCTGCGCGTCATCCGGGTTCTGCTCCAGGTCGAGGAGCGCGCCCTCGGCGCTGCCGAGGTTGTCGAAGGTCTCCTCGATGCACTCGAGCACGAGCTCGGGGTCTTCCTCGACGGTGCACGACTCCGGACCGAAGGCGGCGCCCGAGGCGGACGAGGGCGGCGGCGGCGGCGGCGGAGCAGCAGCTATGGGCATCATGTCCGGTCCGCTGCGGGGCTCTGGCGACGCCTCGGCCGCCGGCGGCTCTGGCTCGGGCTCGGGCGTCGCGGAATCCGAGGCCGCGGCCTTCGGGGTGCCCGCCTGAAGCAGGCGAAGCGCCGCCTGCACCATGGCCTCACGCTCCTCGACGGGAGCGACGAGCGCCGCCTGCAGGCGACCCAGGGCTTCGTCGGCGAGCCGCGCCTGGAGCGGCGGCAGCGCGCCGCCCGCGACGAGCTCGAGCTCGTCGGCGGCCTGCCCGAGCGTCTCGTCGTCGCGCGCCGCGCCGTCGAGCATCGCGCGCACGTCGAGGAAGGCCGTACGTACGTCGTCGCTCATCGGAGGCCTCCCGCCGAGCCTTCGTGCTGCTCGAAGTGAACGCGTTCGTGCCAGAGCTTCTCGGCGCTCATCAGGCCGGACTCGACGATGGCCCAGGAGAGCGGCGGCCGGTACAGCCGCTGCTGTTCGAGGAGCTGGACCACGTCGCCCTCCTTCAGGAAGCCGAGGTCCACGGCGAGCTCACCGAAGCGCCTGGTCGTGCCCGCCTGCGCAGCGAGCACCTGGGCGATCTGGTCGACCGCGAGCACCCGCTTCTTGAGCGCCAGCTCTCCGACGCGGGGCCGGAAGCACACCTCTTCGAGGTGCGCTCGGTGAGCGTCGTCGAGCTGTAGCTTGCCGCTGGCCTCGAGGAACTCGAAGAACGCCTGCTCGTCCGCCCGCATCGTAGCGAGCCAGTCCTGCCTGGGTGCGTCCATCGCCGGCTCAGCCCATCACCAGCGAGGCCGCGTCGAGGAGGAGGATGAGCTCGTCGTCGTCGGTCTTCTGCCGCTTCGCGAGCCCTACGAGGAGGTCGACGCGGTCGATGCCGCCCAGCGCGTTGCGCTCCGCCTCGCCCTGGACCGGGTTGAGGTGCTCGACGCTGAGCACGGAGTCGACGACCACGGCGGCCGTGCTCTTCCCGTCACTCAGCACGAGCGCGATCTCCTGGGTAGTCCGGCGGTAGGTGGCCTTGAGCTCACCAAAGAGGTGGAGCATCGCGGCCAGGTCGCCTTCGCGCGTCGAGCGGATGCGCTCCTGCGCGTCCGCGTAGCGCCCCGCGCTGGCCATCGCCTCGATGTCCTTGGCGATGCCGTGGATGCGCTCGTGCGGCTCTCGGAAGCGCTCGAGCAGGCTTCGGAGAATCGGCGACGAGGTACGGTAACCCTCGTACCAGCGGCCGAAGTCGGACTCCTTGGGGTTCGTCGAGAGGCCGAAGGGTCGCTGCTCCACGACCGAGGCCTCGAGCTCCTGGAGCCACATGCGGTGCTCCTGCTCGCGCTGGTCGACCATCATCTCGAACTGCATGCGCTCCTGCTCGAGCGGCGCGAGCCCGAGGCGGACACGAAGGTCGACGACGCGCAGCACGCGCCCGCGAAGGTTCATCACGCCGCGGACGTGCATGGGCGTGTTGGGCACCGCCGTGACGGCCGGGAGCTGCACCATGGACTCCACCTGCTCGGCACTGAGGCCGAAGGTGTTGTTGCTCAGGGTGCAGAGTACCCAGGGGAAGCCGCCCCCGACGTCGAGGCCAGCGGAGGGTGCATCGGCGCCTTCCGCGCCCGTGATGAGATTCATGGTCATGCGATCAGCCGGAGACGGAGTACGGAGGACGACGGTTTCTTTGAGGCGCCAAGCCGCTCAGACCCGGTAGCGGGCCGTCAGCTTGCGGAGACCCTGGGCGTTGGAGGCGAGCTCCTCCGAGGCGCCGGCGCTCTCTTCGAGGGTCGCGGCGTTCGTCTGCGTCGTGCGCGCGAGCTCCTCCATGCGCTGGTGGATGTCGCGCGTTCGCTCGGACTGCCACGTCGCGCTCTCGACGATGGACGACATGTGCTCCGCGACGGTCTTCACCTGGTCCTCGATGGCGAGGAAGCTGCGGGTCAGCTCGCCCTGGAGGTGCTCGCCGTGCCGCGCCGACTGCACCGAGCTCTCGATGAGCTGCGCCGAGCTGCGGGCCGCCTCCGCGCTCCGAGCGGCGAGGCGACGCACCTCTTCGGCCACGACGGCGAAGCCCTTGCCGCTGGCGCCGGCGCGCGCGGCCTCGACCGCGGCGTTGAGCGCGAGGAGGTTGGTCTGAAACGCGATCTCGTCGATGGTCGCGACGACCTCGGCGGTCTTGTCGCTCGCCTCGCGAATCTGCTGCATCGCCTCGGTGAGCGTCACGATGCTCTTGCCGCCTTCTTCGGCAGCCACGCGCGTGCTCTCGATGATCTCGCCCGTCTCCTGAGCGTGCGCCGAGCTCTCCGTGGAGCGCTCGTCGATCTCCTTGAGGCTTCGGTTCACCTCGTCGACGGCGCTCGACTGCTCGACGCTCGCCGATGCGAGGGACTGGCTGGCCGTGCGGATCTCGCTCGAGGAGGCCTCCACGTCCGTGGCACGGCGCGTGACCTCCGAGAAGCCCTTGCGCATGCGCTCGAGGAAGCCGTTGAGCTCGCCCTCGATGGCGCTGAGGGTCTCGTCCGTCGCGATGTCCTCGCCGCCTTCGACGCGCGACGTCAAATCGCCCTCACCCGCGGACGCCAGCACCTGGCGGAGCTTGCCGACGAAGTGGCGCTGGCGATCCGAGTCCGCCTTGGCCTCGGCCTGGAGGCGTTCGACGCGCTCGGACCAGGCCTTCAGGTAGGCGTCGAGCACCAGGCTCTGGTCGAAGGCGACGGTACGCTCGAAGGCGTCGCGGAAGCGCTCGTAGCCGGCCCCCTTGACCCCCGCGTCGCGCACCGCCCGCATGGCATAACGCCGGATGACCTCGTACATGCCGAGGTACCAGGCCGCCCCCAGGCCCAAGCTCTCGTGCACCTTGCCCACGCGGTAGCGCTGCTCGATGTAGCGGTCGTCCATGGTCCCCGAGAAGAGGCTCCGGACGTAGCCGAGCAGCGGGCCGCGCAGCTTCTCCTTGGTCGTCCGCTCCGTGAAGATGCGGTTCGTCTCGGCTTCGCTGGCCACCTTCGCGTAGAAGGCCTCGACCATGTCGTCCGCGACGTCACTCAGAGCGCCGCTCTGGGCGCCGAGGACGCCGAGGTCCTCGGCCGTGAGCCCCATGAAGGTGATGCGGCGGCGCACACCGGGGTCGGAAACGGAGATCGTGCCCTCGGCGGGGAGGGTGAAGTTCGAGCGGGCGAGAAAGGCGAGCATGAGTCCTCAAACCGTGGCGGGTTGCCCGGGGGAACGGCTCGCGCTGTTCGTCTCTGAACTGTCTAGGTTTGCGTCTTCGAAATCAGGACATCGATCCTTCGGCCGTGCCGATGAATTGCCCGTTTCAACAGGATTTCAGCGCTAAATGTCGAGGTTTGTCACGTTGAGCGCGTTCGATTCGATGAACTCGCGCCTCGGCTCCACCTGGTCGCCCATGAGCACGGTGAAGAGCTCTTCCGAGTCGACGGCGTCGTCGACGCGCACCTGCAGCAGCGTACGCGTGTCGGGGTCCATGGTCGTCTCCCAGAGCTGGTCCGGGTTCATCTCGCCGAGGCCCTTGTAGCGCTGCACGTCCAGGCCCTTGCGTGCCCGCGCGTCCACGTAGTCCCAAAGAGCGTCGACGTCGGCGAGCTCGACCTCGTCGCCCAGCTCGCCCTTCTTGTCGCGCACCTGCACGACGAAGGGGAGCGCGCCAAGGGCGCGGATGCCGGCCTCGATCTGCCGGAGCTCGGTCATCTCCCCACCGCTCAGGAGCTCGAAGTCGAAGCGGCTCTCCCGCGTGGCGACGCCGAAGCGCGAGCGGACCAGCGCCGCGAAGCGGCCGTGCTCCTCGTCGCGCTCGAGCTCGAGGGTCAGCGACTGCAGGTCGTCGTGCTTCTCCCGGAGCCGGGCCTCGACCTTCCCGAAGACCTCGCGCAGCCGCGCCTCGTCGGAGAGATCGCCGACGTCCAGGCTCGTCGCCCGGATCACGGCCTCGAGCACCCGGGGCTCGGCCCGACGGCGGAGGCGCTGCACGAGGCGCCGAGAGCGGCGGATCTCGTCGAGGAGCTTGAGCAGCGTGTCGCCCTCGAGCGTCGCGTCGCCGCCGCGCGTGCGGAGCACGAGGCCATCAGCGCCGCCGTCGACGAGGTAGAGGTTCAGCTCCTCGTCGGTCTGCAGGTAGCGCACCTTCTTGCCGCGCTTGGCGCGGTAAAGCGGTGGCTGGGCGATGTGGAGGTAGCCGTTCCGGATGAGCTCCGGCATCTGCCGGTAGAAGAAGGTGAGCAGGAGCGTCCGGATGTGCGCGCCGTCCACGTCGGCATCCGTCATGATCACGACGTGGTGATAGCGGAGCTTGTCGATATCGAAGTTGCCGCCGCCCTCGACGCCGCAGCCGAGCGCCGTGATGAGCGTCCCGATCTCTGCGCTCGAGAGCATCTTCTCGAAGCGCGCGCGCTCCACGTTCAGGATCTTGCCGCGGAGCGGAAGGATGGCCTGGAAGCGCCGGTCGCGGCCCTGCTTCGCGCTGCCGCCCGCCGAATCACCCTCGACGATATAGATCTCGCCTTCCGTCGGGTCCTTGGTCTGACAGTCGGCCAGCTTGCCCGGGAGCGTGCTTGCGTCGAGCGCGCCCTTGCGCTGCACCATCTCGCGGGCCTTGCGGGCGGCCTCGCGGGCGCGGGCGGCCACGACGCATTTGTCGATGATCTTGCGGGCCGACTTCGGGTTCTCCTCGAGGTACTGGGAGAGCCGATCGCCGACGACGCCTTCGACGATGCCCTTCACCTCGCTCGAGACCAGCTTGTCCTTGGTCTGCGAGCTGAAGGCCGGGTCCGGATGCTTGATCGAGATGATGGCCGTGAGGCCCTCGCGCACGTCCTCGCCGCTGAGCGGGCTCTTCAGGTCCTTGAGCAGCCCCTCGCGGTTGCCGTAGCCGTTGATGGTGCGCGTGAGCGCCGTGCGGAGCCCCGTGAGGTGCGTGCCGCCGTCCTTGTTCCGGACGTTGTTCGTGTAGCAGCTGATGGCCTCGGAGTAGGCGTCGGACCACTGCATGGCGATGGCGACCTCGACGCCGTCGCGGTTTTCGAGAAGCGAGATGACCTCGTCGTGGAGCGCCTGCTTCTTGGCGTTGAGCGTCTCGACGAACTCACGGATGCCGCCCTCGAAGGCGTGCACCACGCTGCGGTCCTCCTCGTCGCCGCGCTCGTCCGTGAGCGTGATGCGGAAGCCCGCGTTGAGGAAGCTGATCTCCCGGAGCCGCGCGCTCAGCGTGTCGAAGCTGAAGTCGACCATCGTGAAGATCTCCGGGTCGGGCTTGAAGGAGATCTTGGTGCCGGTCTTCTCGCTCGTGCCGATGGCCTCGATGGGCGCGACCGGCGCGCCCTTGCGATACTCCTGGAACCAGACCTGGCCGCCCCGGCTGATCTCCATCTGGAGCCACTCGGAGACCGCGTTGACGGCGCTGACGCCCACGCCGTGCAGCCCGGCCGAGACCTTGTAGGAGTCGTTGTCGAACTTCCCGCCCGCGTGAAGCTTGGTCATCACGACCTGCGCCGCGGAGACGCCCTCGGTGGGGTGCGTGGCCACGGGGATGCCTCGGCCATGGTCGACCACGGTGAGCGAGCCGTCGCCGTGGATCGTGACTTCGATGGAGTCGTTGTGGCCCGCCAGGTGCTCATCGACGGCGTTGTCGACGACCTCCCAGACGAGGTGATGGAGACCGGTCCCGTCGTGGGGGTCACCGATGTACATGCCGGGGCGCTTCCGCACCGCCTCGAGGCCTTCGAGCACCTGGATACTGGACGAGCCGTAGCCGTCCTCCTTGGCAGCGGTCTCGCCCGCGCCCTTCTCTTCGGTCATCGATGCTCCTGGTCGAGCGGCCTCGGAGGCCGCGCCGAGCGCACGTTTTACACCCGCGCGCACACGCGCGCGTAGCATAGCGCGTACCGATCCGAGGAGCGAGTCCCCGCCCGGTGGAGTTTGGCAACGCTTGGTATCCTCCACGACCGAGGAGTGGGGGGCAGCTAGCCGCCCGTGGCCGTGGAGGCGGGGAGCATGGTCGAAGGCCCAGACAAGCAGCTCGGCGAGGCCGTGCTGGAGGCGCGGGACCTGACGAAAGTGTACCGAATGGGCGAGGTCGACGTCCATGCGCTCCGAGGCGTGGATCTCACCCTCCGGGCGGGAGAGCTCATGGTGCTTCTCGGCGCCTCGGGGTCGGGAAAGTCGACGCTCCTCAACATCCTGGGTGGTCTGGACTCGCCGAGCTCGGGCACGGTCGCGTACCGCGGCGCGGACCTCACCCACGCCACCGGCGCCCAGCTCACACGGTACCGGCGCGAGCACGTGGGCTTCATCTTCCAGTTCTACAACCTCATCCCGAGCCTCACGGCGCGGGAGAACGTGGCGCTCGTGACCGATCTGGTCTCGACCCCCATGGCGCCGGAAGAAGCCCTCGAAGTGGTGGGCCTGGGCCCGCGCATGGACCACTTCCCGAGCCAGCTCAGCGGCGGCGAGCAGCAGCGCGTGGCCATCGCCCGGGCCATCGCCAAGCGCCCGGACGTGATGCTCTGCGACGAGCCGACGGGGGCGCTCGATTACCGCACGGGCGTGCTCGTGCTCGACGTCCTGGCGCGCATCAATCAGGACCTGGGAACGACCACGGCCATCATCACGCACAACGCCCCGGTGGGCGCGATGGCCGAGCGCGTGGTGACCCTCGCCGATGGCGCCATCGCCGAGACGCACGAGAACGAAGCGCCCGTGGAAGCGAGCTCGCTGCGCTGGTGAAGCGATGAAGGCGCTCGACCAGAAGCTGGCCCGGGACCTGCGGACGCTGGGCGGCCAGATCCTCACGATCGCCCTGGTGGTGGCCAGTGGCGTGGCCTCCTTCACGACCGTCCGCGGCGCGTACGGCTCCCTTGCGCGGGCCCGCGCCGATTTCTACTCGGCACAACGCTTCCCCGACGTCTTCGCTCGCTGCGAGCGAGCGCCCCGCTCCGTGCTCGAACGTCTCGAGCAGGTGCCCGGCGTGGCGGTGATCGAGGGACGGGTGACGGAGCAAGCATCGCTCCCGCTCCCCTGGATGACGGAGCCGGCGAGCGCGCACGTGGTGGGATTGCCGCCGGGCGGTCCGCGCCTGAGCTCGCTCCACCTCCGCTCGGGACGACCGCCCCGGCCGAACGATGACGACGAAGTGCTGCTCAGCGACGCCTTCGCCGACGAGCACGACCTCGCGCCCGGGAGCACGGTGCCCGCGATTCTCGGCGGCGTCTTCCGCGAGCTTCGCGTCGTCGGCGTCGCCCTCTCCCCGGAGCACGTGCTCGTCGTTGCGGCCGGCGACATCGCGGTCGACAACCGGCGCCGGGGCATCGTCTTCATGAACGAAGACGCGGTGGCCGCCGCGACGGGCCGCGAAGGCGCCTTCGACGACGTGGTCGCGCAGCTCTCGGCGGGGGCGTCCGAGGAGGCCGTGCTCGCAGCCTTCGACCGCATCCTCGAGCCCTACGGGGGCTACGGCGCCCATGGGCGCGACCGGCAGCTCTCGAACTTCATCCTGAGCGGAGAGCTGGCGCAGCTCGAGAACATGGCGACGCAGATCCCGCCGCTCTTTCTGCTGGTCGCGGCGTTTCTCCTGCACGTGGTGCTGACGCGCCTGGTCCAGCTGCAGCGTTCGCAGGTCGCGGCGTTGAAGGCCCTTGGCTACGACGACCTCTCCATCGGGCTCCACTACCTCAAGCTCGCGAGCGTCATCGTCGCCCTCGGGGCGGCGCTCGGGCTGGCGCTGGGGCAGTGGTTCGGGGGCGGCCTGATCGACCTCTATCGGGACTACTTCCGCTTCCCGACGCTGGAGGCGCGAGTCGACGTGGCGACGGCCGTGGCCGCCGTCGCCGTGAGCGCCATCGCGGCGACCGTCGGCACCTTCACGAGCGTGCGCAGCATTCTCCGCCTCGCGCCCGCGGAGGCCATGCGACCCCCGGCGCCTGCCCGCTACCGCCGCGGGCTGACGGATCTCCCCGGCGTGCGGCGCTTCGTGCCGCCTGCGCTGCAGATGACGCTGCGCGAAGTTCAGCGGCGGCCCGTCCGGCTCTTGCTCAGCAGCCTGGGCATCGCGGCCAGCCTCGCGCTGCTCGTGCTGGGGCAGTTCTTCGGCGACGCGATGGCCTGGCTCACCGATACGTACATGGAGCGGCAGCAGCGCTGGGACGTACAGGTGACGCTCCGGGAACCGCGAGACGTGGGAGGCCTGGCGACCTTTCGCCAGCTCCCCGGGGTCACGCGGGCCGAGGGCATGCGGCAGGTGCCCGCGCGCGTACGCGTGGGGCCGCGGGAGCGTGAGGTCGCGCTCCAGGCGATGGTGCCGGACCGGGGCGCAGAGGGGCTGCAGCGCGTCGTCGACTCCGAGGGGAACGTCGTGGAGCCACCCGTCGACGGTCTGCTCATGACCTCGAAGCTCGCCGAGATCCTCGGAGCGCAGCCGGGGGACGGGATCACCGTGGAGGTGCTCGAGGGCTCCCGGGAGACGCTCACGCTGCCGCTCACGGCGACGGTGGAGGAACCCTTCGGCTTGCAGGTCTACATGCGCTCGGGCGCGCTTCATGCGGCGCTCCGCCAGGAGCCGATGGTGACGAGCGTGCTGCTCCAGGTAGACGGGCTCGCCGCGAGCAGCGACGCCGAGGCGGCGCGAGATCTCGACCAGCGCCTCGCGCGCATGCGGGACGTGCTGGGCTTCGTGCACCGGGCCCGGATGATTCAGGAGTTTCGGGCGCAGAGCGCGAAGAACATCGGCGTCTTCTCGCTCGTGCTCACGCTCTTCGCCGCGACCATCGCCATCGGCGTGGTCGACAACAACGCGCGGGTGAGCCTGAGCATGCGGCGACGCGACCTGGCGTCGCTGCGCGTGCTCGGGTTCTCGCGGGCGGAGATCAGCGAGATCCTGCTGAGCGAGATCGCGCTCCAGGTGCTCCTCGCGCTGCCGCTCGGGCTGGTGTTCGGGAACGCGATGGTCACGTCCATGGCGGCAGGCGTGGCGGACCCGGAGGTGTACCGGCTTCCGGTGATCGTCACCGCGCAGAGCTACGCCTTCGCGGCCGGCGTGGCGCTGGCGGCAGCAGCGTTCAGCGCGCTGCTCGTGCGCCGGAAGCTCGACCGGCTGGATCTGATCGCGGTGCTCAAGACGAGGGAGTGAGGCTGATGGGCGACGACGACGGAAGCGGGCGGAAGCTCGGCAAGCAGGTGCAGCGGGGCGCATCGGTGCTGCTCGGCCTCGGCGTGGTGGCGATGATCGTGGTGGGGACGCTCCCGAAGCCGCTGGCCGTGGAGGTGGCGGCCGTGACCGAGGGCCCGCTGGTCGTCACCGTGGACGAGGACGGCGTGACCCGTGTGAAGGACCGCTACCTGGTGAGCGCGCCCCTCTCGGGGAACGTCGGGCGGAGCTCCCTCGACCCCGGAGACGAGGTCGCGGCCGGGACCGTCGTGGCGCGGCTGGTGCCGCTCCAGGCGCCGATGCTCGACGAGCGGAGCCGGCTCCAGGCGGAAGCGCGCGTCGACCAAGCGCGGGCGGCGGCGCGGCAGGCGCGCGCGGCGATGTCGCGGGCCAACGCCACGCTGGAGTACTCGCAGGGCGAACGGACGCGGCAGGAGGCCCTCGAGGGCAGCGGAGGGACGCCGGGGCAGGCTGCGGACCGGGCCCGCTACGAGGAGCGAAGCGCCCGGGAAGCCCTCTCCTCGGCGCGCTTCGGGCTGCGCGTAGCGGAGCACGAGGTAGAGCTCGCCGAGGCGGCGCTTGGGCGCTTCGGGACGTCTCGCCGGAGCGGCTCGTCCGCGCGGGACCCGAAGGACGAGGAGGTGCTGGAGGTGAGCGCGCCGGTCGCGGGTCGCGTGCTCCGTGTGCTCCAGGAGAGCGAGGGCGTCGTGCAGCCCGGGACGCCGCTCCTGGAGGTGGGCGACCCCGCGGCGCTCGAGATCGTGGTTGACGTGCTCACGACGGACGCCGTGCGCATCGACGCAGGGGCGCCGGTGGAGATCGTGCGCTGGGGCGGCGAGGAGGAGCTCGCGGCGCACGTCGTGCGCGTGGAGCCCTCGGCCTTCACCAAGGTGAGCGCGCTCGGCGTGGAGGAGCAGCGCGTGAACGTGATCATCGAGCTCGACGCGCCCCGCGAGAGCTGGGCGCCGCTCGGCGACGGCTTCCGCGTGGAGGCGCGCATCGAGCTCTGGCGAACGGACGCGGCGCTCACGGTGCCAGCGAGCGCGCTCTTCCGCGACGGGGAGGGCTGGGCGGTCTTCGCCGTCGACGGCCAGGACGGCGAGGGCACGGCGGAGGTGCGCCCCGTGAGCCTCGGGCGGCGAAACGGCTTCGCGGCGGAGGTGGCCGAGGGACTCACCGAGGGTGACCGGGTGGTGGTGCACCCCGGCGATGCGCTCGAGGACGGCATGGAGGTGTCCTGGCGACCGTGAATGGCGCGCACACCGTGGCTGAACGGCCCGCGGAGCGTCACGGTTCGGCGCATCGCTCGGACGAAAGGAGGGCGGAACGGGCGTTGCTTCGAGCGAAGGCATGCGCCTTCTTCGCCTCGCCGCAGTGGTCCCCTTCGTAGCCGCCCTCTTCGCCCTGCCGCTGATGGGCTGCACGATCTTCGGCGCCGCGCTCGGCGGCGCCGTGTGCGACGGGAACCGGCAATGCGTGCGGGACTTCGTGCGCGCGGGGGCGCACGCGGACATCGCCGTGGCGCAGGCCGTGGCGGAGAATCAGCGTGAACGGCTCAGGGACTACGAGTGCCACGACAAGCTCGGCCGTCCGCTGGTGGTCGAGGCGCGGAGCCGCCGCGCGGCGCGCGACTGGTGCGACGCGAACGGCTGCGTCTGCGACTGAACGCGCTCAGCGGCTGAAGGCGTAGGCCACGGCGACGGTCAGGGCCATGGTGATCACGAAGGCGAGGAGCTTCCGGCGCTCGTCCGTGGGGACGCGGAAGTCGACGCTCGCGGGGAGGGGCGCGACCGGCGGCGTGGCGGGCTCCGGCGCCCGCGGCGCGAGCTCGCCCAAACCCGTCAGGCGCACCTTGCGGCCCCGCGCGGACGGGACGACCACCAGACCCGTCGCGAGGCTCCGGTAGCCCCCCGCTCCGCCGATCTCGGGCGGGAGCGCCTGCTCCTGGAGCATGCCCTCCACGCGGATGCGATCGCCCGGCGCCAGCACGTGCTCGGTGCGCTCCGTGAAGCGCTGCACCGTGACCTCGGCCTCGATGCCGTCGGCCAGGTACCGGTTCTTGGCGATCCAGCGACGCTGCCCGACCGGATTTCCACCGATGTGTACGTTGCCGTTGTGCTCGGCGCGGATGGCGCAGAGCAGCGTCGCGACCTTACGGAGCCGCTTCTGCTCGCCGCGCTCTGCCGAGGTGATCGTGCCCTCGCGGGAGCGGTCCTTGAGGGCGCCGAGGCGCTTGCTGACGGCCTCGATGTCTTTCTCGACGCGCTCCTCGAGGTCGCGCTCGACGTCGCCTCGGAGCCGCACGGCGAGGTGCTCGATGGGCACGAGCACCCGCTCGCCGCCCACGAGCTCGAGCCAGAAGGGCCGCGCCTCTACCTCCGGAGGCCCGGCGTCGAGGCCGCCGCGCACGTCCCAGTAGACGCACTCCTCGCCGCCGAGCTTGGCGCGCAGCGTGGGACCGGCGGCGACGACGGTCCCCTCGAGCCGTAGCGGCGTACCCCGCGCGAGCTGCCCCATGGCTGCATGCTACCCGTCGCCGCGCTCTCCCGGGGAGCGCGCTAACCGCGTTCTTCGACGCGGCCGTCGGCGTGCTTGGCGAAGCGGCCCTGGCTGCGGGGATGCACGATGCCCTCGCGGTCCCAGGGCCAGCCGCCGAACTGCGTCCGCTGATACTCGACGAAGGCCGCCTGCAGCTCCGCGCGGGTGTTCATCACGAAGGGGCCGTGGTGCGCGACCGGCTCTCCGATGGGGCGGCCCTGAAGCATCAGAAGCTCGGCGCCTCGCGCGCCGGCGACGAGCGGGAGCGCTGCCTCCGGCCGCACGAAGATCTGGGCCGGCTCGGGGAAGCGCTTCCCCGCGACCTCGAGGTCGGACCCGGCATGAAAGTAGAGGCTACGCGTCGTCTCCGCGTGTGCCGGCGGGAGCACGAAGCGCGCGCCGGGCGGGAGGTCGAGGGACCACACGGCCACGTGCGACGCGGGATCCGCCGCCCACGAATCGGGGGGCGGGGGCGTCGGCGCCACGCTTTCGTAGGCACCGACGAAGGTAGTGAGCGTCGTGACCTTGCCCTCCGCATCCTCCACGCGATGCACGGGCGTCTCTTCCCGCCAGAGCATCGTGAAGTGCGGCGCGACGAGCTTCCCCTTCGCCGGCAGGTTGAGCCAGATCTGAAAGAGCTCGAGCGGGTTGTCCGCATCGCGCTCCCGGAGCGGGAACATCTCGGAGTGCACGATGCCCTTCCCCGCCGTCATCCATTGACCGTCGCCGGGGCCGAAGCGCGCCGTGGCGCCGAGGGAGTCCGCGTGGTCGCAGTAGCCCCTGCGCGTGACCGTGATGGTCTCGAAGCCGCGGTGCGGATGCTGCGGGAACCCCGGCACCACGTCCCCGTGGTACATCGACCAGCCGTCCTGCCGGCCGAAGTCCATGCCGATGTCCCGGCCGCGCAGGAGCGTGGGATCCGGTCCTTGCGTCTCCTGGCCGGCCGGATAGTCGTCCCGGTGGTAGGCGCAGAAGAGGAAGGGATCCTGAGTCTGGAAGTGCGTGCCCAGGGGGCCCGCCGCGAGGAGGGGAGAGTCGTCGCTCACGTCGCAGAGTCGCGCGACGGAGCGCTCCCGCTACGGCCTCGGCGTTCCCGCCGCGCAACGGTGCGTTCGACTCACCAGTGCGCGCGGACCTCGAGCTCGCCCCACTGGTGCCAGTCCGGATGCAGGCGCTGGCGCGGGACGTTGTCGAAGGTCCGCTGCCGCCAGACCTGGTGGTAGGCGATGGACCACGCCGCGCGCGCCGAGCAGCCCCCGCGGCGTCGGCGGTGCCACCGGAGCTGGGCCCCGAGCCGGAAGCCCGCCACGACGCTCCGTGCGTCGAGGGAGGGCACCACGGGCGCTCCCTCCGACTCGACGAAGCGGTCGTAGCGACGGAGCTCGAGCACGCTCCCCGCCGTGAAGCCGCCGGCCAGGCCCGTGGCCGCCGAAGGCACGAGCAGCGCCGGCTCCAGTGCCGTCAGCACGGCGTGGCCGCGCAGGCCCCGGATCGCCGCGACGCCGGCCCCGAGACGCAGCCGCCGGCGCACGTTGCCGGCGTCGCCGAGGCCCAGCCCGGCGACGACGAGCGTCCAGCG
>CALCTH010000043.1 GCA_937893795.1 uncultured Myxococcales bacterium | reverse complement strand
CCTTTCGGGCCGGGAGGTCCGCGACGGGGGGCGGCGCGGCGCCCTTCCGGGCCGGGAGGTCGAGGTCGGGAGGCGGCGCCATGGGCTTCGGTGCCGGCAGCTCCGCGCCGCCGGCGCCCGGCAGGTCGAGGTCGAGGCCCGGGTCCGGAGCGAGCGCCGGGAGATCCAGGTCGCCCGCGAGGTCTGCTCCGGCCTCGGGCAGCTGGTCGAGCTTCGGCTGGGGCAGGTCGATGCCGCCATCCAGGTCCAGGCCCGGCGGCACGTCGGGCTTCGGAGCCGGCAGGTCGGCGTTCTCGGCCCCGGGGAAGGCGGGTGCGAGCGGCGCGCGCGCTGCGGGCGCATCGGCCTCCGTGCGACCGTCCGGGTGCACGTGGAAACGTGCGCTGCACTTGGGACAACGCATCTTGAGCCCGGAAGCGGGCAAGCGGCGCTCATCGAGCTCGTACGGCGCTCCGCACGAGGGACACTCCACCTTGATCATCGTCGACTCTCGCGGGGCGCACGCTAACACGGCGCCGGGGGGCCTCACCTTGACCCGTGTTCATCCGCCTCAGTAGCGTGGGCGCGTGTCCGGCGTCGAAGAAAAGCGCAGCGTGACCGTGGAGATCGCCGGCTCGCGCTACCGCATGACCACCGATGCGGACCCCGCGGACCTCGCGCGCCTCGCCGCGGTGATCAACGGCCGCATCGAGCGTCTCGGGCCGAAGGCGGCACGCGCGGCCAGCCCGGCCCAGGTCCTCGCCGTGGTCGCGCTCGCGCTGGCGGAGGACCTGTCCGAGGCGGAGGCGCGGCTCGCTCGCGTCGAGGAGAGGACCAGAAACACCCTCGACGCGGCCATCGAGCGCATCGACGCGCACCTCGGGACGGCCACGTGAGCCGGCCGAAAGCTGCGCCACCGAGCGACGCGGCCGTGCCTGGCCCCTCGCGGGGCGGGCGGCGTACGCCGGACGAGGCACAGCTCCGGCAGCGTGTGAAGCACGAGCTCCGGCGGCGCATGAAGGTCCTGCGCAACGCCTTGCCGCGGGCCGCTCGCGCCCAGCGCTCGGCGCGCGTCTCGGAGCAGCTGCTCGGCCTCGAGGACGTCGGGCCCCGCGCCACGGTGGCAGCCTTCGTCTCGGTTCGGGGCGAGATCGACCTCGCGCCCTTCCTCACGGCTCACCGGGCACGCGGCGGCGCCGTGGCCCTTCCCCGCGTGGACCTCGAGGCGCAGCGCGTCGTGCTCCATGCGCACGTGCCCGGGGATGCCCTGGAGCGCGGGGCCTTCGGCATCCCCGAGCCGGACCCGGGGGCGCCGGTGATCACGCGTCCGGACGTCGTCCTCGTACCCTTCCTCGCCGCGGATCCGCGCGGATACCGCGTGGGCTACGGGAAGGGGTTCTACGACCGGCTGCTGCCGGAGCTCGGCGACGCGCTGCGCGTCGCGGCGGGCTTCGACTTCCAGCTGGTTCCCGAGGTGCCCTCCGCGCCCTTCGACGTGCCCGTGGACGTCGTCGTCACCGATGCACGGGTGCTTCGGGCCGAGCGATGAGCGCTCGCGTGCTCATCGTCGACGACGACGCGCTCTTCCAGCGCACGCTCGCCCGGGCCCTTCGCTCCGAGGGCTTCGAGGTCGCGAGCGCCCACTCCGCCGCGGAGGCCCGGCAGGCGATGCCGCGCGAGGAGCCCGACGTGGTGGTCCTCGACTACCAGCTCCCCGACGCGGATGGCCTCGGACTCCTCGAGGAGCTTCAGCCCGACGCGGCCGGCGCGAGCTTCGTGATGGCCACGGCCTTTCCGGACCTCGACGTGGCGGTGAAGGCCATTCGCCGCGGGGCCTCGGACTACGTGGCGAAGGGGGGTGCGATTCAGGAGTGCGTGCTGCGCATCGGGAACGCGGCGCGCGTCGCACGCCTCGAGCGCAGCGTCGCGGAGACCGCCGCCGCCAACAGCGTCATGGGCGACCTCGGGCTCCTCGGCGAGAGCGCGCCCATGCGCTCGCTCCAGAATCGGCTGGAGAAGGTGGCGCAGAGCGACACGGTGACGGTGCAGATCCTGGGGGAGACGGGCACCGGCAAGGGAATCGTGGCGCGCTTCATCCACGCCCGCTCCGGGCGGGCCGCGTCGCCCTTCGTGGCCGTGGACTGCACCACGATTCCCGAGACGCTCTTCGAGAGCGAGCTCTTCGGTCACGAGAAGGGGGCGTTCAGCGGCGCGACGGCGACGAAGATGGGCAAGGTCGAGGCCGCCGGGCACGGCACGCTCTTTCTCGACGAGATCGGCGAGCTCGACCTCGGGATGCAGGCCAAGCTCCTGCGGCTCCTCGAGGAGCGCGAGTACACGCGCGTGGGCAGCACGCGCACCCGGAGCCTCGAAGCGCGCGTCGTTGCGGCGACGAACCGTGACCTCGAGCAAGCCGTCGACGCGGGTCGCTTTCGCCAGGACCTCCTCTATCGCCTCCAGGGCTTTCGCGTGGAGACGCCGCCGCTGCGGGAACGCGGCGACGACGTCCTGCTCCTCGCGCGCGATTTCGCCGTGAAGCAGGCGCGCGCGATCGGGCGGCCCGCGCCTCGTTTCGCCGAGCCGGTCGTCGAGGCGCTTCGCCGCTACGCCTTCCCGGGCAACGTGCGCGAGCTCCGGAACATGGTCGAGCAGGCGCTGCTCCTGGCGTCCGGAGAGTGGCTCACGCTCGCCGACTTCCCCGTGCTGGCGCGCGCCGAACGGCGTGGATCGGGGGTGACGCGCCCCTCCGTCCCCGACAGCGGACCTCGGGGATCGTCCGTGCCACCGGAGCTTCCGCCGCCGCGCAGGCGCCTCGGCGCCCGCGCCGCGCCGCGTATGGGCCCCACGCTGGACGACATCAAGCGGGAAGCGGCCGCGCTCGAGCGCATGGAGATCGTCGAAGCGCTGAAGAGCACGCGGGGCAACGTCACTGCGGCCGCCAGGCGTCTGGACCTTTCACGTCATCAGCTGATTCGCCGGCTGCGCAAGCACGGCCTCTCGTGATGCAATCGCCCGATGATGTGCGAATTCGTGCGATCTTGCTCCAATCTGGATCGCACGATATCGCACACACACGAACGATATCGCCCGTGATCCCACGGTGGCCTGCGACGTAGCGAGGTCGATCCGAAAGCCCCGTATCCGCCACGATCCCGAAACTACTGGGGTTTCGCGCTGCGACAGATCGCGTCCTGATTTTGGTATGGACCTCGCAAAGCGTTCCGCCGTCCCGGGGCGACGTACCCGGGGAGAGGAATGGGGCGACCATGGCGAGGAAGAACGCGGCGAAGTCCAAGGCGAAGGCGAAGCGCAGCAAGCGGCTTCAGTGGTCGAACGCCGAGGCCCGGGAAGCGCTGGAGCGCTACGAGGGCATCGTGCGCATGATGGCGCGTCGCCTCCGCCCCGTGGCCAGCCTCGGGCAGGCCCTCGACGAGGAGGACCTGCGCGCCGAAGGCCGCGTCGCCGTGCTCGAGGCGCTCTCGACCTACCAGGGCTTCGGCATCGCCGAGCAGACCTGGGTCCGGACGCGCATCCGCCAGCGCATGATCGACGCCATCCGCCGCATGGACCTGCGCACCCGCGACGAGATGCGCCTCGCCGTGCGGCACAGCGCCGGCGAGACCGTCGGCACCGCCGACGAGGAGCGTGGCCGCGTCGTGGCGGCGCGGCGCTTGGTCTCCATCGACGCGCCCACGGGCGACTTCGAGCCGATGGTCAACCGGCTTCCGGACTCGAACCAGCGCCTCGCCGACGACATCACGCACAGCCTCGGCCGCTACGCGCGCCTCAAGGACGCCATCACGAACCTGCCCGAGCGTCAGCGCCAGGCCATCGAAATGGGCCTCTTCCGCGGCATGGCGCTCCGGGAGATCGGCGACAAGATGGGCATCAGCGAGAGCCGCGTCTGCCAGCTCCAGAAGCGCGCGGTGCAGCATCTCCGCAAGGCCCTCGCCGAGCTCGAGCAGGAAGCCGCCGCCTGAGCGGCGCACGATTCCACCCCCGATCGCCGGCGTTTGAGCCGCCCCCCGCGCCGCCCCATGATCGCGAGCGGTGAAGAGGGCGAAGCAGCAAGGCATGTCCGAGGACGGCGCCCTGGAGGGCATGGTCCTCGAGGCGAAGGCCGGCTTCTTCGACGTCGACACGTCCGCGGGGCTGCGCGTCTGCAAGCTTCGCGGCCGCCTCAAGCGCGAGAAGAAGAAGACCGACCTTTGCGTGGTCGGTGACCGCGTGCGCATCGTGACGACGGCGCCGGGCGAGGGCGTCATCGAGGAGGTGCTCCCGCGGCGCACCGTGTTCTCTCGCCGGCATCCGGGGCAGACCCACCGTGAGGACGTGCTGGTCGCGAACCTCGACCAGCTCCTGGTGGTCTTCGCGTTCGGCGACCCGCCCTTCCATCCCCGGCTCCTCGACCGCTTTCTGGTCGTCGCGGAGCACAACGGGGTCCACGCGCGCATCGTCATCAACAAGGCGGACCAAGAGGACCCCGCGCAGCGCGCCACCGCCCTCCGCTACGCCGAGCTCGGCTATCCGGTGCACTTCGTGAGCGCCACGGACGGGACGGGCCTCGAAGAGCTCGAGGCCTCGCTCGAGGGCCGCCTCAGCGCGCTGGCGGGGTCGAGCGGCGTCGGCAAGAGCAGCCTGCTCAACGCGCTCTCGCCCGGCCTCGCCATCCGCGTGGCGGCCACGAGCACGGCTCACGGCAAGGGGCGGCACACCACACGCGTGGCCACGCTGCACCCCGTCGCCGGGGGCTGGGTCGCCGACACGCCGGGCATCCGCGAGCTCGGCACCTGGGCGCTCCCGGAGGACGACCTCGACCACTGTTTCGTCGAATTCCGCCCCTACCTGGGCGCCTGCGGGTTTCGCAACTGCCGTCATCGCTGCGAGCCGCGCTGCGCGGTGCGCGAGGCGGTCGAGGCCGGGGCCATCCGGCGCGAGCGCTACGAGAGCTACCGCTTGCTCCTCGACGAAGAAGAGCGCTGACAGTCCTGTTCGTATCGCCTACCCTCCATGACCGTGGACGACACACACTTCGACTGGGTGATCGTGGGCTCGGGCTTCGGCGGCAGCGTCTCGGCGCACCGGCTCAGCCAGAAGGGCTACCGCGTGCTCGTCCTGGAGAAGGGCCGGCGCTTCGAGGCGAAGGACTTCCCGAAGACCAACTGGGACCTGAAGCGCTGGATGTGGAACCCGGCGCTCGGGCTGAAGGGCATCTTCCAGATGACCTTCATGAAGCACATGACGGTCCTCCACGGCGTCGGCGTGGGCGGAGGCTCTCTGGTCTACGCCAACACGTTGCCGACCCCGAAGCGGGCCTTCTTCGAGTCCGGTTCCTGGAGCGGCCTGGCCGACTGGGAGAACGAGCTCGCGCCGCACTACGCGGAGGCCAAGCGCATGCTCGGCGCCGCGCCGAACCCGGTGGTCACCCGCGGCGACCGGCTGATCCGGGAGATCGCGGAGGACATCGGCCGCGAGGAGCATATGCACCCGACCGAGGTCGCCGTGCACTTCGGCAAGGCCGGCGAGACCGTCACGGACCCTTACTTCGGAGGTGAGGGCCCCGACCGCACCGGCTGCACGCACTGCGGCGCCTGCATGACCGGCTGCCGCGTCGGCGCGAAGAACACGCTCGACAAGAACTACCTCTACTTCGCCGAACGGAACGGCGCCGAGGTGAGGCCGGAGACCGAGGTCACGGCCGTACGGCCGCGCGAGGGCGGCGGCTACGTCGTCGAGACCAAGCCGACCTTCGGCAGGGATCGCGGTGACCGCGTGACGGCGGAGCGCGTCATCTTCGCCGGCGGCGTCATGGGCACGTTGCCGCTTCTGCTGCGCATGCAGGAGGACCCGGAAGGGCTGCCGAAGCTCTCGGCGCGCCTCGGCGACTTCGTCCGCTCGAACAGCGAGGCGCTCATCGCGATCATCGCGCCCAAGAAGGGCACGAACTTCACGAAGGGCGTGGCCATCACGTCCATTCTCCACACGGACGAGCACAGCCATCTCGAGCCCGTGCGCTACGGACCCGGCTCCGGCTTCTTCCGGCTTCTCATGGCGCCGCACGCTCCGGGGTCCACGGTGCTCGGCCGCATCTGGGGCGGCCTTCGCGCCTTCGCTCGCCATCCGCTTCGATGGCTCCGCGCCTTCACCGTACCCGACATGGCCAAGCACTCTCAGGTGCTTCTCTACATGCGCACCCTCGAGGGCACGCTGCGCATGCGCCTGGGCCGTGGCTGGCGCTCCGGCTATCGGCGGACCCTCGTCACCGAGGTCGACGACCCGAGCCTCGCGCCCTCGGCCTTCATGGAGGAGGCCACGGATCTCGCGGAGCGCTTCGCCGAGAAGACCGAGGGCGTCGCGGCCACGCTCACCACGGAGACGCTGCTGGGCGTGCCCTCGACGGCGCACATCCTCGGTGGCGCCTGCATGGGAGCCACGACGGAGGACGGCGTCATCGACGCGCAGCACCGGGTCCATGGCTACCCCGGCCTCTACGTCATCGACGGGTCGGCCATCAGCGCCAACCCTGGCGTGAACCCCTCGCTGACCATCGCCACCCTCGCGGAGCGGGCCATGAGCCTCGTCGCCGTGAAGGACGCCGGCGTCGCGCCGAAGGCCGAAGCCAGCGCCGCCGCGGCGCCGAGGCAGCGTGCGGCGATGTGACGCGAGGCGAGCGCTGCGCTCGGAAGCGCCGCGCGCTCAGAAGTAGAGCGTGCCGCCGAAGCGCGGCGCGATGATCGTCTGCGTGGAGCCCGTGTCCAGGCCCACGACGAAGAGGTCACTGCCCGAGTCGAAGACGAAGTGCGCGTTCAGCTGCGCGTCGAAGCTGAAGCGGCGCGTGATCTCGATGATGACGCCGCCGCCCACGTGCACGCCGAAGAGCAGCTCGCTCGTCGTCTCGAAGATCCCGTCGATGGTGAGGGAGAAGAGGTTGAAGCGCAGCATGCCCTCGGCGAAGGGCACGAAGCGCGACTCGTTCAGGAACTGGTAGCGCACCCCGGCGCCGAACCAGTTGTTGTTGATGGTGGCGTCCGCGCCGTCGACGGGGTTGATGTGGATGCCCACCTCGAGCTGCGGGACGAAGTTGTTGAACTCCCAGCCGAAGCGCGCGCCGACGCCACCACCGAGCGTCAGGATGTCCGTCTGCTGGGCCCAGATGGTGAGAGGGATGAAGAGGCTCACCTGACGGGCACCGCGCCGCGCGGCGGGGGCCTGCTGGACGGGCGGCAGCGGCGCGGGCTGCTGCTGAACCGGCGCGGCGCGCGGCGGCGGCGGCGGCGGCTGCTGCTGCTGCTGCTGCTGGTGGTGCTGGGCAAAGCGGTCCTGCTGCGCGGACCGCGTCGAGGCGCCGAGGGGC
>CALCTH010000042.1 GCA_937893795.1 uncultured Myxococcales bacterium | reverse complement strand
GGGCACGGCGCGCCGAGCGGCGGGCGCTCCGGCGCGCGCTCGCGGGCCTCCTGGGCCGGGCGGCCGAGGCCGACTGAGACGGCCGAGCGCCCCTCTCAGGCCCCGATGCGGGCGCCGCCGGGCCTCCGTGCGTGACGTCACCTTGCCGGGACGGGCGCGTTACCGTCTAATCCCGCCCATGTCTGGGGTCTCTGGCGACGCATCGCCCGCGTCGGCCGAGGGCGCTGCACCTGCGCCCTCGCTTCTCAAGCGCATCGACGATGCGGTCTTCGCGGTCGAGCAGGCCGTGATCGCGGCGTTCCTCTCGGCCATCGCGCTCATGGTGTTCATGGACGTCGTCTACCGGCGCCTCATCGCGCCGGACAGCAAGGTCGGCGGCATCGTCGCGAGCTTCCTCGGCGTCGACGACCCGGCCGCGCGCGCCAACCTCGACGCCAACGTCGCCCCCTGGGTGTCGATGGTCGTGGGAGTCCTGGCGCTCTGGCTCGCCTTCTGGGGGGCTCGGCGACAGGTCGCCGAGCCCGGGGAGCCTCAGGCGGATCCGAAGGCCGGCTACCGGGACCCGGCGCGGAAGACCAGCGCCGGCGGCTTCGACAGCCGCGCGTTGATCTACGCGCTCGGCACCGCCGGCGCGCTCTACGGCGTGGGCTCCTTGATGACCTGGCGCCAAAAGGAGATGACCGAGTTCGGTGAGGAGATGGTGAGCGTGGTCCCCTCGTGGGTGATCTACGTGGGCCTCGCCGCGGCATTGGCCATCGCGTACGTGTCGAGCCGCGCGCCGGAGGACCGGACCAAGGCCGGCGCGCAGGCCGGTCTCGGCTTCGTGGCCTTCGCGGCGCTGGCCGTGAGCGCCTTCCCCGACGGCTACAGCTGGTCGAAGGAGCTCTCGCTCGTGATGCTCCTCTGGGTCGGCTTCCTCGGCGCATCCGTCTGCGCCTACCAGGGCAAGCATCTACGCATCGAGTCGCTCCAAAAGGTCGTACCGCCTCGCTTCTCCCGCTACAGCGACGCGCTCGGGCACCTCGCGAGCGCGGCCTTCTGCGGCTTCGTGGCCTACCTCGGCTACGGCTACGTCTTCGGAGAGCAGGTCGGGCTCCGCGCCCTCGGCGGGGTCTACGAGATGACCGGCATTCCGCAGTGGATCGGGGCGCTGGCGATTCCCGTCACCTTCCTGATGACGACGATCCGCTTCGTGGCCTCGGCCGTGAGCGCCGCCGGGGGCGGCTCCTACGGCAAGGCCGTGGGGGAGGTCGACGAGGTGCTCGAGGAGCTCCGCGCCGAGGCCGAGGCGAGCTCCGGCGGGGCGAAGGCCGCGGAGGCGACGGCGTGAGCGCCGAGGCAGCCCCCGCGCCGGGCGCACCGGCCAAGAAGAAGTCGCCGCTCGCGGTGGCCATCGTGATCGGCCTGGCCGTGGCGCTGGCGCTCTTCGGCGGGCAGGCGGGCGTCGCCGTGGCCGTATTGCTCGTGGCGGGCGTGCTCGGCTCGCCCCTCTTCGCGCTCATCGGCGCCATCGCCGCCGTGATGATGGTCTTCGACGGCGCGGACGAGGCCGCGGACTTCTACCCCCTCGTCGAGAACATGGTGCGCCTCGGCGACAACCAGGCGCTGCTGGCCGTGCCGCTCTTCATCATGAGCGGCGCCCTCATGGCGGAAGGCGAGATCTCCAAGAAGCTCATCGCCTTCGCGCAGGCCGTCGTGGGCTGGGTGCCCGGCGGTCTCGCCATGAGCGCCGTGCTGGCGTGCGTCTTCTACGCGGCCATCAGCGGATCCAGCCCGGCCACGGTCATCGCCATCGGCACCATGATGGGCCCGACGCTCGTGAAGGCGAAGTACGGCGAGCGCTTCGCCCACGGGCTCCTCACGAGCGCGGGGAGCCTCGGGATCCTCATCCCGCCCTCGATCCCGATGATCCTCTACCCGATCGTCAACCAGAAGGCCTTCATCCAGGTGGAGCGCCTCTTCATGGCGGGGTACGGGCCGGGGCTCCTGCTCGCGGCGATCCTCATGGGCGCCTGCTTCGTGGCGGGCGTGCGCCGGCGCGAGGAGGACGGGCTCTCCCTCGGCCAATGTCTCTTCCGCGGGGGCCTCTTCCTCTTCTTCCCACTCTGCTTCTTCTCGGCCTTCGAGGGAGGCCTCGGGCTGCTGCAGGTCGTGGTGCAGCTCGCCGTCTACTTCACGGTCATCGGTCGCCTCACCGACTTCCGCTTCGCCGCCGTGCTCCGGACCGGCGTGGACGGCTTCTGGGCGCTGCTCTTCCCCTTCGCCATCTACTACGGGATCCAGTCGGGCATCTTCAACGCCGTCGAGGCCGCCGCCCTCAGCGTGATCTACGCGGTGGTGGTCGAGGTGTTCATCTACCGCTCGCTGCGGCTGTGGGACGCACCGCGCATCTTCCAGGGCACGGGCGTCCTCCTCGGGTCGCTCCTCGTGATCATGGTGACGGCGCTGGCCTTCGCCGGGATCCTCGAAGAGCGAAAGGTGCCGGAGCAGCTCATCGAGGCCGTGGCGAGCCTCGACCTCAGCTACTGGCAGTTCCTGCTGCTGCTGAACGGCCTCTTGCTCCTCGTGGGCATGGCCATGGACATCCTGAGCGCGATGTTCGTCTTCGTGCCGCTGCTCTGGCCCATCGCGGCCAGCTTCGGCATGGATCCGATGCACTTCGGCATCGTCTTCATCGTCAACCTCGAGATCGGCTACCTCACGCCGCCCATCGGTCTGAACCTCTTCGTGGCGAGCACGCTCTTCGAGCGCAGCCTCGGGCACATGATGAAGGCCGTCGTGCCCTTCATCGGCCTCATGATCGTGGGCCTCGGCATCGTGACCTACGTGCCCGCCGTGAGCGTCGGGCTGGCCTATCGTCTCCTCGGTGAAGAGCCGCCGCCTGCGGCGACGGCCACGGGCGACGGGTCCCGGGGCGACGACGTGGGCGGCGCCCTCGACGATGACGAGGGAGCGCTGGACGAGGACGACGACCGCGGCGAGGGCGTCCTCACCCTCGAGGAGATGATGCAGCTCGCCGAAGACGAGGATGCGGAGGAAGGGGCCGGCGAGGATCGGGTCCTCACGCTCGAAGAGATGATGGAGCTCGCGGAGGAGCAGGACGCGGCCGGCGGTGACGAAGGCAGCGGCGAGGAAGCCGACGACGCCGGCGGTGAGGAGGCGGCACCGGAGGCGCCCCCGGATCCCGGACGGCCGCTCACCCTCGAGGAGATGATGGAGCAGGCCGGGGTCGAGTAAGGTCCTGGCGTGGACGACGACGACGACCTCCTGGACGCGACGGAAGCCACCTTCGCGCCCTTCGTCGAGATCGACCTCGCGTACGAGACGGGCGCGGCGGGCATGGACCCGGGCGGCTGGCGCGCCTTCGAGATCTGGACGCGAAATCGCATCTACGGCTGCGATTGGACCATGCACTGCACCCGCGTGACCGAACGGAGCTCCGGCTCCGAGGTTGCCGACCACCCGCTGCTCGGCGCGCGGCTGAGCGGGGGTCAGGTGAAGCGGGAGGGTGCGCTCGAGATCACCCATCCGCTCCCGCGTCCCGGCTGCGAGGCCGTCTTCGAGCGCACCGGGACCAAGGGCTTCGTCACCACCAGCACGGTGACGCGCGTCGTGCTCCGCCTTCGGGTGGTCAGCGTGCCCATCCAGGAAGCCGCGCCCACCTGGGACGACATCTCGCGCTCGGGCCAGCGCTTTCGCCGCTGAGGGGCCGCCCCCCGCCGTTCAAGGGCGCGGCTCACCCGCCGTTCAGGTCGCCCATGACCGCCATGCATGCCAAGGCCTACGCAAGCGGGCTCGCGGAGAACGTGCTCGAGGAGCTCTGGTTCGGAGACGACGACCCGCTCCGGGACGTGCGCACGGCGAGCGAGAGCATGGCCGCGGCCACCGCCAAGGCCACGGGGCTGAAGCCCTTTCCGGCCGTGGCGCAGCACGTGCTCGGCCTCCTGAGCGACCCGAAGGTCGACATCGCGGCCCTCAACGACTCCCTCGAGAAGGACCCGGTGCTGGCCTCGCAGCTGCTGCGCCTGGCCAACTCGGCGCTCTTCCGGCCGGCGGTGCCCTACGCGAGCCTCGAGGCGGCCATCGTGCGCCTCGGCACGCAGACGGTGCAGGAGCTCGTGGCCTCCGTCGCCATGATGAGCCTCTTCGAAGAGGCGACGTCGCCGGCCGAGAAGATCCGCGACCACGGCGCGGCCGTGGCGGCCATCGGACGCATCCTCGCGCAGTCGATCCGCTACCGCGGCATCGGCACGGTCTTCCTCGCAGGCCTCATGCACGACGTCGGCAAGCTCATGATCCACCAGGTCGGCGAGTTCGACTACGACGCCCTGGGCGCGGAGCTCGACGAGCCGGACCGCACACACCTCGTCGAGCGCGAGACGCTCGGCTACGACCACGCCGTGCTCGGGGGCCACGTGCTGGACGCTTGGCACCTCCCGCCGGCCCTCTGCCGCGCGGTGGCGTGGTCGCACCAGCCGGGTCGGGCGCTCAACGAGGGCACCGAGGACGACGCCATGGTCGTCTCCCTCGTGCGCATGGCGAACCACATCGAGTACCAGCTGCGGAAGAACCGGGAGCCCGACGTCGAGTTCCTCGAGCACCTCGCGGTGAGCAGCGATAACGCGATCCCGGATTTCAGCGCCGACGTGCTCGAGGCCCTGTGGCCGAAGATCACGGAGAGCGTGGACGAGCTTCTCTCCGTGCTCGTCAGCTGACGCGTTTCGGGCCTGCGCCCGTCGGAGGGCCGGGGTAGGCTCGCGCCCTCATGGGCTACACGGTCCTCGCGCGGAAGTATCGTCCGCAGACCTTCGACGAGCTCGTCGGACAAGAGGCCATCGCGCGAACGCTCGCAGGAGCCATCGCGACGGGCCGGGTGGCGCACGCCTTTCTCTTCACCGGGGTGCGCGGTGTGGGGAAGACCACGACGGCGCGGCTCCTCGCCAAGGGGCTGAACTGCATCCACGGGCCGACGGCGACGCCCTGCAACGTGTGTGAGGTCTGCCGAGACATCACCGCGGGCGTGGACCTCGACGTGCAGGAGATCGACGGCGCCTCGAACAACGGCGTCGACGACGTGCGGCGGCTCCAGGAGACGCTGCCCTTCCGGCCCGCGCGGGACCGCTTCAAGATCGTCATCGTCGACGAGGTGCACATGCTCTCCTCCGGCGCCTTCAACGCTTTCCTGAAGACGCTGGAGGAGCCGCCGGAGCACGTGAAGTTCATCTTCGCGACGACGGAGGCCCACAAGGTCCCGGTGACCATCCGCTCGCGCTGCCAGCGCTACAACTTCCGCCTCATCCCACAGGCCGTGCTCGGCGCGCGCGTGCGCACGATCCTCGACGCGGAGGGCATCGAGGCGGACGAGGACGCCGTGGCGCTCGTGGCCCGTGAGGCCGCGGGCTCCATGCGCGACGCGCTCACCCTCCTCGATCAGACCGTGGCCCTTTCGGGGACCACGCTGGTCGGCACCGAGCTCGCCCGACACCTCGGCATCGCGGGCCGCGACGCGGTCCATGGGGTCGCCACCGCGCTGCTCCAGGGCGACGCACCGGGCGCGCTGGAGCGCGTGGACGAGCTCGTCAGTCAGGGCGTCGACCCGCTCCACTTCGTCCGTCAGGTCCTCCAGCTCGTGCGCGACCTCGTGGTGCTCCGCGTGGCGCCCGACGCGGAGGGCCTGGTGGACATGGTGAGCGAAGAGAAGGAACGCGCCCGTGCGCTCGTGGACCCGCTCGACGCCCTGGAGCTTCAGCGGAGCTTCGCGGCGTTGACGTAGCTCGTGGACGAGGTGGGCAAGGCCTCCTCCCCACGGCTGGTGCTCGAAATGGGTCTCGTGCGCATCGCGACGCGCCCTCCCCTGCGGCAGGTCTCGGAGCTCCTGGCCCGCCTCGAGCGACTCGAGGCCGCCGGGGGAGGCGCGGGCCGTGGAGCACGGGGCGCCGGCGGCGGGCGGCGCGAGCGGCCGCGCGAGGGTACTCGCCGCCCGAGCCGGCCCGTGCGGGGCGACGACGAACC
>CALCTH010000041.1 GCA_937893795.1 uncultured Myxococcales bacterium | reverse complement strand
ATGGCCAAGGAAAAGTTCGTTCGCGACAAGCCGCACCTCAACGTCGGCACGATCGGTCACATCGACCACGGAAAGACGACGCTCACGGCGGCGATCACCAAGGTGATGTCGGACACGCACGGCGGCGACGCGATCAGCTACCACGACATCGCCAAGGGCGGGACGGTTCGCGATGAGACCAAGACGGTCACCATCGCGACGTCGCACGTCGAGTACCAGACCGAGAACCGGCACTACGCGCACGTCGATTGCCCCGGTCACGCCGACTACGTGAAGAACATGATCACGGGCGCGGCGCAGATGGACGGCGCGATCCTCGTGGTGAGCTCGGTGGACGGCCCGATGCCGCAGACGAAGGAGCACGTGCTCCTCGCGCGCCAGGTGGGCGTGCCGCGCATCGTGGTCTTCCTGAACAAGGTGGACGCGGTCGACGACGAGGACCTGCTCGAGCTGGTCGAGATGGAGGTGCGCGAGCTGCTCTCCAAGTACGACTACGACGGCGACGACGCGCCGGTGGTCCCGGGCTCGGCGCTCTTGGCGCTGCAGGGCAAGGACATGGGCGTCGACTCCATCAAGAACCTGATGGCGGCCGTCGACGAGTACATCCCGACGCCGGAGCGCGACGTCGACAAGCCCTTCCTGATGGCCATCGAGGACGTGTTCTCGATCAAGGGCCGCGGCACGGTGGTGACCGGCCGCATCGAGCGCGGCACGATTCACCCCGGCGACGAGGTGGAGATCCTCGGCTTCGAGGACACGCGCAAGACCACGGTCACGGGCGTGGAGATGTTCCGGAAGCTCCTCGACGAGGGCCAGGCCGGCGACAACGTGGGGTGCCTGCTTCGCGGCATCGCCAAGGACGAGGTGCAGCGCGGCCAGGTGCTGGCGGCGCCGGGCACGGTGACGACGCACTCGAAGTTCGAGGGCGAGGTCTACGTGCTGACGAAGGAAGAGGGCGGGCGCCACAAGCCCTTCTTCACGAACTACAAGCCGCAGTTCTACATGCGGACGACGGACGTAACCGGCCAGATCGCCCTCCCGGAGGACGTGAAGATGGTCATGCCCGGCGACAACGTGAAGATGACGGTGAACCTCATCACGCCCGTCGCCATGGAGGAGAAGCAGCGCTTCGCCATCCGTGAGGGCGGCCGCACCGTCGGCGCCGGCGTCGTCACCAAGATCATCGAGTGAGCAGCGGCCCGGACCTTCCGGGCGGCCGGCGCGTGCGCGTCGCGCTCGCCTGTGAGGTGTGCGGTTCGCGCAACTACAAGACGACTCGCAAGCCGGAGCAGAAGGAGCGCCTCGCGCTCAAGAAGTTCTGCCCGGCCTGCGGCCGTCATACGCTGCACCGCGAATCCCGCTGAGCCCGAGGGCCCGGGACCGCTCCGCAGCACCGACCCCACGCCGCCCCGGGCGGCGGATCGAAAGTGCTACGGGCGAGTTGCGTGACCCCGGACCCCGGTCCATATCTCGCAGTCCCGCCGGGGCACCGCCGGGGCCGAACCTTTAGGCCAGTAGCTCCAACGGTAGAGCAGTGGATTCCAAATCCGATGGTTGGGGGTTCGAATCCCTCCTGGCCTGCCAGGCGCGCTAGCCCCGTTCGGGGACGCGAGACGTAAGCAGAGCGAGAGTCGCGAGTCAGCCGAGAGAATCACCCATGGCGATGGACGAGAACGAAGAGGTCACCGGCACGCTCGGAATCGAGCGCTGGGTGCAGTTCGCCTTCATCGGGGCGGCGCTGACGCTCTTTTGGCTCCTCGACAACTTCCTGGCCGGCGTGGCGACCTTCGTCGCCCGGAAGGCGAACTACGCGGAGCCCCCCGAGACCCTCGTGACGGCCGGCGCGGCCATCGTCTCCATCCTGGTGGCCGTCAGCCTCTACAAGAACGAGAAGATCAATCGCTTCGCCCACGAGGTGGCCTTCGAGCTGGCCAACGTGACCTGGCCGACGCGCAAGGAGACCTGGTCGCAGACGGTTGTCGTGATGATCGTCAGCGCCATCGCCGCCGTCATCCTCGGCATCTTCGACGCCACCTGGTCGGCGGTCACGGACCTCATCTACTGAGCGCGCCATGAAGTGGTACATCGTCCAGGCGTACTCGGGGTACGAGAACAAGGTCCGTGACGCCCTCGAGCATCGGATCCGCCAGTCCGGCATGGAGGAGAACTTCGGGGAGATCCTCATCCCGAAGGAGACGCTCCAGGAGAACCGGAACGGGAAGAAGCGGACCGTCAACAAGAACTTCTACCCCGGCTACATCTTCGTCCAGATGAACCTCACGGACGAGAGCTGGCACCTCATCAAGAACACGCCGAAGATCAACGGCTTCATCGGTGGTCGCCACCCCTCGCCGGTGCCGGACGCGGAGATCGCGGGCATCAAGGGCCAGGTGGAGCAGGGCTCGGCGCAGCCGCGGCCCAAGGTCGTGTTCGAGGCCGGCGACCACGTGCGCGTCACCGAGGGCGCCTTCGCGAACTACACGGGCACCATCGAAGAGGTGAACCCGGAAAAGCACAAGGTCCGGGTCCTCATCAGCATCTTCGGCCGCGCGACGCCGGTCGAGCTCGAGTACGGCCAGGTCGAGAAGACCGTCTGAGCCCCCCTGCTTTCACTTTCGGCGGAGCCGCCCGGACCGGGCGACCCCGACCGCACCCGTCCCCGAAACGAGCGCATCGTCATGAAGAAGGTCATCGGACAGATCAAGCTGCAGCTGGATGCCGGCAAGGCGAACCCCTCGCCGCCCGTCGGTCCCGCGCTCGGTCAGCACGGCGTGAACATCATGGGCTTCTGCAAGGAGTTCAACGCCCGCACGCAGAAGGACATGGGTCTCGTGATTCCCGTGGTGATCACGGTCTTCAGCGACCGCTCGTTCACCTTCATCACGAAGACGCCGCCGGTGCCGGTGCTCATCAAGAAGGAGCTGGGCCTCTCGAGCGGGTCGCCCACGCCGAACAAGAAGAAGGTCGGCAAGCTCACGATGGACCAGGTGCGCTCCATCGCCGAGACGAAGATCAAGGACACGAACGCCGGCTCCATCGAGACCTGCATGCGCAGCGTGATGGGAACGGCGCGGTCGATGGGGGTCGACATCGCGGAGGCCTAGAGCTCGCGTCTCGTTGGCGATGGGCTCCGTAACCCACCGCTACACCCCAACCAAGAACTGACGCGCCGGGCTGCTCCGGCGTTCCCTGGCACCACCCAGGCCAAAGGTGGGAGACACACCCCTCGCGCGCTTCGGCGCAACGGCGTGGTGAGTCGAAGGAGGTCGAATGAGAGTCGGTAAGCGGCGAAAAGCCGCGCTGGAAGCGGTCCAACAGGGCCAGCGCTACTCCGTCGGTGAAGCCTGCTCGCTCGTGAAGCAGGTGGCCTTTGCTCGCTTTGACGAGACGGTCGACCTGGCGGTGCGCTTGGGCATCGACCCGAAGCAGGCGGATCAGCAGGTGCGTGGCGCCGTGGTCCTCCCGCACGGGACGGGGTCCACGAAGCGCGTGCTGGTCTTCGCCAAGGGCGACAAGGTGGCCGAGGCCGAAGAGGCCGGCGCGGATTACGTGGGAGGCGACGATTACGTCGCCAAGATCAACGAAGGCTGGCTGGAGTTCGACACCGTCGTCGCCACGCCGGACATGATGGGTCAGGTGGGCCGGCTCGGCCGCGTCCTCGGCCCGCGTGGCCTGATGCCCAACCCCAAGACCGGAACCGTGACCTTCGACGTGGGCAAGGCCGTCCGCGAGGCGAAGGCCGGCAAGGTCGAGTTCCGCGTCGAGCGGAAGGGCGCCATCGTGCACGTCCCCGTGGGCAAGGCGTCCTTCGACGCGGACAAGCTCGAGGAGAACGTGCGGACGCTCGTCGGCACGCTTCTTCGGGCCAAGCCGGCGGCGGCGAAGGGCACCTACCTTCGAAGCATCACGCTCAGCTCGACCATGGGGCCGGGCATTCGCATCGACCCCAGCAGCGCCGAGGCGGAGGCCTGACATGCCCCTGACCACTGCTGAGAAGGAAGCGCAGATCGCCGAGCTCCGCGAGAGCTTCGACAACGCCGTCGCGACGGTCTTCGTCGACTACCGCGGCGTCGACGTCGAGACGATCACCGAGCTCCGCGTCAAGTTCCGCGAAGCGGGCATCGTCTACAAGGTCGCGAAGAACAACCTCGTCCGGAAGGCCCTCGTGGGCACGGATCTCGAGGGCAACGAAGCCCTCGACGCCGCGCTCAAGGGGATGACGGGCATCGCCTGGTCGAACGAGGACCCCTCGACGGCCGCGAAGGTTCTTCGCGACTTCCGCAAGGACAAGAAGGACGTCCTCGCCAAGAAGGACGAGCCCGAGAAGCTCATCGCGAAGGCGGCGCTCCTCGACGGGAACGTCCTGCCCGGAGCGCAGGTCGAGACGACCCTCGCCTCCATGCCCGGCAAGGACGAGATCCGAGCCCAGCTCCTCGCGACGCTCATGGCGCCCGCGCAGAACCTGGTCGCGCAGCTCGCCGCCCCGGCGCAGAACCTCGCGCTCGTCTTCGACGCGATCAAGCGCAAGCAGGAAGAGGAGGGTTGACGGTGTTCATGGCGGATGGGCCCCCCAGCCCCTCCGCGGCGAACCGGCCTCGCAGGCCGCTTCGATGACCGTCCCTTCCCACTCGAAGAAACCAACCCCACCCCAATCAACTTTCCGCTTTCCCGTGCCGAGGAGGAACGAGCGCCCGGGATGCGGCCTGAAAAGAGAGAATCTCAAATGGCAGACATGAACGTGGATCAGATGGTCGAGGAGCTCAGCACCTGGACCGTGATGGACGTGGCCAACCTCGTGAAGGCCCTCGAAGACAAGTGGGGCGTCAGCGCCGCTCCGGCCGCCGTGGCCGTGGCCGCGGGCCCCGCCGGTGGCGACGCCGCTCCCGTCGAGGAGAAGACGGAGTTCGACGTCGAGCTCACCGACGTCGGCGCCAACAAGATCAAGGTCATCAAGGCCGTCCGCGAGGTCACCTCGCTCGGCCTCGCCGACGCCAAGAAGATGGTCGAGGCGGCTCCGAAGGTCATCAAGGAGGCCATCTCCAAGGAGGAGGCCGAGGAGCTGAAGAAGAAGCTCGAGGAAGTGGGCGCCAAGGTCACCCTCAAGTGACCCCCCCGGGCGCTTCCCTCCTCCTCACGGCTTTTTCGCGTTGATCCGCGCCTCGGTACGCAAGACCCTTGCCGTTCCCTTTGACGGCAGCGGTGGAAGGACTATGTTCTCCGCCGTGATGGGGGTCGTGCGTGCCGAGCGCGCGACGAACTTTGGGTCGAACGCTGGATTCGGTGCACGGGCGCAACGTCGCCGGCTCCAGCGGACCGCTCCGAAGGCACATCAGCCGGCTGCGGCGGCCGGCTCCCCGTCCTCGGCGGCAGCACACCGTGTGATTGCTCACGGTGAACTCTCGCAGGCGCAGGCGGCATCGAAGGAGCAACTCCATTCACGGACGCCCGGCTGGGGGCCCGACATTCGTCGGAGCCCCCTGAGGCGCTCCGTCGGGACCGGCAGGCGGCCGGCCTCGTGAACTCACCCCGACCCTAGATTTCTCTCTTACGTACCGGGAGACCGGACCCTGAAGGTCCGGCTCCCGGCGTTCGCGCTCCGTCGCCCCGGCGACGGCCCCCCACCCGAGCGGACGAAAGCAGGAGCCCAGCGGACCCATGGCGGCGACTCAGATTCAGACCAACTTCCGGATGCGGCACAGCTTCGGGAAGATCCACCGGATCCTCGAAGTGCCCAACCTGATCGACATCCAGAAGCGCTCGTACGACAAGTTCCTTCAGTCGACGACGCCTTCGGAGGACCGGCACGACTTCGGGCTTCAGGGCGTCTTCAAGAGCGTCTTCCCGATCCGGGACTTCAACGGGACCTCGGAGCTCGTCTTCGACTCCTACACGCTCGAGCGGCCGAAGTACGACGTGGACGAGTGCCGCCAGCGCGGCATGACCTACGCCGCGCCGATCAAGGTCACGATCCAGCTCATCATCTACGACACGTCCGACTCCGGCGAGAAGTCCATCCGCGACATCAAAGAGCAGGAGGTCTACTTCGGCGAGATCCCGCTGATGACGGAGAACGGCACGTTCATCATCAACGGGACCGAGCGCGTCGTCGTCAGCCAGCTCCACCGGAGCCCGGGCGTCTTCTTCGACCACGACAAGGGCAAGACCCACTCGTCGCAGAAGCTGCTCCACCAGGCGCGGATCATCCCCTACCGCGGCTCCTGGCTCGACTTCGAGTTCGACCCGAAGGACCTGCTCTACGTCCGCATCGACCGGCGCCGGAAGATGCACGCGACGGTGCTGCTGAAGGCCCTCGGCTACAACACGCACGAGCTCCTCGAGTTCTTCTACGACACGGAGACGGTCTACTTCGAGCCGCGCGGCAAGTACGCGAAGAGCATCGAGTACGACCTGCTCCCCGGTCAGCGCGCCACCCGTGACATCAAGGTCGGCAGCGACGTGCTCGTGCGCCGGAACCGGAAGTTCACGCGCTCGGCCATCCGGAAGCTCCAGGCCGCCAACCTCGACAAGCTCCCCATCGACGACGGCGAGGTGCTCGGCAAGGTCAGCGCCGAGGACATCATCGACGAGGAGACCGGCGAGATCCTCCTCGGCGTGAACGAGGAGATCACGGAGGAGAAGCTCGAGGCGCTCCGCGAGGCCAAGACCGAGAAGGTCAAGGTCCTCTTCATCGACGGCCTCAACGTCGGCAGCTACTTCCGGGACACGCTCCTCGCGGACAAGGTCCAGACGCAGGACGAGGCGATCCTCGAGATCTACCGGCGCCTCCGCCCGGGCGATCCCCCGACGCTCGACACGGCGCGGACCCTCTTCAACAACCTCTTCTTCAACCCCGAGCGCTACGACCTGTCGAACGTCGGCCGGCTGAAGCTGAACTACAAGTTCTACAAGGACGACGAAGAGAACCGGCCGGCCCTCGACACGACGGTGCTCACCTCCCGGGACATCCTCGAGACGGTCCGGCACCTCATCGAGCTCAAGAACGGGCGCCACTCCATCGACGACATCGACCACCTCGGCAACCGCCGGGTGCGCGCCGTCGGCGAGCTCATGGAGAACCAGTACCGCATCGGCCTGGTTCGCATGGAGCGCGCCATCAAGGAGCGCATGAGCATGTCTCAGGAGATCGAGACGCTCATGCCCCACGACCTCATCAACGCGAAGCCCGTCTCCGCGGTGGTGAAGGAGTACTTCGGGAGCTCGCAGCTCTCGCAGTTCATGGACCAGACCAACCCCCTCTCGGAGGTCACGCACAAGCGGCGCCTCTCGGCCCTCGGGCCCGGCGGTCTGACCCGTGAGCGCGCGGGCTTCGAGGTGCGCGACGTGCACGCGACGCACTACGGGCGCATCTGCCCCATCGAGACGCCGGAGGGTCCGAACATCGGGCTCATCGCCTCGCTTTCGACCTTCGCGCGCGTCAACGAGTACGGCTTCGTCGAGACGCCCTATCGGCGCGTCGAGAACGGCGTCGTCCTCGACGAGCCCGTGCGCTGGTACTCGGCCCTCGAGGAAGAGGGCCACTACATCGCGCAGGCCAACCAGGACATCACGGCCACCGAGAAGAAGCTCAAGGGCAACCTCGTGAGCGCCCGCTTCAACGGTGAGTTCATGCTCGTTCCGCCGGACCAGGTGGAGCTCATGGACGTGTCGCCGAACCAGCTCGTCTCGGTCGCGGCCTCGCTCATCCCCTTCCTCGAGCACGACGACGCGAACCGCGCGCTGATGGGCTCGAACATGCAGCGTC
>CALCTH010000040.1 GCA_937893795.1 uncultured Myxococcales bacterium | reverse complement strand
CGTGGCGGGTGACGACGACGCGCACGCGCGCTGGGGCGAGCTGCTCGCGGCCCACGACGGGGCGCGAGACCTGCTCCACGACGCGCGCGAGGCGGCGCACGCTCTCGAGAGCGCGAGCGCGGACTACACGCCCCCGGCAGACCTCGCCGACAAGGCGCTCGCCGCCCTCGAGGAGCGACCGGCTTCGGCGTCGAGCCCCGCGCCGGCACCGGCGCCCACGAAGGCGGCGGGGACGAGGGGGCGCTGGATTCCGCTGGCTGCCGCAGCGCTGGCGCTCGGGGCCTTCGCCTGGGCGGGGAGTCAGCGGGACGACGCCCGGGCGCCCGCGCGTGCAGCGGCAAATGCCTGGCGGGGCCACGTCGCGGAGGTCGTGCGGGCCGTCGAGGGTGGTCCGCTCGTGGAAGGTCTCACGGGCCTGGCCGTGACCGAGGGCGCGCAGCGCTTCGACGTTCGCGCAGGCATGGCGCTCACGCCGGGCATGGCGCTCGCGACCGACGATCGGACCCGCGCCGTCTTCGCCCTCGCCGACGGCACCCGCCTCGCGCTGAACCGCAGCACGGAGCTGGCCTTCACCCGCGAGGTCCGCGCCGTGACGCTCACGCGCGGCGAGCTTCTCGCCGACGTGGCTCACGACGCCTCGCTCCCGAACGCGAAGCTGCACACGCCACACGGCACCGTCGAGGTCCTCGGGACCAAGTTCGTGCTCGCGGCGAGCGACGCGCAGACCTCGGTGCGGGTGACCCGCGGCGTCGTTCGGCTTCGCAACGACGCGGGCGAGACCCTCGAGGTCCGAGCGGGTGAAGAAGGACTCGCCGGCGACGGCGGCCTTCGCGTCGTCCCGGCGACCGATCTGGCGAGCGCGATCCGCTGGGCGGCGATGCCGCGGGACGAGGACCGGCCGGAGCTTCTCCTCGACGACGCTCCCGTGCCGGGCCTCGGCGAGCTCCGCGCGCACGTGCCCGGCGAGCGCCAGGAGGAGGATCGCGCGCTCCGCCTCGCAGATCATCGCGTGCGGGTGCGCATCGCCGGCAACGTGGCCCGTACCGAGGTCGAAGAGACGTTCGAGAGCGACGAGGACGCGGTGCTCGAGGGGGTCTATCGCTTCCCGCTTCCGCCCGACGCGCGCATCGCGAGCCTGGCCCTCGAGGTGGACGGCGTGTGGGAAGAGGGCGCCTTCGTCTCCAAGGAGACCGCCAAGCGCATCTGGCGCGGCGTGATTCGCAACGCGACGCCGGAGCCGCAGCGCCGAAACGACGAGGAGTGGATCTGGGTGCCGGGGCCGTGGCGGGATCCCGCGCTCCTCGAATGGCAGCGCGGCGGGCGCTTCGAGCTGCGCATCTTCCCCATCCCGGCGCGCGGCGCGCGGCGGGTGCGCATCGCCTACGAGCAGACGCTGCCGCGCGTGGAGACTGCCGCCGGAGCCAGCCGGCGCTACGTGTACCCCCTCGCTCACGCGACGGATGGATCGGCCGAGGTCGGGCGCTTCGCCGTCGACGTTCGCGTGGCCGGGGAGGGCGCTGCCGTCACGTCGCAGGGCTACGCGCTTCAGGCGGAGGCCGAGCGAGGGGCGACGCGCTTCCGTTTCGTACGCGAGGGCTTCCGGCCCTCCGGCGATCTCGTCCTCGCCGTGGAGCGGGCCGAGGCCGACGGGCCCCTTCGCTCGTGGGCCTACCGCGGGCCGGCGGTCGCGGCGCCGCCCGCGACGAGCCGCGAGAACGAGGACGTCCGGTCGCGCCAGGCCGAGCTCGCCGCGGACGCGCGGGGCTACGTGCTCTTCGCGCTCCGGCCCGAGCTCCCGCGTCTCGGCGCGGAGGCACGGCGCGATTACGTGCTGCTCGTCGACAGCTCGCAGAGCATGGTCGGCGAGCGAAGCGCGCGGGCGAGGCGCCTCGCGCGCACCATGGCCGGGGAGCTCGACCGCCGGGACCGCGTGATGGCCATCGCCTGCGACCTGGGATGCCGCGCCTCGGCGCTCACCCCTGCGGGGCCCGACGCGGCGCAGACGGTCCTCACGCATCTCGCGGGCGA
>CALCTH010000039.1 GCA_937893795.1 uncultured Myxococcales bacterium | reverse complement strand
TCCTCCTGCACCTTCGAGACGTCGGTGACGTCGCCGAGCGCGATGCCGAACTTCGCGAGCTCGTCGGCGGAGGCCTCGGAGACCGCGACGGCGAGCCGCTCGACGGCCTCGACGTAGTCCTCGCCCGTGGCGCGGGCGGCGGTGACCGCGGCGACGCTCAGGGTGGCGAACTGGTCCTCGCTGAGCTCGAGTCCGCTTTGCATCGCGAGGTTCGAGACGCGGACGAGGTCGAGCCGCGAGACGAGTCCCGCGAGCCGCCGCGACGCCTCGTCGACCGAGAGGACCTGCGCGTCGAGGACGCCGGTCGTGACGCGGAGCGCTTCGGAGAGCGCCCGCGCGCTGACGACCGCTGCAGCGATGGCAGCTCCCGCCGCCGTCAGCTTGGTGCCGAAGCCGTCCCAGCGACCGCCGGCAGACTGCGCCTCTTGGCCGGCGCCACGCGTCTCGTCGCCGAGCCGGCGCATGTCATCGGCGGCCTCGTTGGCGCCGGTGATCTTGATCTCACCCTCGAACGCCTCGGCCACGGCTCAGCCCTGCTTCCGCTCCCGTTGGATGCGTCGCACCTCCGCGCGGGAGCGAAGCAAGGCGCGGTGATAGAGGTTGGCGCCCACCCACACGTGATGGGGCGGGTTCGTCATGCGGAGCGACGCCAGGTTCGCGTCGGCACCGACCTGGGCCATGCGGTAGGCCTCGAGGACGTCGCGGACGACGGGGTCGCGGTAGGCCTGCCAGGGGCAGGTCGGGGGACGCGCCCCCAGGAACTCGATGGCGCGGAGCCAGCCCTCGACGTGGGCGGGGACCTGGTGGCGGTCGAGGTCACTGACGCCGTCGCAGGGGCAGCGGTAGCCGCGGCGCCAGAGCAGGCCTAGCTCGCCGGGGCCGCCGGCTCCTTTGCGGCACTCCCGAACTGGCTCTCTTCCCTGCGGCGCTCCGCAGCCTGGAAGATCCTCGCCTTCAAGACGCGCAGCGATGAAGGCAGCGGCACAAACGTTGCCCCGCTGCCCGGCACTAAAAAAGCGCGCTGGTAGCAGAGCTCGCCGATTTCCTCGACGTAGGCGACGGGCAGCTGCGCGATGTCCTCGTCGCTGTAGAGCGTGTGGCGCCCGAAGCTGCCGTGGACGGTCTCCGGCGCGAACTGCGTGCCCGTGAGGGGCGGCGGCGGGTTCTCGACGAGCTCCACGCCGACCTGGAAGGCGCGGCGACGCCGCTCCGGCTCCGACGACGCCACCTGCACGTACGTCATGAAGACGTTCGTATCGATGCGCTTCACGTGGAACCACGTCGGGCGCTTGTCGGGCAGGAAGGCGACGTCGGCCTCAACACGTTCCCGCATGTACTTCGCCACGTCGGGCGTTCGGGCGATATCGACGGCCATGTCGGCCACCGACACCACTCGTAGGGTCTTCTCCACGCTGCCCTCCCTCAGGCCGCGGTCAGGATGTCGCGCGCGTCCTCGCTGTGAATCGCGGCGCACACGACCCAGTCGGTCGCGGCCAGCTCGTCTCGGGTGACCTCGGCGCGATGGAGCGCGACACCGCCGCGGTACTCCATGAGCACCCCGGTCTCGAGGCACACGGCCCAGTAGTAGTTCGCGTGCCACCCGGGACGACGGAGGCGCGCATAGAGAGCCGCCTCGACCATGGCGTCGCCGAAGGTCACGCGAAGTGCATCCGCATCGCGGCGAGAACGAGCTCGCTCGTGCCGCCACCGATGGTGAAGCTGTCATCGGTGGGACGGAGCGTGATCCGCTGGTAGGCGAAGCCGTTCACATCCTCGAGGTTCCAGTCCCACACCTGGCAGCGCGGGAAGCTGAGCACGACGGTCTGACCCGGCGTGACGCCCATCTGGTCCTGGAAGCCGACGTAGGCGCGGGCCTTCTGGCGCGTGACCCACGTGTTGTCCTCGTAGGGGATCGAGAACTCGATGGTGCCGAGGCCGCCCGGTACGCGCTGGGCAGCCCAACAGCCGATCGTGTTGATGCCGGAGCCGCTCGTGATGGGCGCGAAGACCGGGGCCTGGAGGTTGTAGGCGACGTTCGTTGCGTCGTAGAGGACGCGTTCTGCGGTACCACCCGCGTTGATGCGGAACTCGCCGACCACGCTCATCGGGTCGTGGTTCGCGTAGGTCGCCGGGGTGATGGCCTGGGCCGGCAGCGACGCCCACTCGGCGAAGGTCAGCGTAAACTGGATCGTCGGGATCTGGCCGTTCTCGCGGGTGATGACCGGAGGCGACGTCATCTGGCCGCCCGTGAGGAGCCAGCGATTGTGAGAGGCGAAGCCCTCGACAATCAGCTGCACCGAGTCGGTCGGCGTACTCGTCGGAAAGATCGTGGTCGCCGCGTAGGCCACGTCGGAGGCCGTCGGCGTCGCGCTGAACGCCTGCTTGAGCACCGAAGCTGTGTCCGCGAGCTCGTGAAGCTCGAAGATGCGAGCGCCGACCCAGCCGATGGCCTGGCCGTCGACGAAGTCCGCGCCGTCCGTCAGCGTGAAGTTCGAGGCGTCGGCCGCCGTGGCGAACGTGGTCCCGGTGTTGACGTCGTTGATGCCGCCGAAGCAGATGGCGAGGAGCTGCTGGAGCGCGGCGCCCGTCTCGGCCACGGAGTCGACGCCATCGCCCGCGGGGACACCCGTCGACGCGAGGTTGCACGTCAGCGTCACGACGGCCTGCCGCGGCCCAAGTACGCCCTGCGGGACCGCGTAGAGGCGCTGCTGCACCGTCTCCGGGTCGAGGTTGGGCTCGTTCAAGGCGACGGTGGCGGTCCCCTCGCGGAAGGGAAGATCGAGGTACGTCGCGGACCCCGTGAGATCGACGCCGAAGTTGGCGGACGTCTCCTTCGTCAGCGCGATGCGCTGCAAGTTGTGGACTTCGACGCTCATGCCGTCTCCTGGGCGACCTTCGCGGTGCCGCGGAACGTGTGGGTGGTGATGAGGCGCCCGTTCTGGCCGCCCTGAATCTCCAGGTCGCCGACGTTGCTGCCGAGGTAGTCGAGCCAGCCCGACACGAGCGTGGTGTCCACGCCGCGGGCCGTCGTCGCGAGGTTGCCGGGGAAGCTGAGCGCCTGGCGCAGCACGTCGCCGTCTGCCGAGGACAGCGCCCGGAGCTCACGCCGGCAGTCGTCGATCAGCTCCGTCGTGAGCGAGGCCGCCCGCACCAGGTGCACCTCGAGGTCGACCTGAATCAGCGCGAACGACCCCGGCTCTGGCGGCGACGCGGGGTCACGCTCCGTGCGCGTGATGCGCGCCTCAACGCGAGGCGCCGTCAGCGCCGCAGTCGCGCTTGGGAGGACCTCGAGCGTGGCGTAAACGCCGCCGCAGTAGGACTCCGCGGAGATGGTGCGCGCGACGCCGTGCCCCTCCTCGATGACGTCGCGAACGGCGTCGAGGATGGCGTCGGCTGCCAGCGGCATCAGCGGAGCTCGCCGGTCAGGATGAAGCGAAGGACCCGCTGCATCGTGCGGTCGAGCCAGCGGCGGGCCGGCCCGCGCCGGAACTCCGCGTTGCCCTCCGCGTCCGTCGGCAGGAAGGCGCGACGGGGGATGTGCTTGGTGCCGAACTGGTGGAACGGCGCGTACCCCGCGGCGGTGCCACCGACGCCGAAGACGACGCGGCCTTTCCCTGCCTCGGTCCGCACGGAGCCACGGAGCAGCCCGGTGTCCACGAGGGGACGGCGCGAGCCCTTGCGGCGCTTTGCGACTGTCGCCGGCTTGAGCGAGGGCCAGGCCTCGTCGTTCGGCGACTGGCTGTCGGAGAACGCGTCGTTGATGACGGTGCGAAGCGACTCCGCGCGCGGCTTGAGGACCGGGGTGAGGTCCTGGGCGCGCTGTGCCATGCCGTCGGCCTGGCGGGCGAGCTGCTCGAGGCTGTCGAAGTCGAGCTCGATCGTGACCGCCATCAGACCAGCTTCCCGAGGTTCTTGAGCCGCGCGGGCCGCGCCCGGTCGCTCGTCGTGAGCGCGCTCGAGGGCGTGAACTCGACTCCGCCCACCGCGTCGCCAGCATCGACCTCGGTCTCGATCAGCGGCAGGTCACCGTTCCGGATGGCGTCCGGAACCACGCCGAAGAGCGCGGTGAGCTCGTCGGGTACCGACCGCTGCTTTCGCGCGTAGGCCATGCGGACCAGCAGCGACAGCGCCGCGAGGCGCAGCATGTCGTCCGTCGTCTCATCGTCGACGAGGTAGCCGGCGTTCTTGGCCGCGGAGCGAGCCATCGCCGACGCGAGCTGCGCGGCGCGCGTGAAGACGGTCTCGTCGTAGCCGCCGTTGGTGGCGAAGAGCTCGCGACGGAGCTCGGGCTCCAGCATGGCGTCGAAGTCGGCGGTGGTGACGTACGACGTGGGCATGCGGAGTAAGGGGTGCCCGCCACCCCGACCTCACGGGAGGGGTGTGTGAAAGGCGGCCGAGGTGACGGGCGGGGATGGGGGAGTCAGCCCTGGCGGCGCCGGCCACGCTTCGGGACCTCCGGCGTCTCGACGCGCGGCTGCGCGGCGGTGCCAGTGGCGAGCGGGGTCTGCATCGCGCGGGCGACGTAAGCGGCCATGTTGGCCATGTGGGCATCCGCCGCGGAGGGGCGGGGCGGGAGGCCGCGCTCGAGCACCTCGACGGAGGCGAAGCGGCCGAGGCTCGTTCCGTAGAGGTCGAGGTGGGCGCCGCTGACCGAGTACGGCGTCAGGTGGGCCTGCTTGCCGGGGTTCTGCGCGAGCCACTCCGCGGTCTTGCGGGTGACGTGGTCCTCGCAGCGCTTCACGCGCTCGGGGTCCTGCACGCCCGCCTCGAGCGAGGCAACGATGCTCTCGGGCACCTCGATGACGTGCTCGCCATGGCCCAGGAGGCCCGCCAGGCGGCCGTCCTTCGTCGCGTCGGCGACGTGCGTCGACATCGCGGCGACATCGACCCGAACGCGGGCGCGCGTCTCGTGCTCGTAGGCGTTGTAGGTGCGGTTGGGGATGGCCATGGGGTCCTCTCGTCTGCAGGGGTGGCGACGCGGGGGCCCGCACC
>CALCTH010000038.1 GCA_937893795.1 uncultured Myxococcales bacterium | reverse complement strand
CGCTGACCGGCCCCACGACGATGCGCGCCGGGCGGCAGTCACCGACGCATTCCGGTGCTGGCGGCCTCAGCGCATCGCCGGCGTCGCCCACGGCGGCGCGGACGGCGGCGCGCAGTCCAGCAGCGCGCCCCCGCGCCCTCTCCGTGCCCGTCGGTGTGCGCAGCTGGAGCCGGACCTCGTAGGCACTGCCGACGCGCCGGACGCGCGCGCGGACGCGAACGCCTGCGGGGCTCTCGGCCAGGGCCTCGCCCAGGTAGCGCCGAACCGCCGCGGCCCGCGGGCCCTGGACCTGGCCGACGGTGGCCTGGGCGCTGGCCTGCGACGCATCGGCGCTCGCCACGAGGAGGACGAGGAGGCCGCCGCGGAGCGCCACGGTCCGGAGCGCGCGACGCATCACGGCGCCTCGCTTTCGCCGCCCTGCGCGAGCAACCACCCCTCGAGGCACGCGAGCTCTTCGGTGGTCAGGCCCGCGCCGATCTGCGGCATGGGGTCGCCGCAATCCTCCGGTACCGGGCCGACGAGCTTCTCCATCAAGAAGCTGGCGGCGACGTCGTCGCCCACGATCACGCGGCCCTCGCAGGAGAGCGAGGGCGCCCCGACGAGGCGGCCGTACACACCCGGGCTGGTGAGATCGAGGCCCGACTCGGTGCCGGGCCCGCCGTGGCAGACGATGCCTCCGCACGAGTCACGGAAGAGCGCCTCCACCTGGGGCGTGGTGCAGCCGCCGGTGCCGGCGTCGAGCGGGCCTTGCGCCGGTGGCGGGAGCAGGCTGCCGCGTGCGAGAAACTGCTCGCGCTCGGCGAGCTCACCGGAGCAGGCGGCGCTTCCGAGCACGAGGACGAGGGTGGTGAGGCGGAACATGGGGAGTCTCCACGCGGCACGCCGCGCTCGCTCCTAGGCCGCGCGAGGTCCCGGAAAGCGGTCATCTTTCTTCGGCGCGCGGCGGGCGCAGATTTCTGACCCCTTCCGTGGGCCTCGTTCGACCAGGAGGCCGATGCCCACGGCAACGCGACTCGCGCTCCTGCTCGCTGGCCTGCTCGCCGCCGGCGGTGAGGGGGTGGTTTCGGGACCCGGTCCTCGCGGCGTGCCCGGAGGTCCCGGGGGCGACCCTGGGAGCCCCGGCGATCCCGGCGTGCCCGGTGATCCGGGCTCTCCGGGCCTCGGTGATCGCGCCCGGCCACCGCGCGGCCGGACCGGCGACGGCGTCGACCCCGTCACGCTCGATCAGGCCACGCTCTTCGCCTGCGATCCGGCGCAGACCACCCTGACGCCGCAACGGGTCTGGCGCGTCAGCGGCGAGCAGTTCACGCGGGCGATGGCAGACGTCCAGGCCACCAGCCGCGGCACCATCAACCCCTTCGCCGGCGCCGTGAGCGGCAAGACCTTCGTCAACTACGCCGAGGTCTTCTCGGTAGAAGAAGCGGAGCTCGGCACCGTGCTCCGGGCGGCGCGTGTCGCCATTCTCCAGGGCCTCGGCGACAACAAGATGCCGGGCTGCGTCCGCTCGGCCTACCGGGACGCGCGCGACGGCCGGGAGCCCGCCGACCCGCTCGCGGCCGTCGACGAAGGCTGCCGGAGCGGGGCGATGCGTTACGTCTTCGAGCGCCTCGCTCGCCGACCGGCCACGGAAGAGGAGACCGCCGTCTTCGTCGAGGTCTTCACGGGCCTGCTCGCGGCCCAGGGCGTCGAGCGGGGGACCGTGCTCGCGCTCTCCTCGCTCTTCGGCCACCCGGAGGCGCTCTTTCGCTTCGAGGTCGGGGAGCCCACGGGCGGCGGTCGCTTTCGCCTGACGGCGCACGAGCTCGCCGGCGCGGCCACGCTCACGCTCGTCGACCGGCCCCCGGTCACCGCGCGCCATGGCGTTCGGGAGGCGGCCGCGGACGGGAGCTTCCTCGACCCCGACGTCTACCGCGCCGCCCTGCACGCCATGCTCGGCGACGACCGCTTCGGCGACGTGGCCCGGCGCTTCCTACGCGAGTACTTCGACTACACGGCTGGGCGCGAGATCCTCAAGCCGCACCGCCGCGACTATAGCTTCGGCCGCGCGGAGAGCGCGCTCGGGCGCTGGCTCGATTTGCTCGTGGACGAGGACGGCGACTTCGTGCGCCAGCTCCTCACGGATACGCGACAGGTCGACGAGGACGGGACCGTGAGCCGCGAGGAGTCGCGCCCCGGGCTGCTCCACCGGCAGGCCTGGCTCGTCTCCTTCTCGGACAACGAGGACAACGACCCGATTCACCGCGGCTACTTCATCCGGGAGCAGCTCCTCTGCCAGGCCATCCCGGAGGTGCCCATCGACGTGGTCCCGCAGCTCCCGGACATGCCGGGGGCGACGCTCCGGGAGCGGCTCCACGAGCACGTGAGCAACGAGGGCTGCGCCACCTGCCACCAGCTCATGGACCCGCTCGGGCTGCCTTTCGAGGGCTTCGACCACTACGGCATGCCGCGCGCCGAAGAGCAGGGGCGTCCCGTGGACACCTCCGGCGAGATCCGGCTGACCGGCACGAGCCTCGACGGCCCCGTCGCCGACTCCGTGGAGCTCGTAGAGCGCTTGGCCGGCGGCGCGGACGTCGAGCGCTGCTTCGTCCGCCACCTCTTCCGCTGGGTGAACGGTCGCGACGAGACCTACGGCGATGCCTGCACGCTCGCCGACGCCGAGGCCGTCTACCGCGATAGCGGCGGGAGCCTGCGCGCGACCATCGCGAGCTTGATGACCTCGGAGACCTACCGCTTCCGCGCGTCGGCTCCGACCACGACCACGGAGAATCTCTGATGAGCTGGACGCGCTACGCCGCCCGGGCGCGGAGCAGCCGCCGCGGCTTCCTTCGCGGCGCGGGCCTCGGCGCCGCCGGGCTCTTCCTCTCGCCGATCTTCCGGCGCCTCCACGCGGAGGCCCAGGGCGCCGCCGCACCGAAGCGCCTCGTGATCATCATCGAGGGCAACGGCTTCTACGGCTTCTCCCGCTGGGACCGGCTCACCATGGACGCGCCGCGGGAGACCGCCGTCACGGACATGGCGAGCGAGCTCCCGATGGTGGCGAGCTGGGCGCCCTGGCGGGACCGCGTGGTCGCGCTCCACGGCCTCGCGAACAAGCAGGGCGCCGGCCAGGGTGCGGGCCATCGCGCGCATTACTACGCGCTCTCCTGCCTCCCTTACGCCAACGGCAGCCAGCCTGGCGGGCCGAGCATCGACGCCGTGCTCGGACGCACGCTGCCCAGCGACGACGTGGTCTTTCCCGTCGTGCGCCTCGGCGCCGACGAGGGTGGCCGCGGCCTCGTCCCCTTCAACTGCTCGACCGCGCGCGGCACGACGGTCGCGAGCCAGTTCGACCCGCGCGCGGCCTGGCTCGAGCTCTTCGGCGCCGGCGCCCCCGACGCGGAGGACCGGGCGGCCTTTGCGCAGCAGGGGCTCCTGCTCGACTCGGTGCACCGCTATGCGAGCTCGGCCGGCGCCCGCCTCGGCGGCGACGAGCGCTGGAAGCTGGACCGCTACCTCTACTCCATCGAGACCTTCGAGCGGCGCCAGGCCGCGCTCGTCGCGCGCACCGAGCAGCTCATGGCCTGCGCGCCGGACGCGCCCGGCGCCATGGAGGGCACGGGGCTCCGGACGGCGCTCCAGTTCAACAACGCGGCCGCGGCGCTCATCTGCGGGCTCACCAACGTCGTCGTGCTCAGCATCGGCCCGGGGCTCACGACCTTCGCCGACTGGGGCTTCGGCGGCCGCCACAGCATGGGCCACGGCGGCGGCGCCACGGAGCATCGACCCGGCGGCATCGCGGGGCTCATCGAGAACCACGACATGATCGCCAACGAGGCGGCGAGCCTCGTGACCCAGCTCGAGGCCGTTCCCGAGGGCGACGGGACGATGCTCGACAACACCGCCGTCGTCTTCATCAACGACAACGGGGAGCAGCATCACGCGAAGTACGACACGTTCCCGGTGGTCATGCTCGGTGACTTCGGCGGGCGGCTCCGTAGCGGCGGGCGCCTCGTCGAGTACCCGAACTGGAAGCAGACGGGTGCGCGCGGGCTCGCCGAGCTCTGGCGGACGGTGGCCCACGCCATGGGCGCGACGGGTCCGGAGATCGACGGCTTCGCCGCGGGCAACATCGGCCCCAACGACGACCTTCTCCCGGAGCTGCTCTGATGCTTCGCTCCCTTGCGCTTCTCCTCGTCCTCGCCGGCTGCGAAGGCGTCATCGGCGAGCCCCCCGCCGCACGCCGGCCCTCGGGATCCCCCGGCGCGCCGCCGTTGCCCGACGAACCGCTGGCGGACGATCCGGCCACGCGGGCCTTCCCGGGCACGGACGCCGCAGCGCTGCCCACGCGTGTCTGGCGCCTCACGGACGCGGAGTACCGCGCGCTCGTCGAAGACGCGCTGGGTGGCCCCGTCGCCTTCGAGGACGACCTGCTCGTCGCGACGGGCGAGGGGCACTACGCCAACGAGCTCGCCGGGCTTCGCATGCCGCGGGCCAACGTCGAAGCCCTCGACGCGCTGGCGGCGGCCGCCGGCGCCGCGAGCCGGACGCGCTTGCCCGAGGCGTTTCCCTGCCTCCGCGGCGGCGGCACGGACCCGTGCGCACGGGACGCGCTCGCCGCGGTCACCTCTCGGCTCCACCGAGGCGACGCGGGGGACGCGCGCGGGGTCCTCGACGCGCGCTACGGCCTGCTTCGCGCCGAAGGGCTCGACGTCGCCGACGCGCTCGCCGAGGCCGTGCACACCGCGGCGATGATGCCGCGGGTGCTCTTCCGCACCGAGGGCAGCGCGGGTGAGGGGCGCGCCCGTCGCCTCAGCGGTCCCGAGCAGGCCCGCGCGCTCAGCTACGCGCTTCACGGCGACGCGCCCTCCGCGGCGCTGCTCGCGCGCGCCGATACGCTCCGCGACGCGAGCGCTCGCGAGCTTGAGGCCCGGCGCATGGTCGCGGACCCGCGCTTCGAACGCCGGCTCCAGGGTTTTTTGGCCGAGTGGCTCGGCTACCAGTTCCTCGACGGCACCACCAAGAACGACGCGCAGCATCCCTGGTACGACGACGCGGTCATCGCGGCGATGCAGGCGGAGATCGAGGCCTTCGTCCGCTTCGTGCTCGACGAGCGCGGCGGCGCCTTCGAGGCGCTGCTCGCGAGCCAGGAAGGGCACGCGCCGGACACGCTCCCGGAGGCCTACGCCGGGGACCTCGTCGAGGAGGGCCGCGTGCGCACGCGGGCGGGCCTCGCGCTCCTGCCCGGTGTGATCAGCGCGCGCTCCGGGGAGCGCGCGACGAAGCCCATGAAGCGCGCGCAGCTGCTCCTCGAGCGCCTCTATTGCGTCGAGATCCATGCGCCCGACGACGTCGACTTCACGCTCGCGCCGAGCGAGGACGAGGTGGCGACGGAGCGCGAGCGCTTCGAGCAGGTGGCCGAGGTGCGCAGCTGCGCCGGCTGCCACGGCGCGCTCAACCCCATCGGCTTCGCCCTCGAGAGCTACGACGCCGCCGGCGTGCACCGCACGCACGACGGTGACGCGCGCATCGACCCTTCCGGATCCATGGGCCTGCCCCTCAGCGAGAGCACGTCCTTCGAGGACGCCGTGGCGCTGATGCGGTGGAGCGCGACGAGCGTCGACGCGCGGGCCTGCTTCGTACGGAACGTCTTCGAAGCCACCTTCGGCGTCGCGCCCGACGCCGGCGCGGAGCCCACGCTCCGTGCGACCTACCGCGCCTTCGAGGCGGCGGGCTTCGACGTCCGCGAGGTCTTCGTGGCCCTCGCCGGCTCCGAGTACTTCCTGGTCCGCGAGGCCGCGCCGGCGGGCGGAGGAGAGTGAGATGAAGCGCGACCTCAGCCGCCGCGAGCTGCTCTTTCGCTACGGGCCCGCGTCGCTCCTGCTCGTTCCGGTGTTGCGGCGTGTAGCGGCCCGCGCGGACGCGCTCCCGACGACGCGCTACGTGCAGGTCTTCGTCCCCAACGGGACCCGGCCCGCCGCCTTCTGGCCCGACGTCCCCTCGGACCCGCGACGCTTCTCCCTGGACGGCACGCTGCTGGAGGCCTTCGCCCCGCTGCAGCGGAAGATGCTGCTGGTGAAGGGGGTACAGACCGGCACGCGCCACGACATCCACAGCTACCCCGGGCGCCTCTTCACGAACGGGGACGGCCGCGATGGCGGCCGATCGGACGGCGCCTCCCTCGACTGGGCCTTCGCCGACCGGGTGCAGGCAAGCGCGTCACCGACACGCTTTCACTCGCTCCAGATCGGCATCGACACGCCCTATCCGAGCCGGAGCGCGTGCTCCGTGACCCGCGACGGCGGCGGCTCGATCCAGCCGTGCGACGACGATCCGGTCCGGGTGTTCGACCGGGTGCTCGGGGACCTCGCGTCGAGCGATTGTGGCGACGCGCCGCCGCCGGAGATGCGTGGCGACCCGGCCCGCTCGCGCCTGGACACGATCCGCGGCGAGCGCGGCGCGGCCCGCGCGTCGCGCGGCCGCGGCGCCGCGGAGCGGCTGCTCCTCGACGAGCTCGAGTCGGGGATTCGCGATCTCGAGCGGCGCCTGCCCGAGGTCGGCGCGCCGCCGCCGCCCGCCTGCGGTGACGCGGACCTCGTCGCGTTCCGCGAGCGCGCGGCGAGCCTCGCCAAGGCGGAGCACGGCCGCTTCTTCGCCGACCTCGTCGTGCTCGCCTTCCAGCTCGACCTGACGCGAGTGGTGTCGCTCACCCATTTCTCCGAGGGTGGAGACACGGACCGGGGCAAGCGCACCAACGTCGACGTGGCCAGCTGGTTCCGCGTGCGCGACGGAGGCTACGACCCGGACGGCGAGCGCGTGGACACCTTCCACCATCACCTCTCGCACTACGGTGACGGCGCCCGTGAGGCCGGCTGGGAGCGGGCCGTGAACCGGTGGGCCTACGCGCACGTGGCGTACCTCGCGATGCGCATGGATGAGCTCCCGGGTACGACGGGCTCGATGCTCGACGACAGCCTCGTCTTTCACCTGGGCAGCGGCGGCAACGGCAAGACCCACCGTGGCGAGAACACGCCCTGCCTGCTCCTGGGCTCGGCGGGGGGCGCGATTCCGCAGGGCGAGTACCGCGGCGTGAGCCGGGCGAGGCATGGCCGGGCCGTGGCGCGCGCGGCGGTCGCGCTGGGCGTCAGCGAGGGTGCGTTCGGATCCGAGGGTGGCGACCCGCTCTTCTGACGCCTGCGCCGTTGCCCCGCCCGACTTCGCCTCCTAGGCTTCCCGCGCAGCGCCGCTCGACGGCCCCTCGTACACGCGCAGTACACCGTCGACATCAGCCTCCGAGCTGCCCTTCCTTCGCGGGGCAGCGTGCGGCCTCGCGCTGGCGCGGTCCGCGACCGTGGGCTCCTGCGAGCCGCCGGGCGCGGCCCTCTGTTGGAGCGCGTCGGTGTGTAACGCAAAGGGCGGCCCTGCCGCTCGTCCCCGACAACGCCCTCTCTCTGGAGCGCACGATGACCCTTCGGACGTTCGAGCTGATCACTCTCTTCTCTTTCCTTTGCGTCGGCCTCGCGTGCGGCGAGTCCAACGGGGACGACCCCCCGGAGGACGCGGGCGTGGATGCCACGCCCGGCATGGACGCCGCGCCCGATGGCGCCGAGGACGCCGGCCAGGATCCCCCGGACCCGCTCTTCGCGGTCTTCGGCGCCGTCTTCTCGGCCGAGGGCTCGTCGGCCTACGTGACGCTCGTCGACTCCCTCGGGCCGGAGGTCACGCTCACGGGTGACGACCTCGGCGACGCGCTCACTTTCGCCGGTACGCCGACCATCGGCATCGACCCCGGGCAGCCGAGCACCTTCTTCGTGGGCCTCACCGAGGAGCCTACGGTGCAGCGCTGGCGGGTCACGGAAGACGAGGAGTTCATGCTCGACGGCGAGGTGAGCTTCATGCGCGAGGGCCTCGCGTCGGCAGCCGCGGGCCGCAACCCGCTCATCTTCATCAGCCCGACGAAGGCCTACTACGTGGATGGCAACTCGCTGCTCGTCATCGTCTGGAACCCGACGGAGATGACGGTGACGGGCACGTTCAGCTTCGATGGGATCGCGGAGGCCGACCTCCTGGCGCGGACGAACTTCATCAACCGCGACGGCGACCGGCTCATCATCAGCGCCCGTCACTTCCGCGAGGACATGAGCGCCGAGATCCTCGGTACGGTCGCCATCATCGACACCACGGACGACTCCGTGACCTACGACCGCCAGACCCGCTGCGGGAACCTGGCGTGGTCGTCGCAGAACACCGCCGGCGACATCTACTTCGCGTCCCACCCCGCGCAGGCCGCGTCCCGCGTGGCGGGCACGGCGGGCGACCCGGCGGGCGAGCCGTGCATCGTCCGCATGCTCTCCGGGAGCGACGGCTTCGACCCGGACTACCTCGTCGATCTCGAGGAGCTCACGGGCGCGCCGAGCGGCGCGCTCATCCAGGGCCCCGGCGATACGGCCTTCGTGCTCCGCTACAACGAGGAGATCTTCCCGCTGACGATGGAGAGTGCGCTCCGCGGGACCGTGCTCCCGGCGTGGGAGTACTACCGCGTCGAGATGGGCAACGAGGCGGCGACGCTCGAGCCGGTCGTCGGCGTCGACCCTGGTGCGGCCTTCGGTCTCAGCTTCATCGCCGAGGTCGGCGTGCCGCCGGAGCCGCGACCCTTCGTGGTCTCCGTCGCCGGCGACCTCGCGTCGGGACGCTTCCTCGACGCGAGCGGCACCGAGTTCGTGGCAGGCATCACGCTCCCGGGCTTCCCGGGCGCCGCCTTCCGCGTCCGCTGAACGGACTTCCGGGCCCGTGAGCGCGCCCCCGGGCGAGCGCTGGCAGGACCGGGCGGTAGCGGCGTAGCGTCGCGTGGGGGGGCGGGCGGAGCAGC
>CALCTH010000037.1 GCA_937893795.1 uncultured Myxococcales bacterium | reverse complement strand
GAGTCCCCGGGAGCGAAAGCGCCTCGTGACCGGCAAAGCCGGTCTGCGAGGCAGGCAACGCCGTGGGTTGGGGCGCCCACGGCGCGAGTCCCCGGGAGCGAAAGCGCCTCGTGACCGGCAAAGCCGGTCTGCGAGGCAGGTAGTAGCCACCCGAAAAATGAGCGGCCATTCATTTTGCCGTTGACGCGGCCCGCCCTGCCCGCGAGCTTCGGCCCATGGTGGCAACACGGGCGGTGCCGCGTCTTCGCAGCCGGGTGGACGTGCGCTCGGAGGCCTTCACGGCGAACCGAGAGGCCGCCCTCGCGTCGCTTGCGTCGCTCGCCACGCTTCGGGTCAAGGCCAACGCCGGCGGTGGGGAGAAGTACGTCGCGCGCCACAAGAAGCGCGGCAAGCTCCTTCCTCGTGAGCGCATCGAGCTCCTGCTCGACCGCGACGCGCCCTTTCTCGAGATTGGTGGCCTCGCCGGTCACGACGTGAAGGGAGAGACCACGGGGACGAGCGTGGTCGGGGGCGTCGGCGTCGTGAGCGGCACCGAGTGCCTCGTCGTGGCGAGCGAAGCCACCGTGAAGGGCGGGGCCGTCACCCCCATGAGCCTCGCCAAGTCCTCACGCCTCGCCGACATCGCCGAGCAGAACCGCCTCGTCGGCGTCAGCCTCATCGAGAGCGCCGGCGCGGACCTGCCGAAGCAGGACCAGATCTTCGTCAAGGGAGGGGCCGGCTTCCGGAGCCTCACGCAGCGCTCGGCGGCACGCGTGCCCACCGTCTGCCTGGTCTTCGGCTCGTCGACGGCCGGCGGGGCCTACCTGCCCGGCATGAGCGACTACGTGGTCATGGTGAAAGAGCAGGCCCAGGTCTACCTCGCGGGTCCACCGCTCGTGAAGATGGCGACGGGCGAGGTCACCGACCACGAGAGCCTGGGCGGCGCCGCGATGCACGCCAGCGTGAGCGGAGTCAGCGACTACCTCGCCGAGGACGAGCGGGACGCGATTCGCCTCGGGCGGCAGATCGTCGCCCACCTGGAGATCGACAAAGCGGGCCCGGCGCCGGGACCCGTCGAGGAGCCCGTGCTCGACGCGGAGGAGCTGCTCGGCATCGCCTCCGCGGACGTGAAGGTGCCCTTCGACCCGCGGGAGGTGATCGGCCGCATCGTCGACGGCTCGCGCTTCAGTGAGTTCAAGGCGCTCTACGGCAAGACCATCGTCTGCGGCTGGGCGCGCATCCACGGCTACCCCGTCGGCATCCTCGCCAACCACGGCACGCTCTTCAGCGAGTCGGCGAACAAGGGTGCGCAGTTCATCCACCTCTGCAACCAGCGGAGCATCCCGCTCGTCTTCCTTCAGAACACGACGGGCTTCATGGTGGGCGCCAAGTACGAGGCCGAGGGCATCATCAAGAACGGCGCGAAGCTCATCAACGCCGTCTCGAACAGCACGGTCCCGGCGGTCACGATCATGACCGGCGCGAGCTTCGGCGCCGGAAACTACGGCATGAGCGGCCGGGCCTATGCGCCGCGCTTCCTCTTCACCTGGCCGAACCACCGCATCGCCGTGATGGGCGGGAAGCAGCTCGCAGGCGTGCTCGACATCATCCAGCGCGCCGCCGCCGCCAAGAAGGGCATCGAGGTCGACGAGCAGAAGCTCGGCGTCATGAAGGCCATGACCGAGCAGACCATCGACAAGCAGTCGACAGCCCTCTACGCGACGGCGCGGCTCTGGGACGACGGGATCATCGACCCGCGGGACACCCGTACGGTGCTCGCGCTCTCGCTCAGCGCGGCCCACCACGCGCCCGTCGAGGGCACCATGGACTTCGGCGTCTTCCGGCATTGAGGGGAGCGGGCATGCGGACCATCGAGACCCTCCTCGTCGCGAATCGCGGTGAGATCGCCCGGCGCATCTTCCGTACCTGCCGGGAGCTCGGCATCGCCACGGTCGCCGTCTACAGCGACGCCGATGCGGAGGCGCCCTTCGTTCGCGAGGCGGATCAGGCCCTCCGCCTCGGGCCGGCGCCGAGTCGTGAGAGCTATCTGAACGTGCCGGCGATATTGGCGGCGGCCGAGGCGAGCGGCGCCGACGCGGTGCATCCGGGGTACGGCTTTCTCGCGGAGAACGCGGCCTTCGCCGAGGCCGTGGCCGAGGCGGGGCTCGTCTTCGTCGGTCCGACGCCCGAGGCGATCCGGTCCATGGGCCTCAAGCGCGAGGCGAAAGCCCTCGTCGCGGCCGCCGGCGTGCCCGTCATTCCCGGCTACGACGGCGCCGATCAGGACCCCGCCGTGCTCGCGGCCGAGGCCGTTCGCATCGGCTTCCCGGTCTTGCTCAAGGCGAGCGCGGGCGGTGGCGGCAAGGGCATGAAGCGCGTCGACGGACCGGACGACCTCCCCGCGGCCATCGAGAGCGCCAAGCGGGAGGCGCGGAACGCCTTCGGCGACGACGTGCTCCTCGTCGAGAAGTACGTGGAGCGGCCGCGTCACGTCGAGATCCAGATCTTCGGCGACACGCATGGCCGGGTGGTGCACCTCCACGAGCGCGAGTGCTCGCTCCAGCGCCGGCACCAGAAGGTCATCGAAGAGGCGCCGAGCCCAGCGCTCGCCGCGAACCCGGCGCTCCGGGTGCGCATGGGTGCAGCGGCAGTGAAGGTGGGCCGGGCCATCGGCTACGTGGGCGCGGGCACCGTCGAGCTCATCCTCTCGCAGGACGGGAGCTTCTACTTTCTCGAGGTCAATACGCGGCTCCAGGTGGAGCACCCGGTGACCGAAGAGGTGACGGGCCTCGATCTCGTCCGCGAGCAGCTTCGCGTCGCCGAAGGCCACCCGCTCTCGTTACCGGTCGTGGAGGGCGAGGACGAGGGCGCGTCTCCGGCCCCGCTCACGGGCTGGGCCCTCGAGGCGCGACTCTACGCCGAAGACCCCGACGGTGGGTTTCTCCCCCAGAGCGGCACGCTCACGGACTTCGCGCTGCCCGCGCTCGCCGGCGTCCGCGTCGACACCGGCGTCGAGGCGGGGAGCGAGGTCTCCATCCACTATGACCCGATGCTCGCCAAGGTCGTGGCCCGCGGCGCCGACCGCGAGGAAGCGCGCCGTCGCCTCCTGAACGCGCTCCGGCGCATGAGCGTGGCGGGCGTCACGACCAACCGTGCCTTCCTGGTCCGTGCGCTCCGCCACCCAGCCTTCGTGGCCGGGGACCTCCACACGCACTTCTTCGAAGAGCACCTCTCGGCGCCCCCGGCGACACGCCCCGTCGACCCCCGGGCCGCCTTCGCGGCGGTGCTCGTGGGCGTGCGAGAGCGCGCCCTCGCCCGCGCGGCGGCGGAGCTTCCCGCGGGCGTGCCCTCGGGCTATCGCAATCAACCCTCGCAGAAACAGCACGCGGAGCTCGAGCTCGACGGGACGCCCGTGCACGTCCGCTACCAGCACCAAGTCCGGCGGCCCGGGACCTTCGACGTGGAGGTTGGCGATGCGGCCCTCGTCGTCCGCGTCGTGACGCAGACCGCGGATTCCGTCGTTCTGGAGGCGGAGGGGCACCGCCGCGGCTATCGGGCGCGGCGCACGGGGCCGGCCGAGCTTCACGTCCAGGTGTCGGGCCGCGCGCTCACCTTCCGGGAGGTGCCGCGCTTCCCGGAGCCTGGCGCACGGGCCGTGGCCGGAGGCTGTCTGGCCCCGATGCCCGGTCGGGTGGTGAGCGTAGCCGTGGCCGTCGGCGACCGCGTCACCGCGGGAAAGACGCTCGTCGTCCTCGAGGCGATGAAGATGGAGCACACGGTGACGGCGCCCGAGGACGGCGTCGCTGCCGCCGTGCACGTGGCGGCCGGCGATCAGGTGGACGCCGACCAGCTACTCGTCACCGTCGACGCCTCGGCCGAGTGATCACTCGAGCTCGCCGCGCTTCGCCTTCTCGATCCACTCCACGACCTCACGCTCGATGATCTCGAGCGCCTTTTTGCGGAAGGGACGGAAGAGGAGGGGCACGTCGAGCTCCATGCCGATCGCCTGCTCCTTGATCTCCAGGGCGCCGTCGAGGCTCACGCCCTTCACGCGGAAGCTCACGTCCGCATGCCGCTCGCTCGTCCAGGTCGCCGTGGGCGAGTACTCGGCGAAGCGCGCTGCGTAGGCGTCGAAGGCCTTCTCCGTCGCCTTCTTGGCGAGCTCGAAGCTGAGATCGTGGGGGACGTCGTGCTGGGCCATGGGGAGCCTTCTCCGGCCCGGCGGTGCGCCGGGCGGCGCGACCATAGCAGGGTCGCGCCGGGGCGCAGCGGCTCGGCCCCGCTCAGGCCCATCCGAGGCGTTCCCGCGCCTTCGCGGCGCGCACGCTACGCGCGCGGGCGGCCAGCGTGAAGAGCTTCTGGTCGCGGAGGAAAGCGTCCTTCGTGGCGTCGTCCACGCCGCCCCAGGGCAACGCGCCGATGAGCCCGCGCAACCCACGCTGGGCGGCGTCCAGCTCGAGGAGCATCGATGGCGGCAGGCGCTCCCCCGTGGGCACCCGTCCGAGCTCCTCCGCGAAGCGCTCCCGCCAGCGAAGCGCCGCATACAGGTCGGCGCGGAGGTCGGCGTCCCAGCGGTGCTCCAGGGCCCAGCGAAGCACCATGGCCGCGACGGCGCCCTCGACGTGAACGTCTTCGAGCACCCGGAAGCGCCGCGCGTAGGCCCAGCCGGGACCGGGCAAGAGCTCCGCGGCCTCGACGCGGGCGCCGTCGAAGCGGAGCCGGGCATGAGCGATCTCGGGAACGAAGGGCGTGCGCGGTCCCTCGGCGAGCGAGAGGCCGGCGCGGTCGCGGGGCACGACGAAGGCCCGCAAATCGGCGCGCCCGTCGGCCCTCGTCCCGGGCGTGCCGAGCACGACGTAAGCCTCGGCCTCCGCACCGAAGGTGACGAAGCTCTTCTCACCCTGCGCCCGGAAGCCCTCGCCCTCGGCCCCGAGGGAGAGCGCCATGGCCGCCGGGCCATTGCCGCCCGACTCCGTCACGCAGAGTACGGCGCGGGAGCCGGCCGTCCGAGGCACGAGCGCTTCGACCGCGGCGAGGTAGCCGGCGGCGAAGGCCCACGCGGTGAGACTCTGCGCGGCGGCGACACCCAGAGCGCGCTCGAAGGGCGAGCCTGGCCGCGACGCGAGCGCCGCGGACAGCTCGGCCGCCGAGCTCACGGGCGCCGGGCGGAGCCCCCCTCGCAGGAGCGCGTCGAGCGCGCCCATCAGCCCTTCTTCGGGCCGTCCCGGCGCGGCCGACGGTTGCAGGCGAGGACCTTCTTCCGGATGCGGATGGCGTCCGGCGTGATCTCCACGAGCTCATCCTGGTCGATCCAGTCGAGGGCCGACTCGATGGTGTGCGCCACGGGCGTGGAGAGGATGGTGTTCTCGTCCTTGCCCGCGGCGCGGATGTTCGTGAGCTTCTTCTCGCGCGCCGCGTTCACGTCCAGGTCGTTCGGCCGGTTGTGCTCCCCGAGGATCTGCCCCTCGTAGATGGGGGCGCCCGAGCCGAGGAAGAGCACGCCGCGCGGCTGGAGGTTGAAGAGCGCGTAGGGCGTCGTCGTACCCTTCCGGTCGCTCACGATGGCGCCGTTCTTTCGCCGGAGCAGCGGACCGAGGTAGGGGGTCCAGCCGCCGAAGAGCGTGTTGAGGAGGCCCGTGCCTCGGCTCATGGTGAGGAACTGGCTCCGGAACCCGATGAGCCCGCGGCTCGGAATCTCGAACTCGATGCGCTGCCGGCCCGCGCCCAGGACGGCCATGTTGACCATCTGACCCCGGCGCTCGCCGAGGGCCTGGGTGATGGAGCCGACATGCTCCTCGTCGACGTCGATGACGACGCGTTCCAGGGGCTCGAGCTTCTCGCCGTCCTCCTCCTTGATGACCACCTGAGGCATGCCCATCGCGAGCTCGTAGCCCTCGCGGCGCATGGTCTCGGCGAGGATGGAGAGCATCAGCTCGCCGCGGCCGTAGACGTCGAAGGCCTCGGTCTCCTCCGTGTCCTCCACGCGAAGCGCGATGTTCCGCTCGGCCTCCTTGTGGAGCCGGTCGCGCACCTGGCGGCTCGTGACGAACTTGCCGCTCTGACCGGCGAAGGGCGAGGTGTTCACGAGCACGCGGACCTTGATGGTCGGCTCCTCGACGCTGATGCGCTCGAGCGCCTTCGGCTGCTCCGGGTCCGCGAGCGTGTCGCCGATCTTCACCGCGTCGATGCCGCTCACGGCCACGATGTCGCCGGCCACCGCCGAGTCGAGGCGCACGCGCTCCATCTTTTCGAAGCCCCAGAGCGTGCCGATCTCGTGCCGGCTCACGGCGTCGCCTTCGCCGAGGAGCGCGACCTTCTGGCGCTGCACCACCTTGCCGGCGCGCACGCGGCCGATGGCGAGGCGCCCGACGTAGTCGTCGTGAAGCGTGTTGTGTACCAGGAGCTGGAGCGGCGCTTCCGTGTCGCCGGTCGGCGGCGGCACGGCGTCGCGGATGGCCTCGAAGAGGGGCCGCAGATCCTGGCTCTCGTCGCCCAGCTCGCTCTTGGCGATGCCGTCCTTGCCGATGGCGTAGACGGTCGTGAAGTCCGCCTGCTCCTCGCTCGCGTCGAGGTCGACGAAGAGGTCGAAGACCTCGTTCAGCGTCTCGTCGGGACGCGCGTCCTTCCGGTCGATCTTGTTGATCACGACGATGAGCGGCAGGCCGAGCTCGATGGCCTTGCCCAGCACGAAACGGGTCTGCGGCAGAGCGCCCTCGGCGGCGTCGACGAGCAGAAGGCAGCCGTCCGCCATGCGCAGCGTTCGCTCGACCTCGCCGCCGAAGTCGGCGTGTCCCGGCGTGTCGATGATGTTGATCTTGAAGCCCTCCCAGACGACCGAGGCGTGCTTCGCGAGGATGGTGATCCCGCGCTCGCGCTCGAGGTCGTTCGAGTCCATCACCCGGTCCTGCACGGCCTCGTTGGTCCGAAAGGCGCCGGTCTGCTTGAGCATCGCGTCGACGAGGGTGGTCTTCCCGTGGTCGACGTGGGCGATGATCGCGATGTTCCGCAGCTTCTCGCGGGGTGTGGGCTCCATGGCGCGGGCGCACCTAGCACCTGGGCGCCGTGGCGCCCAGGTGCTAGGTGCGAAGGCGCGGCGCTCAGCGTGCCCGGCGCTCGGGGTCGACCATGCGGTCGAAGGGCCAGCCGAAGGCGTGTACGACGCGCACGGGCTCACCCTGGCGGACCAGCGGGAGGCCCGCGTTCGCCCAGGCGAAGATACCGCCCTCGAGGCTCGTCACGTCGCGCCAGCCGGCCTCGGCGAGCACTTCAGCCACGTGGGCGCTGCGCGATCCAAGGGCGCAATAGACGACGACGCGCCGGCCGTCGGGAGCCGGCAGCGCGCTCACGTTCGGCGCGGCGGGGTCCACGGCAATGGCGCCGGGAAGCTGGCTGACCGCCCGCTCTGCGGGCGCCCGGGCGTCCAGGATCAGCGGTGCCGGGTCCTGCCGCATCCAGCGGGCGAGGCGGCCCGCGTCGACCGTGGTGACCTCGGGGTGCTGCCAGGCGAGCAGCGTGCTCACCGTGTTCCACGGCCGGCTGAGCGCGAGCCCCGACGCGAGAGCGACGAGGCCGGCGAGGGCGATGACGAGCCGCTGCATGGGCTTCTCGCTCCAGAGCCGCGGGCTACTCGTCCTGGTTGGCCGGATGGCGCTCGGCGTAGAGACCGGCCGGCCGGAGCTGGGCCGAGAGGAAGAACGCGCTCTTCTCGTTGAAGAAGGGGTTCTCGACGCGGTCTCCATCCACGTTCGGGTGGAAGGCCAGCGTCGACATGCCGACGCTCAACGTGAGGTAGGAGAACACGTCGTAGCCGATGGAGACGCCGAAGCTCGTCAGCACGTTCCACTTGGTCGGCGAGGTCTCGTCGAAGCGTTCGAAGCCGTCGGGGCAGCCGCTGTCGGGCTGCGGCGGGCCGAAGACCTCGACGCACCCGGCCGCGAGGTTGGCGTTCCGCGACCAGTTGGCGGCGAAGAAAAGGTTCAGGTTGAGGTGCGAGACGGGAATGAGGGTCGCGAAGAGTGAGGCACCGAAGGTGTGCTCGATGTTCCCGAGCCCGGCGCCGGGGCAGTTCTCGGCTCCCTGGTCGCCGGGCGCGCCCGTCAGGCAAGGAAAGTTGTCCTGAAGCGGACGCGGGTTGCCGCGCACGTTCGAGTTGTTGATCCAGTAGGAGTAGGTCGCGCCGCCACCGACGATCAGGCCCTGGAGCACGGGAATCGGTCGGATGAGGGTCAGCCGCCCACCTGGCTGCAGCACGCGCCGGGACTGGCGGCTGAGCTCGCTCGTCGGAAGCCTCAGCGTGCCCGCAGTGACGAAGAGAATGCCGGCCGGGCGCTGCTTGAGCGTGTAGGTGGCGTCGAGCGTCAGATCGTTGAAGGCGAAGCGCTGGCCGAAGTTGTTGGTGGTCAGCTCGACGGACGTGTCGAGGCGCGCGCCGAAGGTGAGGTTGGGCCGGAAGATGTAGCGGGGCCGGACGCTGAAGTTCCAGGAGTAGGTCGGGTCGAAGGTGGTCTGCGAGCCTTCATTGAGGGTCCGGACCGTCATGCTCTGGCTGAAGATGGTCGGCATGGACCACTTCACGCCGCCCACGACGGGGTTCGGGCTGGCCAGTCGGTCGGCCGTGGACGGGTTGTCCGGGCCGTCGCCGTCGCCTTCACCCTCGGGCGCGGCCTCGACCTCGTCGCTGACCTCGGGCTCGGGCTCGAGCGCGGGAGCGTCGGCCGCGGAGCCGAGCGCGCCGCCACCCTCACCGAGCACCTCCTCGCCGGGGGCCTCGACGCCGAGCTCCGGCGCCGGCTGGCTCAGCTCGGGCTCGGGCTCGCTGACCTCGGGCTCGGGCTCGCTGACCTCGGGCTCGGGCTCGCTGACCTCGGGCTCGGGC
>CALCTH010000036.1 GCA_937893795.1 uncultured Myxococcales bacterium | reverse complement strand
TTCCCATCCCGAGGGTCACTCCCCGGTGTACGCCGGCTCCCCCGGCCCCCGATAGCGGTCCAGCGGGCTGCGTACGGCGTCGCTTCCGAAGTACCAGCCGGTGCCGCCCGGGTCCCCGACGAGGAGGCGGAGCACCACGCGGGTCGCGGCGCGTGGCGGCTTCATGCCGAGGTCAGCTGGGTTCGCACCGCGCGCCTCGGCGAGCCCCCGCGTCAGGTCGGTCTCGATGTAGCCCGGGGTGCAGGCGTTCACGACCAGATCCGGGCGCTCCCGGGCCAGGTGCATCGTGTAGGCGTTGAGGCAGGCCTTGGAGAAGCCGTAGTGGTCGCGGCGGTCGCCTCCCCCCTCGGCAAGATACGCCTGCATGAGCGCCTCGATCTCGTCCCAGCTCACGTCCGGCCGCGTGAGCTGCGCCTGCCGCTCGGGCGCGGAGCGCGCGACGTACATGGGCCCGGACGCCGAGGAGACGTTGACCACGCGCGGCCGCCCGGGAGCCTCCGGGTCGAGCAGGGGCAGGAAGGCGTCGCAGACGCGCTTCGGGCCCCAGGCGTTGACGGTCAGGACGCGCGCCGCGTCATCCGAGCCGAGCCCGATGCCCGCGTTGTTCACCAGCCCGGCGAGCCCACCACCGCCCCCGGCCGCCTCCGCCGCCTTCGCAATCGATGCGGGGTCGGCCACGTCGACCTCGAGCGCCTCCACGCGGTCGCTCCAGCCGGCCTTTTCCCCGCTCAGCCGGTCGACCGCGGCCTTGCCCCGGCCCGCATCGCGGGAGCCGAGGAGCACGTGGGCGTCCGGCACCTCCTCGAGGATGGCCTGCACCACGGCGAAACCGATGCCCTTGTTCGCGCCCGTCACGAGATAGCGTCGCGTCATGAGCCTGGTGTAGCAGGCTGCTGCAAGAGGCGACCCGGCGAGGCGCGAGTGATTTCGCGTCGCCAGGTGCGTCCGCGAGCCGAGGAGATGTGGTGCATCTTCGAGGTGAGGGGATGGCGGCTGGAGGTGGGAAGGCGCCGTGAAACGGCGCCGTCGCCTCTTGCAGCAGCCTGCGGGTCTCGGCCCTCCGCGCCTTCCTTCCCCTCACCGCAGCACGCCGACCCTGCTAGCCTCGGCGCCATGCTTCGTCCTGCGGTGGGCCTGGCCCTTTTCATGACGCTCGGCTGCGCGACCGAGGGCGCGGTCTCCCCCGACGACATTCCGGCGGGCGCCCCCGCCATCGACCGCTTCGATGGTGAGTGGCTAAGCGAGGACTTCGGCTACGCCATCCAGATCGCCGGGCGCCTGGGCACGGTCACCTTTTCGAACGACGGCTCGAACCCCATCGGCGAGCTGCTGATGGTCATCCAGAGCGAGGAGGGCCTGCGCTTCACGGGGCTCCAGGTCTTCCGGGACGGGGTGGTACGCGAGGTCATCGGCCGCCTCGTGGACCCCAACACGATCCGGATGACGGGCAACCGGACGACCTGGGATCTGCAGCGCATCGGCACGGACCAGATGCTCACGCCGGAGGACGTCCCCGCGGACGCGCCCGCCATCACCACCTTCGACGGTGAGTGGATCAGCGAGGAGCTGGGCTACGCGCTCCAGATCGACGGGCGCCTCGGCACCGTCACGCTCTCCGACTCGGGGGTCAATCCGCCCGGAGAGCTCATCCTCGTCATCCAGAGCGACGCGGGGCCGCGCTTCGACGGGCTCCACGTGTTCCGCGACGGGGTCATCCGCGACGTCATCGGCCGGCTCGTGGACCCGAACATGCTCCGAATGACCGGCAACCGGACGAGCTGGGATCTGCTGCGCATCAGCAACGCGGACCCCGTGGCCGATGCCGGCGCCGGGCTCATGGCGTCCGTGGGGACGCTGGTGACCCTCGACGGGTCCACGAGCATGGATCCCGACGTCGACGACGTGCTCACGTACGCGTGGACGCAGGAGTTCGGCGACCCGGTCACGCTCAGCGGCGAGACGGACCCCGTGGTCACTTTCGTCGCGCCCGCGACGGCTCAGCTCCTCGGCTTCCGCCTCACGGTCCGCGACGACGACGGGGCGGAAGACTCGACCACCGTCACGGTCACGGTCCTCGCCAGCATGATGTGAGCCGCCGCGGACGGTGCTCCGCGGTACGGACGCTCCATGGAGGACGCGACGAACGACGAGGACGAGGGCGCGCCCTGGCGGGTGCGGCTGGAGCGCGTGGCGACACGCATCTGGCCCCTCGTCTTCGCGGGGCTCGTGCTCGCGAGCGTCGTGCCCGTGTGGCGCGTCCCCTACCCGCCCATCCAGGACCTCCCGCAGCATCTCGCGGCCATCCGCATCCTCGTCGACCACGGGGACCCCGCGCTCCGCTTCGCGGACTACTTCGAGCTGGACCTCGGCCGGACGCAGTACCTGGCCTTCTATCTCGTGGCTGTCCTGCTCTCGCAGGTCGTCAGCGTCGCCACGGCGACGAAGCTGCTGATCACGGCGAGCCTCGTCGGTGCGCCCTACGCCCTCCGGCGGCTCCTCGTGGCGCTCGGGCGGGACCCGCGCCTCGCGCTCTTCGCCCTGCCCCTGGCGTGGAACGCGCACCTGGTGCTCGGCTTTCTCAACTTCGTGGCGGCCATCCCGCTGGCGCTCCTCGGGCTCGCCCTCGCCGTGGAGCTCCGGCAGGCGGCGAACCGGCGCAAGGCCGTGGCTCTCGGCGCGCTCACCCTGGTCTGTTTCTACACGCACGTGGTTCCCTTCGGCTTCCTCGGCCTCGGGGCGGCGCTCGTGCTGATGGGCGAAGGCTGGCGGGCGACGGTGGAGCGCTGGCTCCCGCTGGTGCCGGGCGGCGTCGCGATGCTGGCCTGGACCCAGCTCAGCCCGGCGGGGCAGGCCACCGTCAACGCCTCGAGCCTCGGCGAGGCGGCCGCGGGGCCGACGCCGGTCTTCTCCCCCTGGGGCCGCGCCTTCGGTGAGCTCCCTGGCTGGCTCACGGACGTGCTCCACACGGAGCGCGACGAGCAGCTCCTCTTCGTGACCGGGCTCCTGGGCATGGGCTTCCTCGTGGCCGGGCGCCTCCCGGAGACCTCGCCGGGGCAGCTGGCCTCGCGGGACCGGCTCGCGCTCCTCGCGCCCCTGGCCGCCCTCGCCTACTTCGTCGCGCCGACCTCCTATGACTGGATCTGGCCCATCAACGCGCGCTTCCCGCTCCTCGCGCTCCTCTTCCTCGTGCCCTTCCTCCCGGCCCCGCGTGGCCTCCGCGCTCACGCGCTCTTCGGTGCCCTCGCCGTCGTCGGCGCCCTTCACGTGAGCGAGGTCGTGCGCGCCTTCGATGCCTTCGACGACGAGGTGGGAGAGCTCGACGAGGCCATGGCGCAGGTGCCCCAGGGCCAGCGCGTGGCCGGCCTCATCTTCGACCGCGGCTCGCGCGTCGTTCGCTTCAGCCCCTTCATCCACAGCGTCGCCCACCTCCAGGCCGTGCGCGGTGGAGCGGTGATGTTCACCTTCGCGGACTTCCCACAGAGCCCCATCCGCTACCGAGACGACGCGCGGCCGCCGCCGGTTCCCCCGCGCTGGGAGTGGATGCCCGAGCGTGTCGACCCGGAGCGTGACCTCGACTGGTACGACTGGGTGCTCGTGCGCGGCGGGCCCGGGCGCATCGCCCGGGCAGCGTCCTTCGAGGCCGTCTTCGAGGGGCCGAGGTGGAGCGTCTGGCGAAAAGATCGCCCGTAATTCCAGTTGTCGTTGACACGAATAAGAGCACGTCGCAGAGAGGCCCCATGGACGATGGCGCCCCCCCCGCCGCGCCGCGCGCGCGCACGGCACTCCTTCCAGAGCCGACGCCGCCGCAGGAGGTCTTCCTCGAGCTCGTGCGCACCCACGAGGCCTTCGAGACCGCCGCGTCGCGTTTCTTCAAGGAGTACGGGGTGACCGCGCAGCAGTTCAACGTGCTCCGCATCCTCTACGTGCGGGCGCACGACGGGGGCATCGCCTGCAGCGCCATCGCCGGCCGGCTCCTCAACCGAGTCCCGGACATGACGCGGCTCCTCGATCGGCTCGAGCGCGCCGGCCTGGTGTCCCGCTCGCGCTGCCGGGACGACCGCCGGGTGGTGCGTGCACGGCTCACGACCGAGGGCATCGCCCTCGTGGAGCGCATCCACGCCCCCCTGCTGGCGTTTCACCACGAGCTCGCGGGCCACCTGAGCCCCGGCGAGAGCCGGGAGCTGGTGCGTCTGCTGGCCAAGGCGCGCGCCTGAGAAGCCCCTAAACCTCGGAAAAACCGAGGCTTCTGCGCGACTCCCACGTATACTCGGAAACGAGGACTCTTGTCCTTCTGCGCGAACGCGTCGAAGCTCTGATCGCTGCTGTCGAAGTCTGAACGACGGTCAGTCCCTAACTGGGGCCCTATTTTGTCGAAGTCCGACTTTCTGCGTTTAGATCTTGTCGAGCTTTCGTTTAGGAGTTAGAGAGTCCTCCATGAACGCGCTGACCCTCGACGACGCGACCATCCGAGCCCTGGAGCCCACGCTCATCGGCTACGCCCAGAAGCGCGTGGGACGCGCGGACCTCGCCCACGATCTCGTCCAGGAGACCTGGGCCGCGGCGCTCGGCTCGTGGAACAGCTTCGCCGGCCGGTCGAGCCTGCGGACCTGGCTCGTCAGCATCCTCCGGCGGAAGATCATCGACGTGTACCGTCGCGAGCGTCCGAGCGTCAGCTTCCTCGAGGAGCGCCACGGGGACCCCGCCGGGGACCCGCAGGACAAGGCCCTCGACGATCAGGCCGCCGTCGCTCACGTCGAGGTCGCCCTTCAGGGGCTTCCCGACAAGGAGCGGACCGCCGTCGAGCTCATCGACGTGCGCCAGCTGGACCGCGACGAGGCAGCGGACGAGATGGGCGTGACGCGGAACCACCTGCGGGTGCTCCTGCACCGCGGCCGGCACAAGCTCCGGGCGAGCCTCGAGGCCCGCGAGCGCATCGCGGCCTGACTCCGAGCCGTGTCCCTCTACGAGGGCTCGTCGCGGAGTCCGAGCTCCTTCATCTTCGTCTGCAGCGACTTGCGGCTGATCTTCAGAAGCTTGGCGGCGCGCGTGACGTTGCCCTGCGTCTGATCGAGCGCGCGCACGATCAGCTCCTTCTCGAGCCGAGACGTCGCCTGTCGAACCACGTCCTTGAGCCCCGCCGAGGCGTCCAGGGCGTCGGCCACGGCGCCCATGTCCACGCGCTCCACGCCGCTCGTCCGCTCCTGAAGCTCCGGGGGCAGGTGCTCCATCAGGATCCGCGGCCCGTCGACGAAGAGCATGCAGCGCTCGACGACGTTCTCGAGCTCACGGATGTTTCCCCGCCAGGGTGCCCGCGCGAGCTGCGCCACGACCTCCGGCGCGAAGCCCTCGACCTGACGGCCGAGCCGAGCGTTGAAGCGCGCCACGAAGTGGTCGAGGAGCAGCGGGATGTCCGTCGCGCGCTCGCGGAGCGGCGCGAGCGCCACGTTGACCACGTGGAGCCGGTAGTAGAGGTCCTCGCGAAAGCGCCCGGCGTCGATCTCCGCGGGCAGGTCGCGGTTCGTCGCCGCCACGAAGCGAACGTCGACGCGCAGCGTCTTGATGCCGCCGACGCGCTCGAACTCCTGCTCCTGCAGCGCGCGCAGCAGCTTGACCTGCATGCTCGGCGGGATCTCGGCGATCTCGTCGAGGAAGAGGGTGCCGCCGTCGGCGAGCTCGAAGCGCCCGGGCTTGCTCGTCGCTGCGCCGGTGAAGGCGCCCTTCTCGTAGCCGAAGAGCTCGGACTCGAGGAGCTCCGCCGGGATGGCGGCGCAGTTCACGCGGATGAAGGGCGCCGCCTTCCGGGCGCTGAGCTCGTGGAGCGCCTTGGCGACGAGCTCCTTCCCGGTCCCGCTCTCGCCCGTGATGAGCACGGTGCTCGGCGTATCCGCGACGCGCTCGATGAGGCCATAGACCTCCTGCATGGCCGGAGACACGCCGATGATCCCGAAGCGGCCGAGGGCGTCGCCGGCGTCCGCCGCGGGCGTCGCATGGACCGAATCGAGGTCGCGGCTCCGGGCCGCCTTCCGCACGACGGCCTGGAGCTCGTCCCGGTCGAAGGGCTTGGTCACGAAGTCGAAGGCACCGAGCTTGAGCGCCTCGACGGCCGTGTCGATGGTCCCATGGGCCGTGATGAGGATGACCGGCACCTCCGGGTGCGCGTCCCCCACGTGGCGCAGCAGGGCCATGCCGTCCACCTCGGGCATGCGGAGATCGCTGATGACCACGTCGACGTGGTGCTCTCCGAGGAACGCCAGCGCCTCCGCGCCGTTGGCGGCGACATGGACGTCGTAACCGTCGCGGCGGAGCTGCGCGCTCAGCACGCGCCGGAGATTGGGCTCGTCGTCCGCGACGAGCACCTGCGGCCGCTCGGACGCGGCTTCGCTCAAGAACCCTCGGGGAGGCAGCGCGGGATGCCCTCACCCACGTCGTCGCCGTCGAGACCGGTGCAGAGATAGACGAAGACGGAGCTCTGGCCCGGCGCCGCGACGACGGCCTCGTCGCGAATCGTCCCGGAGAGCTGCGACTCCACCGACGCGACCTCTTCCCCGAAGAGGCCGTTCGCCGTGGTCTCCGCCGTGAGCAGGGTCGCCACCCGCGCGGCGTCGCCCTCGGCGAAGACGTAGGCCGCACCGGCTCCCGGCTCGCCTTCCACCGTCGAGCTCGGAGCGCCCACGAGGAGGTCGCCGCCACCCTGTCCATCGAAGTTGCCGACGGCCACACTCCCGCCGAAGGACGAGCAGCTGACGTCGCCCATGGGCGGGGGGCACGTGAGCATATCGGCCGGCGCCGGGTCGTCCGACGTGTCCGTGGCCGCGCAGCCGGCCGCGCCGGTGAAGCTGCTCAGGGACCAGCGTCGCACCGTGCCGGCCATCGGGTCGCCAATGACGACGTCGAGGCCCGCCGAGGGCCCGAGGTCGCCGAGGGCGAAGGACCCTCCATCGTCGGGCGGTGCCGCGGCCGCCCGGACGCGCACGCCAGCGAGGCAGCCGAGCGTCACGAGGGTCAGCGCGTCGTCGAGCTCCCCGCGGCCGAAGCCAAACGCGACGACGCGACCGTCCTCGGGGCGCGCGCTACCGGGGGCTGCCGCCAGGAAGACCGCGGCGTCCCCGCGGAGACCGGGGACCGTCTGCGGCTCCCGCGCCACGGCGAAGCGCACCCCCAGGCGCGACTCGGTCCCGAGGTTCGCGTCCATGGGCTGCTCGAGGGACCGCGGGTTGAGGTCGGCACCGAGCACGCGGATGCGGGCGTCGCCGGGGGCGCCGACGAGGGCCACGCCGAGGTCCTCGAGGGCCGCCGGCAGCCCCGCGACCTCGGTCCCGAAGCGAACCCCGTCGGGGCCATCGACGGTCACCGTGCTGGAAGGCTCGCCCTCGCACTGAACGCGGAGGACGCCCGTGTCCATGGGGTTGCCCGGCGGAGGCGCGGAGCCGACCAGCACGCAGTCCGTGTAGGAGAAGCGCCGGCCGCCATCGATGGTCGTGTCGACGTTCGACAGGCCCGTCACCGCGACACCCGTGGCGGGGCCGCAGGTGCCGTCTTCGCAGCCGTCGAGAATGCGACGCAGGTCGACGGAGGCGCCGCTCCACACGCCGAAGACGTAGTGGGCGGAGCCGGGTCCCCCGGCGAAGACGATACGCGAGGCCAGGCCGCTCGCGAGGCTCTCCGTGGAGTAGGCCGCGAGCACGGCGCCCTGGTTCGTGCCGCCCACTCGATACCCGAGCAGTGGCGTCGTGGCGTCGAGGTCGTCGACGTCGCTCAGGAACGTGCACCCGGCGAGGGCGACGACGAAGGCGACGAGGCGTAGCTTCATGGTCCGAATCGCCATCAGAATCGCAGCCGGAACGCGCCGCCACCACCGCCGGCGCGAAGGTCCATCGTGGGTACCAGGGTCCAGTCCCGCGGCTCGAGCACGCGTCCCGTCGTGGGTGGAAGCGGGTCGCGCACGAAGTAGTAGATGGACAGGAGCCCGAAGATGGCGCCGAGCCCGAAGCCCGCGTCGGCGCCGTAGTTGAAGAAGCGGGCGCGGTCGAAGCGGTCGTCGCCGCTCGCGAGCCGTCCGGCGTTCAGGTCGTCCTGCAGGTCCGACTCGAGGCTCGACGCCCGGAGCGCGAGCGCGATGCCGGCGCCCACGCTGGCCGCGCCCAGCGTGAGCATGGCCCAGCCGCCACCACGCGACGGGCGCCGCTCGAGCGCGATGCGGAGCGGAACGAGCTGGCCGCGGGGAATCTCCACGTCCTCGTCCCAATCCTTCATGCCCGGCGCCTGGACCGTGACGCGGCGCGTTCCCGCGTCGACCTCGCCCTCGTAGGGCACCTCGCCCACGCGTTCGCCGTCGACGAGCACGTCGGCGCCCGGGATGTTCGCCACCACCCGGATCTTCCCGAAGCGTGTGCGCTCGAGGCCGAGCTCCTCCGTGTGGGTCTCGCCGAGCTCGACCTGGACGGTGCGCTCCTGCACCTCGTAGCCGGGCCGCTCGATCCAGATGCGGTGCTCGCCCGTCGCGAGGACGTTCTGGAAGGGCGTCACGCCGACGGCCCCCTGGGACCGGTCGTCGATGTAGACGGCGGCGCCCGGCGGATCCGTGACGACGCGGAGGTAGCCGAGGAACTCGCCCTGACTGAGCTCCAGGATGGCGACGTAGACCTTGCCGGGACGGATGCGCATGCGCCGGCTGACGGTGCGGTAATCCGGGTGCTCGACGGAGATATCGTACTCGCCGGGCTCGAGCGTCTCGGCGAAGGGCGACGTGCCCGAGGCGACCTCGCGATCCCCCTGCCGGAGCGTGATGCGCGCGGCCGTCGGGTCCGTTTCCACGCTGAGGAGCGAGCGGAGCGCCCGCTCCTCCGTCTCCTCG
>CALCTH010000035.1 GCA_937893795.1 uncultured Myxococcales bacterium | reverse complement strand
ACGCAACGCGCTCTCGCGCCCGGCGGTGCGGGAGCTCGGGCGCCTCGCCCGCGAGGCGGGGTCGGACGACTCGCTCCGCGCCGTCATCCTCACGGGCACGGGCGACCGCGCCTTCTGCGCCGGCGCGGATCTCAAGGAGCGACGCTCGATGAGCGAGGAGGACGTGCGCGACTTCCTCTCGCTCTACCGCGTCGCGTTCGGGGCCATCGACGCCTGCCCCAAGCCCGTCGTGGCCGCCCTGAACGGGGTCGCCTTCGGCGGCGGTCTCGAGCTCGCCCTGGCGTGTGACCTGCGCGTGGCGCGGGCCGGCGTCACCCTCGGGCTCACGGAGGTGTCCCTGGCGATCATCCCGGGGGCGGGCGGTACGCAGCGGCTGACGCAGCTCGTCGGGCCGGCCCGGGCGAAGGAGCTGATCCTGCTGGCGCGCCGTCTCGACGCGGAGGAGGCCCTGGCCCTCGGCGTGCTCAACCGCGTGGGGGCGGACGGCGAGCCCGCGCTGGCGACGGCGCTGGCGCGCGCCGAGCCGCTGGCCGAGGCCGCCCCCGTGGCCGTGTCCGCCGCCCTCGAAGCCATCGACGCCGCGAGCACGTTGCCGCCGGAAGCGGGCATGAGCGTGGAGCGCGCCTGTTACGAGCGCACGCTGGGAACCGAAGATCGCCTCGAGGCGCTGGCCGCGTTCAAGGAGAAGCGCCCGCCTCGCTACACCGGCCGCTGAGCGGCGTCCGGCCGACGGGCGCTCATTCGAGCGTGAGCGGGTAGCGGACGAGCATCTCGGGCCCGTCGAAGCTCGGGAAGGTCATCCGGCGGGCGGTCTGACGGAGGCAGTCGCCGGCGTCGGTGCGGGTGACGGCCGCGGGTCCGCTCAGCGACACGCGGCTCACGCGCCCGCTGCCCGCGATGCGGAGCCCGAAGGTGACCCGGCCGCGCACGTCCGCATCGCCCGGGATGAGCACGAGGCAGCGCCGGATGCGGCCCATGGCGGCATCGAAGGCGCCGTCGATGACGTGGCCGGGCAGCTGCTCCTCGCCACCGCTCTCGCCCGCGGCGATCTCCCGGGCCTCGTCCTCGCCGAGGTCGTCGCCCACGGTGGCTTCGCCCGTGGGGGTCTCCTCCATGCGCTGTCCGCGCGGCCGCCGTCGACGCCGGCGCCGGCGCTTGGTCGGCGCGGGCGCGGCCACCTCCTCCTCGGGGGCGGGCTCCGGCGCCTCGGCGACGACGAGCTCGCCCGGGCCTCCGAGATCGAGGATCCCCTCGCGGACCGCGAAGAGCACGCCACCCCAGAGCAGGGACGCCAGGAGAAAGCCAGCCAGGAATCGCGTCACGGCGGGACCCTACACCGGACCGCCGCGATGTCCCGGCCCGGGGGCACGCCAGGGCGAATGCGTTCGGTCCGCGTTGACCGTTCGCGAGCGCTTCAACTAGCTTGCAGCGGCTCGTGCGACACGCGCTCCTCACCGTGGCGATGCTTCTCGCCACCTCGCCTCTTCTCGCCCAGGACACCGACGAGGGTTCCGCCGCGGAAGGAACGACCGACGACGCGGCGACGGCCACCGAGGAGACCGGGGAGGCCGACCCCGCCCCGGACGCCGAAGGACCGGACGCCGAGGAACCGGACGACGACGTCAACCCCTTCCTCCAAGAGCAGCAGCGCCGGGACGAGGCGGCCGAAGCCGAGGCCGAGGCCGAACGCGCCCTCGAGGACGAGCTCCCGCCGGGCCTCGACCCAGAGCTCTTCGGTGGCGACGACGACGACGGAGAGGGCGACGTCCCGGACACGCCGCGGCAGCCCCTTCGCATCCTCGCCAGCCTCGGCGCTGGCCTCGGCGTACGGCTCGGCGTCGAGGACGAGTTCAGCCAAGAGACCCTGGCGCCGGGCTACATCGAGCTTCGCGGCGGCGTGATCTTCCCGAGCCGCGACGTGCGCTACCGCCACGGCGCGTCCCTCGGCCTCACGCTCAACACGGACGACGATGGCTCGTTCTTCAACGGCGTCGGCGGTGGGGAGCAGCTGGTGCTCGCGCCCACCTATCTCTTCCGTGCTCAGTTCACGGACGACCCCGTGCCGGACCTCGTGCTCTACGGGCACGCGGCGTTCGCCATGGCCATCGACACCGAGCGCGGCAACGCCTCGCCGGGCGTGGAGGTCGGGGCGGACGCTGCCTACATGTTCCTGGCGGGGCTCGGCGCCTACGCCGGGGTGACCGTGGCGACCTACTTCGGCGCGCAGGACCGGAGCGGCAGCGTGAGCGTGCATCCCGTCCTCGCCTTCGAGCTGGGCCTCGTCTACGACTTCGAGGTGCTCCCGTGACCCGCCGTCTGGCCCTCCTCGCGCCGCTCCTTCTCCTCCTCGTCGGTCCGGCTCCCGGCGATACGGGGGGGTGCGCAGGCGACGAGGTCGAGCGCGTCGCGCCCGGCACCTTCTGCTTCGAGCAGGGACGCTTCAACTGTCAGCGTCTCTCGTTCCAGAACCCACCCCCGGACGGCTTCCTCGGCCTGCAGGAGTGCGTCGACGAGCGGGCCGAGTTTTGCTCGACGGTGGGTGCCTGGCCGGGCGACTGCTTCCCGGAGCCCACGGCGCGCGAGCTCGACAACTGCATCGAAGCGCTTCGCCTCGCGGAGAACGTCGACGTCGAGCTCGAGGACATCCCGGAGTGCGACGTATGCCCCTGAGGTTCCTCGCCGCCGCGCTGCTCCTCCTCGGCGCCTGCGCCTCCTTCGCCTCGAAGGCCGACTACCGGGCCTACCGCGCCGTAGCGCTCGCCGAGGACGACCGGGCGCGCACGCTGGCCACGCGCGACTACGTGACGGCGCATCCCGAGGGCCGCTGGTTCACCGAGCTGAACGCCGAGCGTGACGCCGCCGAGCGACCGCTCTTCGAGGGCGCCGGCGACGCGTCCGACCTGCGCTTCTATCTCGAGGCCTACCCAGAGGGCCGCTACGCCAGCCAGGCGCGGACGCGCCTCTCGGCGCTCTCGTCCGTGGCCGAGAGCCGCTCGAGCGAGGACCAGACCCGCCGCGGCGTGCTGGCCTCGCGGGCGGCCGAAGCCGCCGAAGCCCGCCGGCTCTGGGGCTCCCGCGCGGTGTCCTACTGGACGCGCATCCTCCTCGGCGTCGAGCGCTGGGGCTCTCCCCTCGGCGAGGTCGCCGCGGGCAACGAGGACTTCGACGAGGCCTTCGGCTCGCCCCCGCGCCCGCGCTGCGCACCCGCGGAGTGCATCAAGTTTTACCAGCTCGACTACGCGGTCCCGGTGCCCGGGCGGAGTCGCCTCGACCGCACGCTGCGCATCCTGCTGCGCCTTCGGCTCACGGAAGGCCGGCTGACGCGGGCCGAGATGCTCATGCCGAGCTTCGGGTTCTCCCGCTGGTACGAGCTGGAGCGGCGCGAGCCCGTCTACGACGAGGACCCGGTACAGCGCAACGAGGTCACCGAATGGGCGCTCGCGCGGATCGTTCCGCTCGTGCGCTCGCTGGTGCCCGGAGCGGCGACCATCGACGTCGTCGCCGAGCCCGTCGACCCGCCCTCGGTGCGCGCTCCGAACCAGCCCGACGAGGGCGCCGGCGCCATCCCCGGTGGGAGCAGCGACGACGGCCTCGACCTCGACGAGAGCGTGACCGGCAGCGGTGACGAAGGCGTCGACCTCAGCGCCGGGTCCATGGTCCTCCCGCTGGCGCTCCAGGGGCTCCAAGCGGGTGACGTTCGCGTGGTGGTCTTCGCTGCGTCGCCGGACGACGAAGGACCGCGCTACGACGGGCTCTTCATCGAGTACCGACCCGACGAGAACCCCGCCGCGCCCGCCGAGGACTGAGCCGCCCGCGCGTGCCCGCCTGAGCGCGCCCTCGTGGCGCGACCGGAAACCTGATGCTTCGACGCTACTCGCCGCTGCTGGCGGCCACTCTCCTCCTCGCCTGCGGCAGCCCTTCGAGTCCCGAACCCGAGGATGCCGGCGCCGGCCCTCGCGACGCCGCGATGGATGCGCCGCCCGCGCCGACGGACCTCGGCTCCCCCGACGCCACGCTCGACGACGGCGTCATGCGCGTGCGCTCGACCGCGAGCTTCCAGCAGCGCATCGCCTTCGAGGGGCAGCAGCTGGTGACCGTGCTCGAGGCGCTCCCGGGGGAGGACCTCCGCGGCGCGACGGTGCGCGCCATGGGCGGGGCGCCGCTCGAGATCGAGCGCGCGGAGTGCGCCCAGAACCTCTGTGCGATCGTCGTGACGATCCCCGACGCGACGGCGAACCAGGGCGTCTTCCTTCCGAACGTCATCAACAACGTGAGCACGGAGGTCGCCATCCTGACGGATACGACCGACTACCGGGGCACGCTGGCCGTCGTCGCCCTCGACACCATCGAGCTCTCGAGCCCGGATCCCGCCCGGCTCACGCAATCCACGGTGATCGCCGCGAGCCTGGAGGTGGCCCCGGAGGCCACGGTGCTCGGCGTGAACGGGCCACCGATTCGCCTGGCCATCATGGGCGACCTCCGCTTCGCCGG